>DASWCG010000128.1:0-5730 GCA_036390175.1 Candidatus Acidiferrales bacterium | reverse complement strand
GAGCGGAGGACGGCGCCATCGTGGCCGACAAGGGCAAGGGCGGCTATCTCGTCTCGAAGAACTCCTACAAGGACTTTCAGATCAGGGCGGAGTTCTGGGCGGATCACACCACCAACAGCGGCGTCTTCATCCGCTGTACCGATCCCGGCAAGGTCACCGCCACAAGCGCCTACGAGGTGAACATCTACGACCAGCGCCCGGAGCCGGACTACGGCACCGGCGCGATCGTCAACGTGGCCAAGGTCGCGCCCATGCCGAAAGCCGGCGGCAAATGGAACACCTATGAGATCACGGCCAAAGGCTCGCAGCTCACCGTCGTGCTGAACGGAGTCCAGACCGTCGACGTTCAGGACGGCAAGCACGCGGAGGGACCGTTCGCCCTGCAGTTCGGCAACGGCCCCAAAGACGCCCCCGGAGGCGCCATCAAGTGGCGCAAGGTGCAGATCAGGGCGCTCTAGCCCTGAGCTGATCGGCCGCTCAGCCGAAGGTCATCGTTCGCCATCTGGAAGACGACGTGAAATCGCACTTGAAACGCCGAGCCAAGCACCATGGGTGCAGCATGGAAAAGGAAGTCCGCCACATCCTGCGCAACGCACTCAGGGAAGAGAACCAGCCACCACCCAAGCTTGGCTCGCGTATCTCAGCGCGCTTCGCAAAAGCGGGACTGACAGCAGACCTGCCGGGGTTACATAGCCAGTCCCCGCGGCCGGCCGACTTCGGTAAATGATCATTCGTGAGGCTGCATCATTGGCCGCCGAGCGGCAGAAGGCCGGTCGGCCAGTGGACGTGCGCGATACGTAGATCGCAAGCATTGCACCGGCGCGGCGCGCCACGCTCGGTACCCGAACTCCGCTACTCGGTGATCTGAAAGTGGCCGTGGTTGACCCCTCAGCGATGAAAGTCCTACGTTCGTCGCTCGACCTGCCGTGGGCTGATTTTGTTGCTCATTGGTGCTTGGGCATTGAGCCGGAGCATTCGGAGGCTGAAGCGCGCGAGGCCCTTTTAGCAGTTGAACGGCACTGGCCTGAGCGCTTGGATCGGATGGAAAGTCACGGGAGGGGGCTGATGTACATACATCCGGCGATCCATCTAGGATTGATTTTGCTATGTTGCGAATCCCTCGACGGCTTCCGTGAAGTCCTTGCACGCGCGAAGAAGGGCGAAGCCTCCGCGCGCTCAGAGCTTGAGTTTGCAGCCGGCCTCGTGCGGATTGGCTTAATTCCAAGCTTGGAGCCGCAACTAGGCGCGAAAAAACTTGATACGCGTTTCGTATTCGACGAGCAGGAAGTTTTCTGCGAAGTCATTGCGCCAGAGCGGTCTGATGCGATGGAAGACGCGGAAGCCCAAATGACCGCCATGGCGCCACGTTTAGTCCAAGATAACCCAGACACTGAGATTGAAGTACTGCTGTCACCGAGCTTCGATTTCGCTAAGTCAAAGGATTTGGAAGACTACATTCGGCTGACCGACGTAGGTTTAAAGCGCCATGAGGCCTGAAGCTGGCGCGTTCATAAAGTTTGCAGCGCCTTTGGCGCCGGTAGTGATCCCACGCCTAATGGCTGAAGCCCCGGGCCCCGTGTTGGGTACGGCGCACATGATGAATAACACCGGCAACATTACTCAAGCGGTTGTGCGACTACCGTCTGGCGATTGGCGAGCCGAGCGGCTGCTGACGGCCGAGCTTCATCATTTCTCAAGGGACAGCATGAATCTATTGGCCATAGATGTTTCGCAGGTACCCGGCGGAATGAAGGAATGGGTGGACCCGATTCAGCGTCGATTTCAACCGACGCGTAACCGGCGAATTGGCGCTGTGGTTCTGTACGAGAAAGGCGGGCTTGTCGGCCCAACATCAAAAATTTGGCCGCGGTGGCGGGTGCTGCGTAATCCGTATGCCTATGTACCGGCCCCGCAGTCGTTGCTTGATGCAATCGGCACGCTAGATTCTGGTCCCATTCCTCCGGCGGAATGAGGGAGTTGGCATCGTGAGGCGCGCGTGCGATTGCCTTGACTTCCATGTCGCCGGCTGCGAACAGAGGCTCCAGAAAAAAAACGGGGTCTGTCCCTTAGGTTTCCCCGCAACCGTTGAGTGCTCACATGAGGGTCAGTCGAGCAGTAAGGATGAAGCAGCTTGAAAGAGGTTCCCTCATGTTGAGCATGATCGCTGATTGGATAAAAAGCATTGCTACTATAATCTCGTTCCTCGTTATAGTTGCGCTGCTTGTTATTGTGGGAGCCCAGGTTCTATGGCCGACGCCTACGATCGAAAGCATATCGGCGCCTGAATCTGTTCAGAAATGGGGTTACGCGCCCGATGTCCTTGCCCAAAAAATATCTGCTGAAACTCGGCGGATTGCCCGCAACGCGGAACGTGATTTCGATGTGGCCTATCCACGGCAATGGGTTGGTATACAAACTGTCGAAGCCAAAATACCCGGCTCCGACTTCACAGTGAGATCAGCAGCCCAGTTCATATCTGCTCTTCTCAATCGTCCAAGTAAACGGGTAACGGGTGAGATAACGAAAATTGACAATAGCTTCGAGGTAACTCTTAGAATCTCTGGTGGAGAAAGTCTGAGCACTAAAATTATATCAAATAATGATCGCGCTGATTCCGACAATATCGTGATGAAAGCTTCGGAAATCGTCATGCAATTGACCCACCCTTACGTACTTGCGGCGAGTTTATACAATGCTGAAAGGGGTGATATATCTTCTAATTTTGCAAAGACAATTAGCCTTTTGGATTACATGATAGAAAATAAGAAAGAGCTGTATTACGCGCACAATCTTAAATGCAATGTCTTCTTGCGGCTTTACAAGATTGAAGCGGCAGAAAGGGAGTGCAACCAAGCTATCCAAATCGATCCTGCGAATTGGCCCGCTCAGGCAAATCTCGGATATTTGTATTACGAGTTGGCCACCAAGGGAATTAATTGGAAAACGGGTGTCGCTACGGAGGAAGCAAAGAAGAATTGTCAGAAGGCTACTGAACAATTTAACAAGGCAGAAAGAAAGCACCCCCTAAGGTTTCTGTATGGCAATTGGGCAAGGTGCCTAGAGGTTCTGGGGAAACCGGAAGAAGCAAACCGCTTGAGAAGACGATCAGAGGAGTAGAGTTGATATTGATATGAAAATATACGTCCAGAAGTTCATGGTGATGCGAACTGTGAGCATTGGCGCGATGGCTGCTTGAAGATGGGTTTTTCTGTTGACTGATTTAAGGGTGTCTAGGGACTTCCCCAGAAGTGGCCCCACAAATCTAGACAGTCGGATAAGTGTAATCTCTGCCCGTGTGGGTGACGGAATCGCCCGGTTTGGACGGAGATCGAGATGACGAGAAAGTCGAGACGGAATCACGGGGCGGAGTTCAAGGTGAAGGTAGCCTTGGCGGTGCTGGCGGAAGCGCGGCAGGGCAAGCGTACATTGCGCACGCATGCGGTGGAGTTCAAGCCCGCACCGGAAGTCACACCGCGGGATCTCGTCCGCGTTGGCAGCATCTCAAGATCTCGCGGGCGCTGTTTGCGGTATACCTCCGCACCCCATGTCCGCACGCTGGAGAACTGGGAGCAGGGGCGGGCTAAGCCGAATGTGCAGGCAGCCTTGCTGATCAAATCTGGTGAAACGTTTTCCGGACACCGTCGAACGGCTTTCCGCCATCTGAAACGACCGCAACAAGGCCGCTTACGCGCTATCGAGCGCCGGCAGTCGCCTTATCCAGGAACTCCAGCAGCCGCGCCGGAGCGGTTTCCTCCGTCTGGCCGTCGGGCAGAACGTCCCAGTACTCGGCACGCGGCAGGCATTCTTCCAGATACCTGGCGGCAGATGTCGCGTGCGACGCGTCCCGGCCCGGAATGACGAGCGCGGGGATGTCCAAGCGAAGCATGTCCTCGGGCTCGGCGCCCGGAGATGTGTCGCGGTCGAAGAGCGTGCGGCACATGCTGGTGACGAGCTGTTTGTATTTGCCGACGTCTTCCTTCGCGTAGGAATCGGCGAAGGCGCGGTCGTTCCTGATGACCGAAGCCCAGGGCCCACCTCTCGGCTCGGCGTTGAAGGGTTTCCCTTCCTGCATCACGAGTGAGACCGCGCCCGCGAGGCCGTGCTGCTCGACGTACGCGAGGTGGTCCGCGAAGCGCTTGTGCGTGCTGATGCGGTATCTGGCACCGCCGACCGGCCAATAGAGAATCATGCTCAGCACGGCATCCGGGTAGGCGACGCCGAATGCGATGACTGAGCAGCAGCCCATGCAGCCGCCCATGAGATGCGCGCGCTTGAAGTTCAGGTGGTCGAGCAAGCCCTTGCCCTGCGCCACGTAGTGCGCCCACGTGATGCGTTCGACGCGGCCGCCCGACTGGCCGGTTTCGCGGCGATCGAAAATGATGCAGGTGTACTTCTTCGGCAGGTGGTCGAGGAGCTTGATCCTCGCGTACACGCCCTGCGTGGTCCACTTGTCCAGGGTCGCATCGAACCCGGCGGGCGAATACATGAGCAGAGGCGGCCCGCTGCCGATTACCTCGTAGCGGGTCTTGATGCCGTCGATGAGAGTGGTGGGCAGGTTAACCCCCTCTGATTTGCCGGCCTGAACGCACGTCATCGATCAGTGCACGGAAGGCATCGAGGCTCAGCTTCGCGGCATTGCCATAAGTCTCGGTCTCGGCGTCGATCCACTTCGCCGCATAGCCGATGGCGGTGTGCGCCAGGCGCACGCGCCCGTCGAGCCACGGACCGCCGCCCAAGCCCCCGATCACCGGAATGGAAACCGCGCGCGCAACGGCCAGACCGGCCACGGGGCCCGAGTGTCTGAAGTCGAGAACCGAAGCGCCGGCGTCTTGCAATCGCTTGGCCTCTTCCACCAGCTTCTCGACGGGAAGCTTTTCACCATGAAACTCGGCAAAAACCGGGACGCCTGCTCGAACGATGGCTTTCACCATGCCGGGATCGCCCAGGACCTTCACGATGTTGGCGCCGCCTTCCTTTGCGAGACGCACGGCCGCACCGACCGCGGCCTCGGTGCCGGCTTGCACCGGACCGTGGGGCACGTCGCAGCTCACCAGGGCGCGCTTCGCGCCGCGGCACACGGCTTTGCAGCAAATCAGCATCTCGTCCACGGTGACTTCGGTGTCCGTCGCGTGCCCCCAGAGATTCACGCCGACGGAATCGCCCACCGATATCAGATCCACTCCGGCGCGGTCCGCGATCTGCGCCATTGGGTAGTCCCAGGCGACCACGCCGACGATCTTGCGTCCGTCGCGCTTCATCTGCTGAAGCGCGGCAATGGTCAGCTTGGGCTCCACCTGTTCCTCTTCCGTTCGGGTCGGTCGGGCGCCAATTATCTCATCGGGAGCGGGACGGAGTTACCAGGCCGGCGAGCGCGGCGATGGTTCGAGGGATTTGGTACAGTCTTCCGTACCAAAATGTCTCGTTAATCCGCGCCAGCCGCTCGTCTTCAAAAATGAATTCTAAAGAATCGAGCCTACCTCGCCTGTGAAGCGCCGGCGAGCCGCCTGATCGCGGACACGACTGCACTCGCGAGCTGGCCCCCGCACGCGAGCCTGCCGCTCACCTATCATCCTATTCCCGACGTCGCCTGAGCGCGGGCGAAGCGCCTGCGCGCTTGACTTGCTGCGCCTGGCGACTGCATGATTTGCCGCAACGCCCGTCGCGAAGCGCCCGGGGAGCGCCGATCCGGCTGCCGAACGCGCGCCGGCAACCTGGATCGAGCGCAACCGA
>DASWCG010000127.1:0-9659 GCA_036390175.1 Candidatus Acidiferrales bacterium | reverse complement strand
GCCGCTCGAAGTTTTTGAAGCGCGTAACGCCGTGCGCATCGCCCACATCGCTCTTGCCGACAAGTATGCCCCTTCCATGGTCGCCAAGGCCGAACAGCAACTCCGAGGCATGGAAGAAGCCTACGCCCAACACCGCGACAGAAAGTCCGTGGAAGCTGCCGCTCGCGAAGTTGTGGGAAGCGCCGAAGAAGCGCGCTTCATGGCGGTAAAGCAGAAGGCCGAAGAAGACGCGAACGCCAAGGTGGCGGCGGAAAAGAGGGCCGCGGAAGAGCAGGCTGCGGCGGAGGCCAAACGGCGTCAAGCAGCCGAGCAGGCACGGATCCAGGCAGAAAAGGCCACCGCCGAGGCACAGCGGATGAAGCAGGAAGCCGAGCAGGCTGCCCAGGAGTCTGCGCGACAGAAACAAGAAGCCGAGCAGGCTGCCCAGGAGTCTGCGCGGCAGAAGCAAGAAGCCGAGCAGGCCAGAGCTGCGGCGCTGGCCCAGCAGCAGGCTGCGCAGGCCGAGGCCGAGAAATCACGACAGGCCGCTGAAGAAGCATCCCGAGAAAAGGCCGCGGCTCTTGCCCAGGAGCGAGCGGCAGAGGCCGAAACGGAAAAGGCGCGCCAGGCAACAGCGCGGGCCGAGGCGGAAAAGGGGGAGCTTCGCGCGCAACTGCTGAACCAATTGAACTCGATCTTGCAAACGCGCGATTCGGCGCGCGGGCTCATCGTGAACATGTCGGACGTGCTGTTTGACACTGGCAGCTACACTCTCCGGGCCGGCGCGCGGGAAAAGCTGGCGAAAATCTCCGGCATCGTGCTCGCGCATCCCGGACTGAACCTGCAAGTCGAAGGTCACACCGACAGTGTCGGCAGCGATGAATTCAACCAGCAACTCTCGGAACGCCGCGCCGGATCGGTCCGTGATTT
This sequence comes from Candidatus Acidiferrales bacterium, assembly GCA_036390175.1. Lineage (GTDB taxonomy): Bacteria > Acidobacteriota > Terriglobia > Acidiferrales > UBA7541 > DASQHY01. The sequence continues at coordinate 8,750 of DASWCG010000127.1, read as the reverse complement.
CCTGGTTCAGCAAGGCGTTACGGGAGCCGCGGTTAGCTCGCGCGGGTTCGGCAAGACGCAGCCAGTGGCCACCAACGACACGCCCGAAGGAAGGCAGAGAAACCGGCGCGTCGAGCTGGTGGTCAACGGCGAGGCTATCGGCTCGTCGGCCGCCAACACGCAGTCAGCTCCGCAGTAAGACTGATCCGGCCCCACATCCGCCAGCGCATTATCGGCAGCGCGGCTCGGCACATCTGAGTCGCGTCCCTGTTTGCACATTCCATCCATCGAGAGGTATGCTTTCGCGCTTCCGTGGGGAGGCCACCGAATGCAAAATCGCCGCCGTCGAATGTGCAATGCCCTGATTGGATTGCTTGCCGTGCTGGGATTTTTTGCAGCGAACTCCGCCCGCGCCCAGCAGGTTCCAGCCAATCTGTATTCCGGAATGAAATGGCGGATGATCGGACCCTTCCGCGCCGGGAAGGTGAACGCCGTTGCGGGCGTACCGGGGAATTCGCCGGTCTATTATTTCGGCTCGAACGGCGGAGGCGTCTGGAAGACCACCGATGGGGGCGTGACCTGGAGGCCCATTTTCGATGACCAGCCCGTTGCTCCGATCGGCGCGCTGACGCTCGCGCCGTCGAACTCGAACATCATTTACGTCGGATCCGGCGTGAATTCCGTTTACTCAGACCTTGCCCACGGAAATGGCGTGTACAAGTCCACCGACGCAGGGAATACCTGGCAGCACCTGGGCCTCGACGACACGCGGCACATCGGACGCATCCTGGTGGACCCGCGCAATGCCGACATCGTACTTGTCGCCGCGATGGGTCATAGTGCCGGTCCCAACGAAGAGCGCGGCGTTTTTCGCTCGGCCGACGGCGGACGCACCTGGAAGAAAGTCCTCTACCACGACGACGTCACCGGCGCGATTGACCTGTGCTTCGATCCCGGCAATCCCCGCGTCGCGTACGCGGCGCTGTGGCACGGCATTCGCAAACCCGGCCAGAGCGGAACATCGTTTGGCCCGGGCAGCGGCCTCTACAAGTCCACCGACGAAGGGATAACGTGGACTCAACTCACCGGGCACGGGCTTCCCGGCGGCGATTGGGGGCGGACGGGAATTGCTGTGGCGCCGGGAAACAGAGGGCGCCGCGTCTACGCCATCATCGAAGCAAAAGAGAAGCAGGGCGGGCTATACCGCTCCGACGATGCCGGCGCGAGTTGGCAGCGGGCCACAAACGACCCGCGCATCAATGGTTACTGGTACATGAGCGAGATATTCGTGGACCCGGGTAATGCCGATGTTGTCTATGTCCCCATCCAGGAGCTTTATCGCTCGACGGATGGCGGGCGGACCTTTACCACACTCAAGGGCGCGCCCGGCGGCGACGACTACCACACGGTATGGATCGATCCTACGAATTCACAGCGCATCATGCTGGGTGTGGACCAGGGCGCAACCATCAGCGTGAATGGCGGGCAGACGTGGAGCACGTGGTACAACCAGCCGACCGGCGAATTCTATCGCGTCGCCACGGACCATCGCTTTCCCTATTGGGTCTATGGCCCGCAGCAGGACAGCGGCACTGCCGGAATCGCCAGCCGCGGCGATTATGGCCAGATCACCGAGCGCGATTGGTATCCGGTGGGTCCGGGCGAGAGCGGCTATACCATCCCGGACCCCGTGGATCCCGATATCATTTACAACGCCGGGCCGGGCGGCAGCGTGGTGCGATTTTTCCGGAGCACCGGACAGGTACAGGACGTTTCTCCCGCGCCGGTCCTTTTTGGAAGCAAGCTGCGATTCAATTGGACCATCCCGATGGTCTTCGCTCCGCAGAACCCGCATGTGCTCTACCTGGGCACGCAGTTCCTGATGAAGACGACAGACGCCGGATCGAGTTGGCAGACGATCAGCCCGGACTTGGCGCGCATTCCCGCCGACGAGAAAGATCCGAAGAAGCGTCGCGGCACAATCCTTACCATCGCGCCGTCGCCGGTGAAGGAGGGCGTCATCTGGATTGGGAGCAGCGACGGCAATATGCAGTTGACTCGCGACGGCGGAGCCACTTGGAAAAATGTCACGCCGCAAGCCGTTTCCGAGTGGAGCACGGTCAGCATCATCGAGGCGTCGCACTTCGATGCGGGTACTGCCTATGTGGCGGTGAACCGCAATCCTCTCGATGACCTCACGCCGCACATTTTTCGCACGCGCGACTACGGGCAAACCTGGCAGGAAACCGTGAAAGGGATTCGGAACGTTGATTTCGCACGCACCGTCCGCGAAGACCCGGTGCGCAAAGGCTTGCTCTTCGCCGGCACGGAAACCGCCGTGTACGTTTCGTTCGACGACGGCGAGCATTGGCAATCGCTGCGCCTCAGTATGCCGGTGGTGGCGATCCACGACCTCGCGATCGAGCAGGACGACCTGGTCGCGGCCAGCTACGGCCGGTCGTTCTGGATCCTCGATGACATCTCGCCGCTCCGCGAACTCCGTTCGGGCGTGTCCGTTGCGGAACCCCGGCTGTTTTCTCCACGGACTGCGATCCGCATCCGGCGGGATGAAAATCAGGACACACCACTGCCGCCGGAAATCCCCGCGGGGAAGAATCCTCCGGACGGCGCGATTCTGCATTACTTTCTGCCTTCTGCGCCGTTGGATGACATTCGGCTTGAGATTTATGACCAGGAGGGCAAGCTGGTGCGCGGCTACTCCAGCGCGCCATTGCCAAGAACAGATGAAGAAACGCCGTATGTCGCGGAGTATTGGATCGCTCATCCCGAGCGGCTCTCGAAAGAGCCAGGGATGCACCGCTTTGTTTGGGATTTGCGCTACCCGGATCCGCCGGCGGTCCAGACGCAATCTCCGTACAATTACCCGATCGCGGCAATCGTTGGCGCGACGCCGCTGCCTCCGCAGGGGCCACTGGTGATGCCGGGGAAGTACGAAGTGAGGTTGAGCGTTTCCGGGCAGGCTTACCGCAAGACCTTCGAAGTGAAAATGGATCCGCGCGTGAGCTTCACAAGGAACGCGCTGCAAAGCGCACTGCAATTGCAATTAAAAATCTCCGATGCGCTCGGGCAGAATTTCGCCGCGTACCGGCAGGTGAAGGAGCTTCGCACGCGCCTTGCCGAACTGACGAAACGGCCGTCCGGAGATGCGGTGGCAGCGGCGGCCTCGGCTCTGGATAAGAAAGCAGCGGATCTTGCGGGAGAGTCCGTGGCTATCCTGGAGACTCCCACGACCGGCAGCTTTTTGACTGTCAATGACAGCTTGACGGCCCTGATTGCTTTGGTGGATGGCGCGGATATCGGTCCTTCGGAGGCGGAGGCTGCGGCCTATCAGAATCTTTGCGAGACTCTGAATAAAGCGTTAGACGAATGGAATTCACTGAAGAGCAAGGACGTTGCGGCACTAAACGTTCTCTTGACAGACAAGAAGCTCACCAAATTGCCAGACTTTCCGAATATCGCAGGCGGGATGAGTTGCGCGAAGTAGAGCACACGGCAAGATTTTGAATGAATCATGGTGGAGGCGGGGGGAGTCGAACCCCCGTCCGAAAAGCGCTACGGCCCGAAGCCTACATGCTTAGCTCAATTCCGTTTGGTTCGCCCACCACGCTCAGAATGAGCAAGAAACGCGGCCGGCTAGTCCGATGGTTCTCGCCAGCGCATCACGGACCGAGACGCGCCGGCCAGCCTACTGTGTGACGCCTCTTGCCGGGCCCGCAGGCAAAGCCCGGGGAGACGTGGCACCTAAGTTAAGTTAGGCAGCCAAAGCCAATTGAGAATTGGCAGTTCTAGTTTCCACCCGATTGCGGGCAGGTGGGGCCCGGCATGCCTTCGGGTCGCGACAGCTTCCGTCGAAACCGTGTCGCCCCCTGAGCAACTCCTATTCTAACACGGCCACCTTCGCGGGGCTTGCTGTGCTCATCCAGCGATGCATAAAGTCAGCACACGCCCGGCTTTGGGAGTTGACACCGTCTGTCCCGCTCCCAATAATCACTGTTGGGGAGTTTGCGGGTATGAGCTGGAGCAGTAAGAAAGCAAGTTCCGACGCGACACCGGTGGAGCAGGCAGTGGCGCGCGCGGTGCACGACAACCTGGATAAACTTCAGCGGACATCCAACGAGTTGCACGAGGCGGTCGCCGACATGGCTGCAGCATGCGCGAGTTCCAAGCCGATAAACGCGCTCCCGCCGATGCTGCGTGCGCAGACCGCCGCCGCCTCGCTGGCGGCGTCGCTGGAGGTGCTGACACGATTCATTTCCACCGCGCTGCAATCGGCGCAGCGCACCGGGATCGAAGAAGAGGTGCTGCGAGCAGTGGGCTTGCCACAACCGGAGGCCGCTCCTGCGCCGCAGCGACCCGCGCCTTCGGTTCCGGTCCCCATGGCCGGAGCTCCGCGTGGGGCGCCCTCAAGGGCCGCGGGACCCGACGGCGAAACCTCTTTTTTTGCCGCGGACGCGGCCGCAGAAGAGACCACCGAGTCTCTCATCTATCCCGAGCCGGCCGTCGAGTTTGACCCGGCGCAACTCCCGCGCGAGCAGCAGGAATTGCACCGCCGCGCCAACCGTGTTGCCAAAGTCTCCATGCAAGACATCAAGATGCTGAGGCCCGAGGCAGTTCGCCAGGGCCGCGAGCACAGGGACATCTGTGCGCGATTACGGGAAGACATTGAGAAGGCTCACAAGGAGTACAATCGCCGCTTCCGGCCGATCCTCGATCATCCGGTGGATTACTTCCATCACTGGATGGTGGAAATCCTGGCCGACGGGGACCCCCAGGCGCTCGGCGACTATCCCTATCCTTCACCAGTCCGAAATCGCTAAGCGAATCTCTCCGCCTGCGCGCAACTTGCGCGGGGATGCGTCTCTGCGCTCGTCGGCCTCGCTGCGTTTCGGGGCCAGTCTGCTGTCTTTGTTCCTGATCGCCGGCTTTACCGCGTCGCTTGGATCGGAAGCAACTCAACGGAGCCAGTCGCGCGGAAAGCCGCGCAAGAAAGACCAAGCAACTGTCCGGTCCGAGTCGGCAACCCCGCAGGAAGTCCTGACCCCAGAAGACGAGGCTTCTCAAAAAGAATTGGCGCAATTGGCCCGCGCCCTTCCTTCAGGAGCAAACGGCGCGTACGAAAACCTGAAGGCGTATGCGGAGAAGCACGCGGACGACAACTGGGGCGCCCGCGCCGCTCTGGCGGCCGGTTATTTTGATTACACGAAAAACCGCAGCGCGCAAGCGGCGGCATGGTTTGAGAAAGCCATGAAGGACGAGCCGCTGAGGGAATACACACTGTACTGGCGCGCGCAAGTGGAGCGCGTCCAGGGTAAAGAAGCGGCCGCGCTCACGGACCTCGAAACGATTCGCCGCGATTATCCCGATTCCGCCATCACCGAGCAGGTTGTGGAAGCGCTAGCGGCCACTGCATTGAGTCTCCGGAAGCCGCAGGAAGCAGTGGCGGCGCTCGACGCCTATCCCAATACTGCGTCGAAGCCCGGCCTGCTGTTTCAACGAGCGCACGCCTGCCAGGAAATGGGCGCGCTGGCGCGTGCCGCGAAGGACTATCAGGCCGTGTACTACCGCTTTGCCTTGAGCGACGAGGCCCGCTCCACAGGTTCGATTCTTGCGCAACTGGCCAAGCGCATGCGCGGAGGATACCCCCGCCCGGCTGCCGAACGGCAGGAAACGCGCGCGCAGGCGTTTTTTGACGCGCACAAGTGGAGGGAAGCGCGCCCCGAGTTTGAGAAGCTGCTGACTATGGTTGACAAGAAGGCTCCGGGCGTCACGCGCCAGCGCGCGCTTTTGCGTATCGCCGAGGCCCGTGTGCAACTCAATGGCCCGCCGGTACTGCTATCTTCCCTAGCGCTCGGCGATCCCGAACTCGACGCCGAGCGCCTTTACGCTCTTTCGCAGGCGTGGCGCACAGAGAAGCGCGAAAAGGAAATGCTCGCCGCCCTCGGCCGACTTGAGTCCCAGTATCCGCAGAGCCGGTGGAATGAAGACGGTATTTTTTCGGGAGGCAATTATTATTGGGTGGATCTCGATCGCGACAAGGCCGCCGCGTACTATGAGCGCTCGCTCGAAGCTTTCCCCGGGGGAAAGAACGCCGCGGCTGCCGAGTGGCGCATCACCTGGGTTGCCTATATCGAGCGGAAGCCGGAGGCCGCAGGACTCCTCGAAGCATTCCTCTCCAAGTACCCAGGCTCTCCGTACGCGGTCAATGCGCTTTATTGGCTGGGACGCGCCGCGGAGCGCGCGGGAAACCCGGAACATGCAAGGAGTTTTTTCTTGAAGGCGGAGGAGCGTTTCCCGGAGACGTATTTCGGCCACGCCGCTTCGGCGCGGCTCGCGGCCATCGGCCGCGAGCCAGTGAACCCCTCCAGTGTGGTAGAGAAAATTCCGCCCGCTCCCGCGAATCGCAGCATTAGCGAGCCTATTCCCCCTGCAGCGGCGGCGAGGTGGGCCCGTGCGGAAGCCCTCCGTACCATCGCCTTCGATGCTTTCGCGGAACTCGAGTTGCGGGCCGCGTACTTTGGCACCGCCTCGCCGCGATTAATTTTTGAGGCGTCGCAGACCGCGCTCGACCAGGGGCATTATTCCGTGGCAATGTCGCTCGGACGGCTGGCTTTCCCGAATCTCGAAGCACACAAGATTGACGAAGTCCCGGCCGCGGTATGGCACACCGTATTTCCGCTGCCGTATGAATCCTATGTGCGCCGGTATGCAGAGCAAAATGGCGTCGATCCCATGCTGGTTGCGGGCCTCATCAAGCAGGAGTCCATCTTTCAAAATGACGCCATATCGCGCGCGGGCGCAATCGGCTTGATGCAGGTCCTGCCGAAGACGGGGCGCAAAATGGCGAGGCGGCTGAAGCTGCGCTACTCGCGCGAAAAACTATTTGATCCAGAGTACAATATTCAGGTCGGAACGCTCTACCTCTCGGATTTGTTGAAGCAGTTTGGCAGCCAGGAAGCTGCGCTCGCCGCGTTCAATGCCGGGGAAGACCGTATCGGAGCCTGGCAGGCGGAGCGCGCGTACGAGGAAGTCGCGGAACTCGTGGAGTCCGTGCCGTTCACGGAAACCCGCGAATACATCCAGATCGTTCGCCGCAATGAAGAGGTGTACCGGATGCTTTACGGCGAAGCAAAGAAGGCGGAAGCAGAGAAGCAGCAGCCGTGACGCCGCAAACAAATTTCTCCGCTGGCACTCGCACCGGTTCCGCCGGAAGTGCCCCGGTCACGCAAGCCGGCCGCCGTTTGCTCTCCGCCAAGGCAGAACGCTTTACCGAATCCGTCATCCGCGAGATGACGCGCTTGGCCATGCGCCACGGCGCCGTAAATCTCGCGCAGGGCTTCCCCGACTTCCCGGCTCCCCCGGAAATCAAAGAGGCGGCTCGCCAGGCGATTACCGACGACATCAACCAGTACGCTATCACGTGGGGGGCGAAAGCCCTGCGGGACGCCGTTGCGGAGAAATTTGCCCGCACGCAGGGCGTTTCGGTTGATCCCGAGCGTGAAATCACCGTGTGCTGCGGTTCGACCGAGGCCATGATGGCGGCGATGATGGCGGTCATCAACCCCGGAGACGAAATCGTGGTCCTCGAACCTTTCTATGAGAATTATGGCCCCGATGCGATTCTTTCCGGGGCCGCGCCGCGGTTTGTGAAACTCCGCCCGCCGGATTGGACCTTCGATGAGAAGGAGATCACCGCCGCGTTTGGCCCGCGCACCAAGGCAATCATCCTGAATACGCCGAACAATCCCACCGGAAAAGTATTCAGCAAGGCCGAACTCGAATTCATCCGCGACTTGTGCATTCGCTGGAATGCCTTCTGCATTACCGACGAAATCTACGAGCACATTATCTATGACGGGGCCGAGCACATCTCCATGGCGCGCGTGGAGGGCATGCGCGATCACACGATTACGGTCAACGGCATGTCGAAAACGTATGCCGTCACCGGGTGGCGCGTGGGATGGGCCATCGCTTCGCCGGAAACAACGGCGGCAATCCGCAAGGTCCACGACTTCCTGACCGTGGGCGCCGCCGCTCCGCTGCAGCAGGCCGGGGCCATGGCGCTGCGTTTGCCGCAGAGCTATTACGATAAACTCGCGAACGACTACCTTATCCGCCGCAACCGCATGCTCGAGATTCTGGAACAAGCCGGCTTCCGATGCTTCAAACCGCGCGGCGCCTACTACATCATGACCGACATTTCGGGCTTCGGTTATCCCGATGACGTTTCGTTCGCCAAATACCTCGTCGAAAAAATAGGGGTCGCCGTTGTTCCAGGATCGAGCTTTTATAACGAGCCCGGAGACGGGGCCAAGCAAGTACGCTTCACCTTCTGCAAAACAGAAAAGACCCTTTCCGCCGCCGCCGAACGGCTGTCGAAACTTCGCCGGGGATAGCCATTCGCCCCGCAAGCCGCCAACCGCCGCCCCGATTCTGTCAGGTGGCACGAAACAAACCGATTTTCTGGCGGTTTGCTCAATAGAACGGCTATGCTAGAATCCGCCCCGTGAACGAGGGGTGAGCCCAGTGGAGCTGGAGCTAATTCGAGCGGGGACCCGCGCTGAAAGCAACGGCGACGGCGAAAAGTTGGACGTATCGGCCAGCCGCACGCGGACGTTCCTTTGCACGCTTACGATTACGGATCAACTGGAGCAGGAATCCCTCGACATTTCCATCTGGGGCTCTGCGGACGGAGAAAATTGGGGTACCAAGCCTCTTCTGAAATTGCCGCAGAGGTTTTATTGTGGCGAAAC
>DASWCG010000126.1:0-4100 GCA_036390175.1 Candidatus Acidiferrales bacterium | reverse complement strand
ATGGATCTCTTCAGCAAGAAGCTGGGCGTCGATTATCCCTGGGAAAAATACGCGCAAGTCATGGTGGATGATTTCGTCGCGGGCGGTATGGAAAACTCCAGCGCCACCACCAACAGCGGCACTTCGCTCGTTCATCCCCAGTTGGCTCCCGAATACCCCGCCGGCCAAGACGCCCTGATCTCGCACGAGCTCGGGCACCAATGGTTCGGCGATCTGGTCACCTGCAAGGACTGGGGCGACATCTGGCTCAACGAGGGCTTCGCCACCTTCATGGAGACCGTCTGGAGCGAAGCTCACTACGGAAGGGATCAGGCTGACTACGAGCGCTGGGAACGTGCGCGCGGGTGGTTCGATAGCACGAATCTTTGGAGCAAGCCCGTCGTGCGCCACGACTTCGACGATTCCAGCGAATTCGACGGCAACGTCTATGACAAAAGCGGCTGGATCCTCTATATGCTGCGCCACCAGATCGGCGAGGATGCTTTCTACCGCGGCCTCAAGCACTATCTCGAAGCGAATCGCGGCAAGAACGTTGTCACCGCCGATTTCGCCAAAGCCATCGAAGAAGCCACGCACGTCAACATCGACCAATTCCTTGGACAATGGATTTACGGCGCTGGTGCGCCCAAGTTTGACCTGAGCTACACCTACGACAACGAAAAGCATCAGGTCGCGCTGACCGTCAAACAGACGCAAAATGTCGAAGGGCGCGTGGGAATCTTCCGCGTGCCCGTGGAAGTCGAAATCACCACGGCGTCGGGACCAAAGCTCTACAACATCGCCGTTTCGAAAGACAAACAGACTTTCTCATTGCCTGCGCAGTCCGCTCCCCTGATGGTTCTTTTTGACAAGGGCGGCCATGTGCTCAAGTCCGCGGAATTTCACAAGGAAAAGAAAGAGTGGCTCTATCAGTTGAAGAACGCCAGCGAGGTTGCGGATCGCGCCGATGCGGCCGTCGCTCTCGGCAAGATCAAGGGAGATGACGAAGTCGTCGCCGCCCTGGGTGACACGCTCCGCAACGACAAAGCCTGGGGCGTCCGGGTGACCGCCGCCAGCACTCTTGGCCAAATCGGCGGAGCCGCCGCTTCAAAACAGCTTCTGGCGGCGCTTGACACCGCGAAGGAAGCGGCCGTCCGAAACGGCATCGTCAAAGGTCTCGGCAATTTCAAGGATGCCGCGGCCATTGTAGCGAAGCTCAATTCCATCGCGAAAGACGACAAGTCCTATCGCGCGCGCGCCGCGGCGTTGCAGGCGCTCGGCAGCCTGAAGGCGTCCAATGCTTTCGCCACGCTCGACGCTGCCATTGCCGCGGATTCCCCGGACGGGTTCCTGCGCAACGCTGCGCTTCGCGCTTTCGGCTCGTTTGGCGACGACAAAGCTGTGCCGCTGCTGTTGCAATGGTCTGCCGCCGGCAAACCGATCGAAGCGCGCACCGCGGCCATCAACAGTCTCGGACGCTTGCAGAAGGACAATAAGGACATCACTAAGCAAATTGCCTCTTATCTCATTGAACCACACTTCCCGGTTCGAACGGCTGCTGTCTATGCTTTGGGCGCCCGGGGCGATGCCACTGCTATCCCGGCGCTCGAAGCCTTGTTGAAGAACGACGATCTGAGCATCGAGATGGTGCCAATGATCAAGGGGCAGATCGCGCGCCTGAAAAAACCGGATGGCGCCAAACCCAATCCCCGCGGCGAGGAGGGTCAGGAAAGTGATGGGGAAGGCGGTTCCGCTTCAGAAAAACCAGGCGCGTCGGACGACTCGGCCGGCGTCACGCAGCGTCTCGACAAACTTGAACGCCTCGTTCAGGAAATGAACGAGCGCCTCAAGACCATCGAGACCCGCCTCGCGCCCCCGAAGAACTGACTGGCAGTTGATTCAAAGACGGTACAGGCCCGCATGGAGCCGGGGCGTCCTTCCTTTCGCTGGCAGGATCACGGGGCCGCAATCAAAATCCGCAGATCGCGCAGATTATTTCCCGTCGGCCCAGTCACAATGACGTCGTCAAATCGTGAAAAGAACGTGAAGGCGTCGCTTCGGCGAAACGCTTCAACCGGATCGAGACCAATGGCCCGCGCCATTTCCAGCGTCTCTCCGTCCGCTACCGCTCCGGCCGCAGGGCTGTTGCCGTCAATCCCGTCAGTGCCCGCACTGAGCACCGCAATCTTCTTTCCCGCGATTTTCTCCACGCACGCCAGCACAAACGCGGAATTCCTACCGCCAATTCCATTCCCCGTTACCGGCGAACTCACTTCTCCATCTGCAATCAGCGCCACGCGCCGACCCGGGTGCATCTTGCGCAGGTCTTCCAACTGCCACATCAAGCTCTCCGCGGCCTTTTGGACCGGCCAGTCATCGGTCGAATTATCGCAGCAGGCGATGAATCCATTCGCTTCTGCCGCATGATGTGCGGGATGAAAAAGGTCATCCATACCCAGCAGCAGCAAAAATTGCGACTTTTGAAAAGCCTCGCCACTTGCCTTCGGCGTCTCCGGCATTTTTTCTCCATCCAGCCAGCGCTGTAATGCGGGCGGGAACATCTCGCGCAGAGAATACTCCACGATGATGCGCTTCGCGTCCGTAACGGTGGTCGGATCCGGCAGCGTCGGCCCCGACGCCAGTGCTGATTCCTTTCCCACTGGCACGTCGCTGACCGCCATCGTGATCTTTGTCGCGTCATTCGCCGCGACGGCAAGTCGGCCGCCCTTTACTGCGGAGAGGTGTTTTCGCACGGTGTTGATTTCGTCGATGGACGCGCCGCAAGTCACCAGTGCGCCGTAAATCTGCTGCACATCCTCAAGCGTCTGCCGTGGATCGAGCGGCAATTCCACCAGAGCCGACCCTCCCCCCGAGAGCAGAAAGAACACCAGGGTCTTCTCATCGCATTTTTTCAGCAGCGCAAGAATTTCCTCCGCCGCCTTCAAGCTCTCCGCATTCGCCAGCGGATGCCCGGCGACAAAATACTTCATTCCCGCCACTGGCTTGCGCGCAGGAGTCGGGGCCGACACGACTCCCTCAAACCTCACGAACGGCGCCAGCACGAGCGCGAGGCCCTCCACCATAGCGTGTGCCGCTTTTCCGATTGCCACGACCCGCAATTTGTCAAATTCACCCAGGTCGGTCGTGGCGCCGCCGCACACCACCCGCGTCCTGTGGCGTCGCAGCTTCCGTTGCATTGCCGCGGGGATATCGATCGCTGCTAACGTTTCGTGGAAAATCCCGCGTGCGATTTGCTTCAGTTCCGGCATGATGAGGTTTGCCGCGGGAATCGTCAGGAGGCCCTCAGAACTTCCGGATTCAGTATGTTCGGCGGGCGCTGTCCGTTGAACAACGCCACCACGTTTTCCGCCGCCATGCACGCCATTTTCGTGCGCGTTTCGAGCGACGCGGACGCGATGTGCGGCGCCAGCACCACATTCGCGCGTTTTAGACCTGGATGAATGACCGGCTCGTTTTCGTAGACATCCAGGCCCGCTCCCGCGATCTTCCCCTTCTCCAGGGCAGCCACCAGCGCCGCCTCGTTCACCACCGGTCCCCGCGAAGTATTGATCAAGAATGCCGTCGGCTTCATCCGTTGAAATTTTGACGCATCGAACAGCCCGCGCGTCTCCGGCAGCAGCGGCACGTGCACGCTGATAAAATCCGACTCCGCCAGCAGCGCACTCATTTCCCGAAACTCCGCTTTCAACTCTTTCTCCACATTCTCCGGCGCGCGCACCGCATCGGTGTAAATCACCTTCATGTGAAAACCACCCGCGCGCCGCGCCACCGCCCGCCCGATCCTTCCGAATCCCACGATCCCGAGCGTCTTCCCCCACACATCTGTGCCTACGAGCTGGTCCAGGTCCCAGCCCTTCCAGCTCCCCGAACGCGCAAGCGCTTCGCCTTCCGCCAATCGCCGCGCCCCAGCCATCAGCAGGGTCCAAGCAAAATCCGCCGTCGTTTCATCTAGCACGCCGGGCGTGTTCGTCGCCGCGACCCCGCGCTTCGTACACGCCGCCACGTCAATATTGTCGAATCCCACGGCCACGTTTGCCGCAATCCGCAGCTTCGGGGCGGCGTGCAGCAACTCCTCATTTACTTTCTCCGTCAGCAAACAG
>DASWCG010000125.1:0-7087 GCA_036390175.1 Candidatus Acidiferrales bacterium | reverse complement strand
GCGCCCGCTTTCCGTGTCCGCCCCGGCTCGGATGAAGGCACGCCCCTTCCGCCGGAAGAGCCTACCGCGGAGAATCCTCCGAACGGCGCTATCCTGGACTACTTTCTGAAGGCCGCGCCTTCCGGTCCCGTCACGCTCGATATTTTCGACGAAAGCGGCAAGCTGTTGCGCGGTTATTCGAGCAGCGATTCCCCTGCGCGAGTTGACCCCCAATCGCTCGATATTCCCATGTACTGGATTCACCCTCCGGAGCCGCTTTCGGCCACGCCGGGGATGCACCGCTTCGTTTGGGATTTGCGCACCGCAGGAGTGCCCGGACTCCGCCGGCGCCGCTCCGAAGCCGCGGGCCCGTGGGTCGTCCCCGGAAATTATTCGGTAAAGCTGACGGTCAGCGCCCACGCGTACACCCGTCCGCTGATCGTCAAAATGGACCCGCGCGTGAAGACTTCGCCGGAGGATTTGAAGAAGCAGTTCGAACTGGCGTCCCAAGTGAATGGCGAGCTGTCGGATGTCGCCAAAGCCTCCCGCGAAGCCGAGCATCTCCGCCTGCAACTGAAATCGTTGCGCGCACAAGTGACGCCGGGAAGCGAACTCGCCGCGGCCAGCGAAGACATGTCTCGAAAAGTCGAGGCCGCCGCAGGTGCGCCCCCAGCCCAGGATTTCGGAAGCTTCCCCGCTCCGCGGCCCGTGCCGGATAAGACGAGCCTGCGTTTCCTGATCGGCGAATTGGGAGCGCTGGAGGGCGTCGTCGAAAGCGCCGACGCCGCGCCGACGCCCGACGCCGTCACCGCATTTGAGCGCATCCAGCCAGTCCTTCGCGCAACCCTCTCCGCATGGAAGGAAGTGAAGGAAAAGGAAGTCCCCCGGCTTAACGAGCGCTTGCGCGGCGCCAACCTCCCGCAAGTAACTTTGGAGGAGGCCGGCCCGCCGAACTGAACCTGGATACAGCACTTCTCAGCAGCCGTCTTTTTCTATTGCTTTCCCATAGGAGCTGTGCGACTCTTTTATGGGATTCCAATAGGGGCCGAGGAAAAAATGACAAGCGACAAGACGGATGTATGGCAAGGAACGCTGGCGGTGATGGTGCTGAAGACCCTGGAAACCATGGGGCCGCTTCACGGATACGGCATCGCCCGGCGCATCGAGCAGACCAGCGGCGACCTGTTGTCGGTCAACTACGGAACGCTCTACCCCGCCCTTCTGAAATTGGAGCAGGAAGGCTACGTCGCATCCGAGTGGGGCGTTTCGGATAACAATCGCAAGGCCAAGTTTTACAAGTTGACACGCGCGGGGCGGAGGCAACTGGAAAAAGAAGCGCGGGAATGGGATCAGGCGACGGCCATCCTGGCGCGGTTCCTTGCACCTGGCGAGGAGCGCTCATGAGACGACTGCGCGCCTGGTTTTTCCGCTTGCGTGGGTTGTTCAATAGGGATCGGCGCGACGGCGAGTTCGCCTCCGAAATCGAAACCCATCTGCAATTACACATCGACGACAATCTGCGCGCGGGCATGACTCCTGCAGAAGCGCGCCGCAACGCGCTCATCAAACTGGGCGGCGTCCAGCAAACCAAGGAAAGCTACCGCGACCAAAAAGGACTACCGATGATCGAGACCACGCTTCAAGACCTCCGCTTCGGCTTCCGGATGCTCCGGCGCAGCCCGGGCTTTTCCCTGCTCGCGATTCTGTGCCTCACGCTGGGCATCGGCGCAAACGCCGCCGTGTTCAGTTGGATTGAGGGCATCCTGTTCCGACCCTATCCGGCGGTTACGCACCAAGAGCGGCTGGTGGCCGTAGGTGGAACCGCACGAGGCGAAGCCCGAGGCAACCCGCTTTCCTGGCCCGATTTCCTGGATCTGCAACGTAGCTGCACGCTCTGCGAAACGCTATTCGTCAGCAAAATCATGGGGACTACGCTCAGCCTCGGCGATCGCGCTGAGCGCACCATCGGAAGCATCGTATCGGCGAATTATTTTGATGCCATCGGGGTGCATCCGATTCTTGGGCGCGGATTCGAGCCCGGAGAGGATGTGGGGCGCAACGCGCATCCGGTAACCGTGATCAGTTACCAGCTATGGCAAGGACGATTCAAGGGTGATCCGCAAATCGTCGGCAAAACGCAGCGCCTGAATGGCGTGGTGCACACGATTGTTGGCGTCGCGCCAGAAGGGTTTTTGGGGACCTTTGTGGGCTGGGGCATGCAGTTTTGGGTCCCGGCGTCGATGGAAGAAACATTTGAAGCCGGCGGATACAAACTGGAAGACCGCGGCGCGCGCTGGATTGAATCCTACGTGCGACTCAAGCCTGGTGTGTCTCTCGAGCAAGCGCAGCAAGAGATTTCGAGCGTAGCGAAACGACTGGAAGCCGATTATCCGGATACGAACCGAAGCCGTGGCATCAAACTCTGGCCCTTGTGGCAAACGCCCTTCAATAACGCAGGTACTTTGCTCCCCACGCTCGAAATCATGCTCGCGGTGGTCGCTTTTGTGCTGCTCATCGCGTGCGCCAACGTCGGCAATCTGCTGCTGGTCAGGTCGTTCGCGCGACGCCATGAAATGACGGTTCGGCTCGCCATCGGCGCAGGCCCGGGCCGGCTGCTGAAGCAACTTCTCACGGAAGGCCTGATCCTTTCGGCGCTTGGCGCAGCCGGCGGACTCTTCGTTGCTTACTGGTGCCGTCACGCGCTTGTGCTGCTTTTCCCCGCACGGGCAGGCGTTGCCATGCACCTACCGGGAGAAATCGATTGGCGCGTGCTGGCGCTCAGCGCCGGGGTTTGCCTGATCACGACGTTGCTGGTCGGGCTGGTCCCCGCGATTCAGGCCGGCAAGATCGATCTTGCCGGCGCTCTGAAAGCCGACTCGGGAGGTGCTGTCGGAGGCCGCGGAAAATCCCGGGTCCGCTCGGGCCTGGTTCTGGTTCAAGTGTCGCTGAGTTTCGTTTTGCTGGTCGGAGCAGGGCTGCTGCTGCAGAGCTTGCAGAGAATCCGGACGGCCAGCCCGGGGTTTTCGACGCACGGAGTGCTGTACACGGCTGTTGATTTGGTATCCGCAGGATATACTGCGCAGCGCGCCCAGAGTCTTCAGGACGAGCTCATCGATCGCGTGAAGGCGCTGCCTGGCGTCGAGTCGGCGACGTTCGCGCGAATGACGCCGATGAGCTATGGAAGTTATTCTGAGACGCTGATTGCGGTGGATGGCTATCAGCCTCCGCCTGAGGAGCAGCCCACGGTGCAGTACAACGAAGTCGGTCCGGACTATTTCGTGACAATGGGCATCCCCTTGGTGGCCGGTCGCGCATTCACCCGCGCGGACGACGAAAGAGCTGCTCTGGTAGCCGTGGTGAATGAAACGATGGCCGCGCAGTACTGGCGCGGCAGGAACCCCATTGGCGAGCGCGTTCAAGTTAAAGGACGATGGATGCAGGTGGTGGGTGTGGCAAAAGATTCCAAGTACCAGAGCGTTCGGGAGACACCGAAACCCTTTTTCTATGTGTCTCGGCGCCAGAATTTCTCAATTGGGGCGGGCTTGCATATCCGAACACCGCTGAGCCCGGAGACGATCGCCACGGAGCTGGCGCGCGAGGTGCACGCGCTGGACGGGAATCTTGCCCCCTACGAAGTGATCACGCTGCAGGAGCAGGTGGATCGCTCGACATCGCCGCAAATGGTGGCCGTAACACTGGTCGGCGTCTTAGGCGGGTTGGCGCTGCTGCTCGCTGCCATCGGACTGTATGGCGTGATGTCCTATGCGGTATCGCAGAGCACCCGTGAGCTGGGGCTGCGCATGGCGCTTGGTGCGGGCGCGTCCAATCTGATGCGGCTGGTGATGTCACGTGGCTTAGTCTTGACCGCAGGCGGTGTGCTGCTTGGCGCCGCGGTGTCACTCGGATTGACACGATTACTTGGGAACCTCCTGTACCAGGTGAGCCCGCGCGACCCGCTAGCCTTCGGGTCGGCACTGGTGGTGATGACGATTGTCTCCTTGGCGGCGTGTTTTTTGCCTGCGTGGCGTGCGGCGCGGACCGATCCCGCCCGGGCGTTGCGGGATTGATTCTCCGCGTCCGAACCTTGCACGTGGGCTTGACATCCAGTTGTAACTCGCCTTACAGTCCGCACCGCACGCTCGAAAAGCTGAGGAGGAGCCGCGATGTCACCGCTGACCATAAGATTTCTCTTTTCCCTGCTGTTCGTTCTGTGCGCCGTGAGCGCCGGGGCGCAGATGATGACCAACCCCTACGGCCCGAACATCAGCCTCGAGAACGCCAAGAAAGCGGCCGCGCCGGCGCTTGCCGAAGCGCGCAAGAACAACTGGACCATGGTGGTAGCCATCGTGGATGCCGCAGGCGACTTGGTGTACTACGAAAAAATGGACAACACGCAACTTGGAAGCTCGCAAGTGGCCATCGGCAAGGCCCGCTCGGCCGTGCGCTTCAAACGTCCCACCAAGGCGTTCCAAGACGCCGTTGCGGGCGGCGGCGCGGGCGTTCGCATGCTGGGTCTGGAAGGAGCTGTCCCGATCGAAGGCGGTATCCCCATCGTCATGGACGGCAAGATCGTCGGAGCCATCGGCGTCTCTGGCGACTCGAGCGACCACGACGGCATCTGCGCCAAAGCTGGCGCCGACGCGCTGAAATAGTCACGCCCGCGGCGCCCCCGCGTTTCCTCCTTGGAGTGCGGCGGCTCGATAGCGCAGCATCCCGAATCCTTCGGGACGCCGCTTTTCCGTCTCTGCGCTGTCATGGAGCCTGCCCTGTTTACGCTGAACATATCCCGTGAAAGGAGCGAAGCCGCGGGCTCCGGGCCATAGGTGCCCGGCATAACGAAAGAACTCGTCTCCGTGTGGTCATTCTAGCGCGAGGCGACGAGCGCTCTTGCGAGTTCCGGCCTTGTCGGAAAGAATCCACGCCCCGCTCCCCATTAGGCAAAGAAATCGCAAGCCGCCAATCCGTGGCGCGCTGTTTGCGCCGCCGACCCCTTCGCGCAGTGCATTCTTTCCGCCCCAGAAGCCTTTGCGGTGCGACGTGCTCGAGTCCGGTCGTCTCCGCCATACGCCCTATGAAAACACAAGAGTGGTATCATCCCCTTATAACGTACGCTCAAGCCAAACCTTGATAGAAAAAATGCAATTCGATTGGGAACTCTTAAAACCAGAACAAGGGCTGACTGAGGCCGAAACGTCGCTCGTCCAGGAGATAGGCGAAACTTTTCTCTCGACAGGGACAGGAATCCCAGATCATCAAAAGAGGGTCCAGCTAGGAAAAAACCGAAAGCTGCTGAACGAGTTAGCTCAACTTGGCCTCATAAGAAGAGACTGGAACCGGTATTACCCCACGTTCCCAGCCCTCTACTTTTTGTCCCCTGTCCTCCGCGACAGCTATGCGGGAATCCTTCATTTGATTTTCAAAGCGATTAAAGCCCTCTATGAAAGCAATGGTCCACAACGCTTCTCTTTTCAGCAGGTCGAGGAGCAATTCAACGTCCTGATATCTGGCAGCAGACCTGCGGAACTGGTTCAGACTATGAGGGCGGACGTGTATCTCCAGAGAGCGACGATCTTTCTCCAAGAGTTCCAATACTTTTTGTCTGCCCAGGATTCCGGCAACGCCGATATCCCTGTAAGCGAAGTCATCGCCACAGAAAACATCATCGACTATGAAGACCTTCAACAGGCCTGGAAGCAAGAGCTTGCTCGCCGCCATCCAGGCCCAATAAGTCCTATTGATGTGCCGGCGACTAAAAGGGCAGAAAACCGCAAGGTCACAGACAAACCGGAGTCCTTTGGCGACAAGTCCAGAAAAGTGTTTGTAATCCACGGTAGGGACGAGAGATTGCGAAGTGGAGTTTTCACTTTTCTGCGGTCCCTGGGTCTGGAGCCATTGGAGTGGACTAAAGCGATACAGCTCACCGGAAAGGCGAGCCCATATATCGGTGAGATTCTCGAAGCAGCGTTCAATCACGCCCAAGCCGCGGTTGTGCTGCTCTCGCCCGATGACGATGCAAGACTGCGTCCGGATTTGCTTCGCCCGGAAGATCCTCCGAGCGAAAGAATGTTTTCCGGGCAGCCGCGCCCAAACGTGCTGTTCGAAGCGGGGATGGCGTTTGCTTCACATCCAAATCAAACGGTCCTTGTGCAGTTCGGCCAAGTCAGGGAATTTAGCGATGTTGCGGGCCGGCACGTCGTAAAGATGGACAATTCGATCCCAAGACGTCAAGAGTTCGCTCTCAAGCTTAGGACGGCGGGATGCTCGGTCGACATGGAGGGAACAGATTGGCATACTTCAGGTGATTTGACTCCCCCAATTCAGAAAACAGGAGCGTCGCCGCCGCAAAGTGATTCGAAGCAAGTCTCCAATCTGGTCTCTCTGAAACCGCTGTCCACGCCGAGGTACGTTCTGGGCGACGACAGCGATACTTGGCGAGAAGCCAAGCCACAAGGGGACGGTTTACCTGCGGCTGTTGCAATTTTTCGGAATGAACCGATCAAAGGTGCGTCTCTCCGTTCTATCGATGAACTGACAGCGCAGATTACTTTCTTGTAGTCAAACGGCGGCGAAGTACTGCGCATCCACAATGGCACATGGTTGGGCGATCCGTTTAGTCACACTAGCGTCGGAGTCGGCGATACGCGGGAACTGTTAATCGCAGTGAACCATCCCGGCGCGCATTCCGCATTCGCAATAGAGAACACTCGCAGGGGTGTGGCTGATTATGAGCACGAGGGAAGTCAGGAGAAATCACTGGCGCGAGAACTCTATGATGTAAATGTTCGACTAATAGGGCGCGCCGCCAAAGAAGGTGACGTCGTCGACGATTTCCATTTCAATTTAGACCTGCGCGGAGATCACCCCATTCTTAAGCTTGAATGGACTCGGTGATGACCAATCACACCATCGCTCAAGAAAACCCCTCCCCCAATTGACACAAAACCTTGGGCTAGGGGTCAAATCAGCTCTGTTGTTAGCAAGTCGAGATGTCCGCCTTTATGAGCACGTGAGATGTCCGCTGGCATTTGGTTTTTCTTCTCCCTCAGCGTGACAAGAGATCGCCGTCGCCGGAGCTGTGGGAAAGTGGGAATCCCGCGTCGTTTGCGGG
>DASWCG010000124.1:0-3853 GCA_036390175.1 Candidatus Acidiferrales bacterium | reverse complement strand
GAGTCAATTCAGCGCGTACTGCGGCGTCCTGGCCGTCTTTCGGTCGTGACCCTGAAAGACTCCAGGCATCAACGATCCGCCAAGGAGCGCCGTATTCGACGTTCGGCTGCGCGCAAAATCTTTTGATCGACGAATCTCCTTTTCTTTAGTATTTTGCGCTGTGAACGGAACCAAGAAACGGGGTGAATGAACATGCGTGAACACGGCAGAAGTTGGGTGACGAGTGTGCTCACCGACATCCATTTCTGGGTGCCCGTTGCCGTCTTGATGGGTGGATTGCTTCTTCTTCAATTTATTCGCTGATTCTCGGATCGGAGCAATATGCCGCCTGTCTCGCCTTCCCAGTTCCCCCCAGCAATCCAGGACGCGTCGCGTCCGAAAAAGCTGCAACTGCTCGGCATCCTTTGCGGTTTCGCTGCGGGAGCCTGGCTCGGCGCCGCGGAAGCGCCCACGAAGCTTGTTTCCATCGGCATCTCGCCGATGGTCATTTCGCTCATCATGGTCGTCGGCGTTTTTCTCGCGCGCTGGAGCCTGCCCGCCCTGATTCTGGGCACCTCGTCCGTCCGCGCCGATGTTCGCCGGACGCCTCACCTGGTCATATGGGCGCTTCTTGCCGGATGCCTCTGGGCCGTGGCCAACACGCTGACGATTTTCGCCATTCGTGACATTGGCTTGAGCATCGCCTTTCCTTTGTGGAATTCCAATAGCCTTCTCGGCATTCTTTGGGGATTTCTTTTTTTCAATGAGCTGCGCCAAGCCGGCTGGCGCCGTCTCGCCGGTGTCCTGGGCGGGGCTCTGGTTATGTGCGTGGGCGCGGCCCTGTTGGCCGTCGCATCGTCGGGACGCGGCCCCGCGGCGCATTCTCTAAACGGTGTCTGGGCAGCGCTTGGCGCCGGAATTCTTTGGGGCACTATGTACATCCCCTACCGCAAAGCCTACCTGACCGGGATGAATCCGCTTTCGTTTGTGACTTTTTTTTCGTTCGGCGAACTGGGCATGATGACCGTCCTCTCCATCAGCTTCCTGGGAGTGGTTCCGTTGCGACAGGAATTGCTCGGCGCGCGCAGCGTCATTTTCTGGCTGATGCTCGGCGGCTTCGTCTGGGTGATTGGTGACGTCTTCCAGCAATATGCCGCAAAGTACGTGGGCATCAGCCGGGGCATCCCGCTTTCCAATTCCAATCAGCTCTGGGGATTGCTGTGGGGGATTTTCGTTTTTGGCGAGCTGCACGGCCGCGGCTCTTCCATGTACCTCGAAGTCATCGGCGGCTCACTTCTTATGATGCTGGGAGTTGGCGCCATTGCGTTTTCTTCGGCAACCGGTCAGGAGCAGACTCGCTGGAAAGAGGCGGCCATTCGCGAAAGTAACCGCTACGGTGTCGCCGCGGACTTCGTCGAAGCCCGCATGGACGGCCGCCAACTCCTCGGTGAACTAAAACCTTCCCGCAGCGCGCTGGACTGGCTCTTGGTCGTCCTCGCCACCAGCGTGTTCGTGATCTTTGCGGCCATGGCTCGCGTCCCGCAGATGTCCTTGCGCTGGGCACCAGCCGCGCTTTTGACTGCCGTCCTGTTCCTGCTCCTTGTTATTTGTGGTCTCGCCCTCTGGCGCACCACGCGCTTCAACTGACACCTTCGCTCCGCCTTTGAAAACGTCCGCGCTTCCGTTACAGTTGCCGGGTCCTTCATGACCAATCTTTCCAACCTGGACGTGGTCGGCGTCGGGCTCAACGCCACCGACACGCTGATTCCCGTCGCGCACTATCCCTCGCGCGGCTCCAAAGTCGAATTTCGATCCGCGAAGGTGTTGCCCGGCGGCCAAGTCGCCACCGCAATGATTGCCTGCCAGCAGTGGGGCTTGCGCGCGCGCTACGTGGGCAAGGTCGGGGACGACGTCGCCGCTGAGCTCCATCGCGCGGAATTTGCGCGCCTCGGCGTCGAGGCGCATCTCTTCACCGCGCCCGGATGTCCCAGCCAGCAGGCTTTCATCCTTGTCGATGACTCCGGCGAACGCACCGTTCTTTGGAAACGCGACGACCGCCTGACTCTGCGACCGGAAGAACTCCAGCGCGATTGGATCGTCAACTCCCGCGCGCTTCATGTGGATGGTCACGACACCGCGGCTGCGGCCACCGCGGCAGGCTGGGCGCGCGCCGCAGGCATCCCCGTCATCGCTGACTTGGACGAACTTTACCCCGGCATCGACGCGCTCCTGAAAAGCGTTGACTTCCTCATTACCAGCAGGGATATCCCCGGGCGGCTGATGGAAGAACCGGATTTGCGGAAGTCCCTGCCCGCGCTCCGCGAACGATTTGGTTGCCGCCTTACCGCCGCAACTTTGGGCGAAGAAGGTGTATTGGCCTGGGACGGGACGCAATTCCACTACGCCACTGCTTTTTGCGTGCAGCCGGTTGACACCACGGGCGCGGGAGATATTTTTCACGCGGGCTTCATATACGGTCTATTGCAGGGCTGGCCTTTGCAGCGCCAGCTCGATTTTGCCTGCGCCGCCGCCGCGCTCAACTGCACCGCCGTCGGCGCGCGCGGCGGCATCCAGTCCGTCGAAGCCATCGAGCGCCTCATCGCCACCGGCGCTCGCCATTCTCAGGCTTACGACATCGGAGGATCTCAATTATCCAAAGCTGACCGCGCAGACTAAGGGGATTTCATGGCGAAATTTGGGAAACAGCAGTTGTGGCAGGCCATCAGTTGCCTGCTTTGTATTGCAGTGGCGTGGGTACGTTTGGATGATCTGGGTGCTCCGGAGTTCAGCGGAGGCTGGCTTACGGGCCCCCTGTTCACAATGGCCGACGACGGAAGCGTTCTATTCATACTGGCGATAGTTCTTACGTTTTTCTATCGGCGAATTGCTGCCGTAATCGCCCTCATGGCCTCGCTGCTTTGCTTGCCACTTTATCTGTATTTTGTGGCTCCAGGTCCATTCCGCTGGGTATTTAAAGGAGAATACTTCGCTCCACTACGGGCGAATTTCCTTTGGAACAACTGGGCTGTCGCAGGAATCGCCAGCCTTCTATTTGCGATATTTTTTTGTCAGCGTAGCCTCTCTGGCCTAGACAGCAAGGTCGATCCAATGTACGGGGGCGATGTTAGACCGTAGTCTGTCCAGCGCGTGTCGGGCTGCCTCCGGTTGAGCCTCGGCCAACGCGGGTGTTATCCTGCCCTCTATGGCGGATCCCGTGATCTCCCCGCCGGAAGTGGCGTTCACCTCCCCGCTTGAGCATTCCCGGCGTCAGCTCGAAGCCTTGCTCGAAGTCAGTGAAGCCATCGCCCAGCAGCGCGATCTCCCCGCGCTTTTCCACGACCTTGCCGGCCGCCTCCATTCCGTCATCGAATTCGACTTCCTTACTTGTGTCCTCCACGATCCCGTCCGGAACGTGATGCGGCTTCATATTTTGGAAACTCGCGTCCCCACGGAAAAAGCCACTGGCACGGAAACGCCCGTCGAAGGCCATCCCTCCGGCTGGGTCTGGGAAACGCAGCTGCCTCTCGTCATCGCCGATGTCGACGACGAAACGCGATTCCCGGACTTCATGCCAAAGCTCCGCGAACACGGCGTCCGTTCCCTGGCGATTTTCCCGCTCACCACCGCGCAGCGCCGGATCGGCTCGATGGGTTTCGGCCGCATGGTCCCGCAGGGCGTCACGGACACCGAGTTGCAATTCATGCAGCGCGTAGCCAGCCAGGTCGCCGTGGCCGTCGATAACGCGCTCAATTTCGAGAATTCTCAAGCCTATCAAACCCAGCTCGCCCGCGAGCGCGACCGCCTGCGCGTTCTTCTGGAGATCAACAATGTTCTGGTGATCAGCCGCGAGGTCGGCGAGGTTTTCCGTGGCATC
>DASWCG010000123.1:0-10625 GCA_036390175.1 Candidatus Acidiferrales bacterium | reverse complement strand
GTGGTGGCCATGACGGCGAACGCGATGGAGGGCGATCGGGATCGCTGTCTAGCCGCGGGCATGGACGACTACATGGCGAAACCAATCTCAAAACAAGTGATCATTCAAACGCTCGAGCGGTTCTTGCCTGCCTCCCAGGGGACGGATGCGGTCCCGAGCCGAACTTGACTTCTCGCGTTCACTGTGAGAAAGGGTGAGGCCAGGGGCAGCCTAAGCTGTACGACCTTTCCTCATTCACTTGCAAGGAGGTACGCCTATGGCTCGTATTGTGGCCCTCGCGTATGGGGTAGTCTGCTATCTGCTTTTCCTAGCCGTGTTCGTGTATGCGATTGGGTTCGTCGGTAACATCGCAGTGCCAAAATCGATTGACTCCGGGCCTGCGGAGGCAACTCTGGTCGCGCTCGCCATCGACGCCGTGCTGCTGAGCTTATTTGCAATCCAGCACAGCATAATGGCTCGGCAGTGGTTCAAGCGCGCGTGGACAAAGATCGTTCCGTGGCCCGTGGAGCGCAGCACCTACGTCCTGTTCGCCAGCGCGGTATTGGCGTTGCTGTTATGGCAGTGGAGGCCTATGCCCGGCACAGTTTGGGAGGTGCAGAACCCCACGGCAAAACTCGCGCTGCAGGTGGGCTTCTTTGTTGGCTGGGGTCTATTGTTGTTCTCAACCTGGCTGATCGACCACTTCGAATTGTTCGGGGTCCGCCAAGTGTTCCATTACCTCAAAGGGGTGAAGCTGGAGCCGCCGGCCTTCAAGGCGCCAGCACTCTACAAGGTGGTCAGACATCCTCTTTACCTGGGTTTCCTGATCGCTTTTTGGAGCACGGCGCACATGACTGTCGGGCACCTGTTTTTCTCGATCATGACAACCGGCTACATTCTAGTGGCAATCCAGTTCGAGGAGCGCGATCTGGCGCGCTTTTACGGCGAGGCCTACCGGGAGTATCGCCAGCGCGTGTCTATGATCCTACCGTTCCCCCCGCGGAAAACCGAAAAAGCCGCACCTCAATCACAGGCGGCAGGTAGATCGCAGTAGAAGCTGTCGGAAGCATGCTGCGCTGCCACTACTTGTCAGTGTAAAGTTTCAGGTTCCCCTGGCGCGTTGGGCTCTGCGGCGCTGGTCGGCCCAGCGCAAGAACCGCCGAAATTGCGCGCGCTCGCGCCAGAGAAGCCGGAAGAATTGCCGGGCATCGAGATCCCTGGCTTCTGTTCCGAAGAACGTCTCCATCCTCCATTGCAGATAAGGGCTCTTCCAGGGATTCAGCCGGTAGCCCTTGGCAGCCGTCCAGTAGTAGCGCAACCCGCTCAGCACGCGGACATCTTACATCACGCGCTACCCGAGTTGTTTCGCGGCGCGATCGAAAAAATCCTGAATAATCTTCCGGCTGGCGCCTTCGATCATCCTCTGCCCGACCGACGCAATCAGGCCGCCGACCTGGGCCTCGCCGGTGTAGGTCACTTCGGTCTGGCCTTTTTTCGCGGCCAGGTGCAGCTCGCCGCCTCCGGTTACGAACCCGGCCAGGCCTTTGCCTTCCAATTTCAACCGGAGAGAGTGCGGAGGATTTTTATCGGTGAGTTGAACCGAACCGGAGTAGGTTCCGGAAACAGCGGCAAGACCAAACTTGATGACTGCTTTGTAGCGGTCGGGACCGTCCGCGTCGAGCCGCTCGCATCCCGGCAACAACTTGGCCAGCCGCTGCGGGTCGTTCAGCAGATCCCAGACTTGCTCCGGCGTTCCGGGCAAGAGCGCCGTTCCGGCAATCTTCACTTCCTCTTGCCCTTTTGTGTTTTCCCGGCGCGTGCCGGCGGCACATTCTTCGGAGCGCCTGCTCCCGAGGATTTCCCGCCCGAGCTTGCCGGACCGCTCGTCGCGCGGGAGAGCGCTTTTTCGAGCGCGCGGCGTGTGAAGACTATGGCCATTTCTCCGCGATATTCCGCCGAGGCGTGAATGTCCGAGAGCGGCTCGGTCTCGCTCTCGGCGTGATGCGCGGCTTCGGCCAAGAGCGCGGCGGTGGCCTTCTTGCCGCGCAAGGCCTTCTCGACGCCCTCGGCGCGAAACGCCTTGGGGCCCAGGCCGGTGATGCCGACGGCAACCTCCTCGATTTTTCCCTCGCGAACAGCCACGCGCGCCGCCACGCCGACAATCGCGAATCCCGACGCCGGCTGATGCAGCTTGCAATACGCCGTTCCAATGCGCGGCGCCTGCACGGGAATGCGCACCTGGCTCAACACCTCGCCCGGCCGCAACTGGGTGGTGAGCATGTCCACAAAGAAATCGCGCGCCGCGATGCTCCGCGCGCCGCTGGTGCTGGCCACAACAATCTCCGCATCGAGCGCCAAAATCGCCGCGGGATAATCCGCGGCGGGGTCGGCATGCGCGAGGCTTCCGCCAATCGTGCCGCGGTTGCGCACCTGCACGTCGCCAATCTCCGCCGCGGTCTCTGCCAGCAGCGGGCACTTCGCGCGGATCAGCTCCGACGCGGCGACTTCCGCATGCGTGGTCAGGGCGCCAATGGCGATTTTGCCGTTTTCCTCGCGGATGTAGCTCAGCCCGCGCAGCCGGCCGATGTCAATCAGGTAGCGCGGCTGCGCCAGGCGCAGCTTCATCAGCGGCAGGAGACTATGTCCGCCGGCCAGCAGCTTGGCTTCGTCGCCGTGGCGCTCGAGCAGGCGCACGGCCTCTTCCAGCGTCTTGGGAACAACGTATTCAAACGGCGCGGGAATCATCGCGTTCTCCTCGAAGCCGCGGGCGCGGATTTGTGCAGCAATTTCCAGATGCGCTCGCGCTTGAGCGGCAAATCAATATGGCGCACGCCGAGGTGCGCCAGCGCGTCCACCACGGCGTTGCACAGCGCCGGGGTCGCGCCAATCGTGCCGGCCTCGCCGACGCCCTTCACACCCAGCGGATTCACCGGCGAAGGAGTCACGGTGCGGGCCGTCTCCATCCAGGGCATGTCCTCGGCCCGCGGAATGGCGTAATCCATCAGCTCGCCGGTGATGAGCTGGCCCTGCTCGTCGTACACGGCCTCCTCGAAAAACGCCTGCCCCACCGACTGCACGATTCCGCCGTGGATCTGCCCGTCCACGAGCAGCGGATTGATGACGTTCCCGCAATCATCCACGGCGACATATTTCTTCAATTTCATGTCGCCGGTTTCGGGATCAATCTCGACCACGCAAACGTGCGTGCCGAATGGAAACGTAAAATTCGTCGGTTCAAAAAACGTGGTGGCCTCAACGCCCGGCTCGACGCCGGGTGGCAGGGTCTTCGCCGTATAGGCCGCGCCGACCGCTTCGCCGAAGCTCATGGACTTCTTTGCATTTCCTTTTACGGAGATTCTCTTCTCCGCAAAGAGCAGCTTGCCCGGCTCTTCTTTCATCAAAAAGCCGGCAATTTGCGCGAGTTTGTCGCGCACCTTCACCAGAGCCTTGTAAGCCGCCGTTCCGCCGACCGCGGTGGCGCGGCTCCCGAACGTTCCAATTCCGTAAGGGACCGATGCCGTATCGCCATGCGTCACGAGAACATCATCCGGCTCGAGCCCCAGAACGTCGGCGCCGATCTGCGCGAAGCTGGTTTCCTGACCTTGCCCGTGCGGCGACGACCCTGTAAAGATATTTACCTTGCCGGTCGGCTCGACGCGCACCGTCGCGCTTTCCCAGCCGCCCGCAGGCATGGCGCTCGACGGCCCCATGGCGCAAATCTCGACATACGTGGAAAGGCCGATCCCCACCAACCGCCCCTGCTTGCGGGCCGCGGCCTGCTCCTGCCGGAGTTTCTTGTAATCCGACTTCTTGAGCGCGACGTCCAGGCAGGTCTGATAGTCCGCGCTGTCGTAGATCACGCCCGTCGGGGTGGCGTACGGAAATTCCTTGGGCTGCGGAAAATTCTTCCGCCGCACGGCAACCGGATCCATTTTGAGTTCCGCAGCGACCAGGTCCAGCGCGCGCTCGATCAGGTAAGTCGCTTCCGGACGCCCCGCGCCGCGATAGGCGTCGGTGGCCATTTTATTGGTCAGCGCGCCGATGATTTCCATGCGCGCCGCCGGGATTTTGTAACACCCGCACATCATCAATCCCGTGAGGGTGGGAATCAGCGGGGTCAGCAGTTGGTAATACGCGCCCAGGTCCGCGATGACTTTCACGCGGATTCCGAGGATGGTGCCGTCTTTTTTTACGGCCACTTCCACGTCGTCAATCTGGTCGCGGCCGTGAATGGCGGTCTGAAAATTCTCGCGGCGCGTTTCAATCCACTTCACCGGCGCGCCCAGACGCATGGCGGCGTAGCCCACCAGCGCTTCTTCGGGATACACATTCAACTTGCTGCCAAACCCGCCGCCGACCTCCGGAGTAATGACGTGCACCGAATGTTCCGGCACGGACAGCATCGCGGCAATTTGAGTCCGCAGCAGGTGGGGTATTTGTGTCGAGGACCACACGGTGAGCTGTTTTTCTCCCGGCAGGTAATTGGCCACCACGCCGCGCGGCTCCAGGGGGACGGGGATGAGCCGTTGATTGATGATGCGCTCCTTGACGATCTTGTCCGCCTCGGCGAAGGCCTTCTTCAGGTCTCCGCCTTCGAGTTCCCAGCGATACGCGATGTTGTCTTTATATTGTTCGTAAAGAACCGGCGAGCCATTGGTGATGGCCTTCTCCGGGTTCACCACGGCCGTGAGCGGGTCGTACTCAACCTCGACAAGGTCCGCGGCGTCGCGCACGGCATAGCGGTCCGTCCCCACGATCATGGCCACCGCTTCGCCCACGAACCGCACTTTGCCCACAGCGAGCACGGGCCGCGTGGCCTGCTTCATGTCGGGGATTACCGCCGCGCACGGCACGGTGCCGACGGCGCCCTGCACGTCCCTCCCGGTCAGAACCAGCACCACGCCCGGCGCCGTCTGGGCCTTGCTGATGTCCACGGAGCGAATGCGCGCGTGAGCATGCGGGCTGCGCACAAAGACGGCATGATGCATTTCCGGCAGCCGCAGATCGTCCACGTAATGCGCGAGCCCCTGAATCAGCCGGGGATCCTCTTTGCGTTTGAGCGGCTTGCCGATGTATCCCGTCGCCGTTGCCATGGGATTCCTCCGAGGAGAGCTGCCTAGCCGGGCAGAGAGGTCAGCGCCTCCGCCGAGTTATTTCACCGGGGCTTGCGCGCCTTGGTTTTCTTGGCTGCGTATTGAACGGCTTCGACAATATGCTGGTAGCCGGTGCAGCGGCAGAGATTGCCGGCGAGCGCGCGCCGGATCTCGGCTTCGCTGGGGTTGGGGTTGTCCTTCAAGAGTTGCACCGATGACAAAATCATTCCCGGCGTGCAATAGCCGCACTGCAAGCCGTGCTTCTCCCAGAAGCCTTCCTGAACCGGATGCAGCCCGCCGCCGTTGCCATTCTGCGCCGCCAGACCTTCAATCGTGGTGATCTCCGAGCCGCTGGCCTGCACGGCCAGCACGGTACAGGACTTCACCGTTTTGCCGTCCAGGGCCACGGTGCACGCGCCGCAGATGGACGTCTCGCATCCGACGTGTGTCCCGGTCAGTCCGATGACGTCCCGCAGGTAGTGCACCAGCAGCAGCCGCGGCTCCACCGAATGCTGATGCGCTTTGCCGTTCACTCGAACTTGAATCTCCACTGCCATGAGGCCTCCGAAGGGAACGCGTTCGAAGATGGTTTAGCCGAATGTGAAGGTCGGCACGCGAAGCGGAGAGACACGTTACTCCCCAACGCGAAAAATTTCAAGCGCTGGGAAGGACGGTTGGAGGGCAGTGGCGGAGCCGCCGAGTCAGGAGGGAAGGCGCCGCACCCAGATGCGCGCCGTGGCGGGTTTGCCGAGATGGATTTTCCGCCCGGCAACATTCAGGGTCATCGTCTCGTCGTACTCGCGGCGCTGCACACGCACTCTTGCGGACGGCTTCAGGCGCAGCCCGTCGAGGAATTCCAAAAACTTAGGGTCTTTCTCAAACACGCAGAGGACTTCGGCGCTTTCTCCGCCGCGCAAATCGGAGAGCTGCACCGCGCCGTTCTTTTTCAACCGGGAGATGCCGCCGCGCAGCGGGACGCCGTGAGGGCAGGCGCCCCCAGCCCCAAAGCGTTTCAGGAGCAGCTTCTCCACCTCCGGGGAAATTCCGTGCTCCAGGCGTTCCGCTTCGTCGTGCGCTTTCACCCAATCTAGCCCGATAATGTCCGTGAGCAGTTTCTCCGCGAGCTGATGGCGCAGCGCCAGCCACTCCGCCGCCTTGCGCCCTTTGCGCGTCAGCGCGATCCGCCCGGTGCGCTCCATGCGCAAGAAGTCGTCGCGCGTCATGCGCTTGAGCGCGGCCGTCACCGCCGGGGGGGTCACGTCGAGCTCCTCGGCGAGCCGCGCGCTGATGGGTGTCTGTCCTTCCTCGAGCATTTCCCAGATCACCTTCAAATAATCTTCCTGGGACACGCTGGTCTTTTCGCGCCGCAATCTTTCTCCTTCAGGGTTGCTTCATTCCATTCTCGCTTCGAAGCCGCTCGGCCAAGTCCTTCACGCGCCTTTCAATCTCCTGGCAAGTTCCGCTATATACCTCGGGGTCTTCTCCATAGGGATCGTCCACTTCCCAATCCTCTACATGTGTCTTTCGATTGGCAAGCTGCGGCATCGGCCGCCCGCTCATGTTGATGACGAGGTCGGCGCCATCGAGGGCGTCGCGTGTGAGCGTCTTCGAATGCAGCCCTTCGGCCGGGTAGCCGCGCTCTTTTAACACGTTGAGGGTGGGCCGCGCTACGAATCCCAGGGCGCTCAGCCCGGCGCTTGAGGCTTCCATGACGTCCGCGGCCGCATGCCGCGCAATGGCCTCCGCCATGGGACTCCGGCAGGAATTGCCGAGGCACAGAAACAATACCTTCACGCGCCTTTGCTTGGATTCGGTCATACCCGTCTCCAAGACAGACTAGAGTCGCACTACCGACAGCCCGGGCACCTGCTGGAAGTGGCGGAGATTCGTTGTAGCCACGCTGTAACCGAGACCGAGCGCGGTTACACCGATTAACGGGTCAGGAAGCGGAATGCGAGTTCCGCGCGCCTGGCTTTCCCCGTCGAGCTGGCCAGCCCGGAGAGCCAGCGGCGCAGTGACGGGATGGACGGGCATGGCGGTCAGCAGCTCTTGGATGAACTTCTGTCGCTTCTCTTTTCGCTCCGGCGTATCAGCACGCGCCGCTCCGTGCGCCAGTTCGATCAGTGTAACGACGGAGATGCCTACATCGGTCTCACCGATCTTGCGAGCGATGACGGTGAGAATCTGCCGGGCGTTCTTGCCCTCGCGCTCGGATGCGACAAGAACGCTGGAGTCGAGGATCAGTCCCATGCGGGCGGGCTGAGCGGTTCGCTATGGCTCTCGATGGCTGCTTCCACATCTTTGGCGAAGTCAGAATCGATCGTGGCCGCCGAGTCTTCTGGCAGCAGCGCGATGCAGTGTGAGATGGTCCGGCGCACCGGCTCGGGGGCATGCAGGACGGCCACGGGCTCCGCGCCATTCTCGATGATGACATCCGCACCCGCACGCACGTGTGCCAGGACGGAAGCGAAATCACCCGCCGCTTCCGCTTCCGAGACGTGGATCACATGTTTGACCATGGCGTGATTATACCCCGACTTGTTTGTTCCCTGGAACAGTCCGCCAGCCTGAGCGCGTCTCAGGTAGGAACGACTTCGCTTGCTGCGCCGCGGTTGGCTCGCACCGCTTCCGCGGACCCTATCATCTTGAGGAATTCCACATGCACGGTGGTGTCTTCGGTAAGCTCCGGATGAAACGCCGCGGCCAGCAGCCGTCCGCAGCGCACCAGGACCGGATGCCCTTCCGACTCCGCGAGCACTTCCACGCCCGGCCCCACGCGCTCGATAATCGGCGCGCGGATAAACACCATCTCGAGCGGTTCTTCTTTTAGCTTTGTCGCGCCCCACTTCACCTCGCTGGCAATCTGCCGTCCATAAGCATTCCTGGCCACGGCGATATCCAGCAGTCCCAGCGAGGGCTGCGAAGGACGGCGAACCTCACGCGCCAGCAAGATGGCCCCCGCGCACGTTCCGAAGATTGCCCCGCCCTGCTGCGCGAACCGCGCAATGGCGCCGAAAAGACCTTCTTCTTGCAGGAATTGAAGTTGTGTGGTGCTTTCCCCGCCCGGCAGAATCAGCGCGTCGCAGCCTTCCAGCTCCTCCGGCCGAAACACATAGCGATGCTCCACTCCCATGCGCGCGAGCATTTCTGCGTGCGCTTCAAAATCTCCCTGCACCGCGAGTATCCCGACCTTCATTGTCTCTTTCCTTGCGCCCCTCGCCTCACCATCCGCGCGTTTGCAGCAGGTCTTTTTCCTCCAACTGCCGCACATCAATTCCCTTCATGGCCTCGCCCAACTCTTCGCTTGCTTCCAGAATGGCCTTGGGGTCCTCAAAGTGCGTGGCCGCCTTGACGATGGCTTTGGCCCGCTTTTCCGGGTCGCTCGACTTGAAGATTCCCGAACCAACGAACACCGCTTCGGCGCCCAGTTGACGGACCAGCGCCGCGTCGGCCGGGGTGGCAATGCCGCCCGCGGAAAAGTTCGGCACCGGCAGCTTGCCGGTCTGCGCCACCTGCCGGACGAGCTCGAGGGGCGCGCCCAGTTCCTTCGACTCGCGGACCAGTTCATCGTCCCGCATGGTGGTGAGTTTTTTCATCTGGCTGACGATGGTGCGCATGTGCCGCACCGCCTCGACCACGTTCCCCGAGCCCGCTTCGCCCTTGGTGCGGATCATGGCCGCGCCTTCGGCGATGCGCCGCAGCGCCTCGCCAAGGTCACGACACCCGCAGACGAAGGGAACTTTGAACGGGTGCTTGTCGATGTGGTTCTCCTCGTCGGCCGGCGTGAGCACCTCGGACTCGTCGATGTAGTCGACGCCAAGCGCCTCGAGGATCTGCGCCTCGACGAAATGTCCGATGCGGCACTTCGCCATGACCGGGATCGTCACCGCCTCCATGATCGAGCGGATCAGCGTGGGATCCGACATTCGCGCGACGCCGCCTTCCTTACGGATGTCCGCGGGCACGCGCTCGAGCGCCATCACGGCGCAAGCGCCCGCATCCTGGGCGATCCGCGCGTGCTCGGGGGTGACGACGTCCATGATCACGCCGCCCTTGAGCATCTGGGCGAGCCCCGCCTTGACCTTGAAAGATCCGGTCACGGCCCGGTTTCCATTGTCCGATCCGTTGCCTTCGGCCACGATTCGAATTCTACGCCGGGGTCTGGCAGCCGACCCTAGAGCCGCTCCAGCACCAGCGTCCGCTTGCTCGCGTACTCGTCGTCCGAAAGCAGGCCATCCCGGTGGAGGCGTGTGAGCATGTCCATCTCTTCGAGCACGTCGAGCAGCGGTGCCATGGTGCGCCGCGCCAGGTAGGCGTCGGAGGCCGTGCCCGCGTCCTCGCCACGAGCGTCGAACTCGCGGATGAAGAACAGCGCCTTGACGGCTGAGAAGGGAATCCCGAGCTTGCGAATCGGGCTGTCCGCCTGCTCGCCATGCAGATGGAGGACCACGCCGTAACGGTGTCGCTCGAGCGTGCCGTCGAGGTGGCCGCGCAGCACCTCGCCGTCCAGGAAGCGGATCGCGACCTTACGGGTCGGCGTCTCGGAGGCCAGGTTCGGATCGCGGGGCAGCTCGACCCACTTCACCGCCGTGAGCGGGATCCAGGCCGTCTCGTTGTTCTCGAGTCCGCCGGCGTCGTCGACCTCGACCAGGAAGTCAGGTTCGTCGAAATCGAGATCGCGAGCGACCCCTTCGAGGGTCTCATCGTCGAAAAAGCGGACGACTACCTTGGCCATGCCATCACCTACTCTACTAACCCTCATTTTGCGGGAGTCCTGCGGACGGCCCGGCGCCCAAGGCGCCGGGAGCACTTGGCGCACGTGGCGATGTGCCTGCGCACCGCCTCGGCCTGGTTGCGGCGAAGCTTGCCGGCTATGTAGGGAGCGAGCAACGGGGCCACCTCCTCATGCGTCAGCTCGGCCGCACCCTCGGCCGCGAGGTACTCCTCCTTGAACCGGAGGCGGGCACGATACAGGAGCGTCTCGACAGCGCTCTCAGACATCTTCAGGGTCCGCGCGATCTGGCGGTAGCTGAGGTCCTGTAGCTCGCGAAGTGTGAGCACCAGGCGGTACTTCTCGGGCAGTCGCTGCGCGACCGACCAGACCCGTCTCCGAGTCTCGTTGGACTCCTGCACGTCGACGGGATCGAAGCTGCGTGAGGTGGACGGTAGGTTGGCCAGGAACTCGTCGTCGTCCTCATCCGACCCCTCTGCCCGGAGATCGCGCTGGCGGCGCCGGAGCTCGTCGAAGCACAGGTTGCGAGCCACCGTGTGGACCCAGCCGCCGAAGTTGAACGAGTCGTCGACGCGGTCCATCATCTTGAGGGCCTTCATGAAGGTCTCCTGGGCGATGTCCTCAGCAAGCAGCGCATCGCCGAGCTTGCGGCGCACGAGCCGGAAGA
Source organism: Candidatus Acidiferrales bacterium (assembly GCA_036390175.1). Lineage (GTDB taxonomy): Bacteria > Acidobacteriota > Terriglobia > Acidiferrales > UBA7541 > DASQHY01. The sequence continues at coordinate 154 of DASWCG010000123.1, read as the reverse complement.
TCGAGGCCACATACCGGCGGTGAAGCTCCTCGAATGCGCGTATGTCGCCGTTGCGATAAGCCCTGACGAGCTCGACATCGGTCGGCTCTATGCCGACCTTGGATGCTTCTTCGGGTTCTTCTGTCACAGCATTTCTTGAACGGCCCGGGCGGCG
>DASWCG010000122.1:0-9078 GCA_036390175.1 Candidatus Acidiferrales bacterium | reverse complement strand
CAGCGCGACGAAGTCATCAAATTCGCCGATTTCCGCGGCGATTCCTTCAAACTTTCCCAGCAAGCCGCTGCCGCGGACGCCCGCTACATCGTCTTTTGCGGCGTCCACTTCATGGCCGAAAGCGCCGATATCCTTCGCCGGCCCCATCAACAGGTAATCCTGCCGGACCTGAACGCCGGTTGCTCGATGGCCGATATGGCCGACATCGGCCAGGTTGAAACCTGCTGGAATGAGCTGAGTGAACTCAGTGATTTGAAGGTCGTGCCCATCACTTATATGAACTCCACCGCGGCCATCAAAGCCCTTACCGGCGAGCACGGTGGCGCGGTTTGCACCAGTTCGAATGCCGCGGCCGTCATGCGCTGGGCCTTTGAGCGGGGCGAGCGCGTGCTCTTTCTGCCGGACGAGCACCTCGGCCGCAACACCGCCTTCCGCATGGGCATTCCTCTCGACAAGATGGCCGTGTGGAATCCTTACGAAGTGCTCGGCGGCAATTCCGAGGCGGCCATCCGCAACTCCCGCGTCCTGTTGTGGAAAGGCTATTGCTCCGTGCACCAGCGGTTCACGCCCGAACATGTCGCTCGCGTCCGCCGGGAGCATCCCGGCATCCGCGTGGTTGCTCATCCGGAGTGCCGCTTCGAAGTCGCGCAAGCGGCCGACTTCATCGGCTCGACCGAGCAAATCAAGAAAATCGTGAGCGAGGCCGAGCCCGGCTCGCAGTGGGCCGTAGGCACTGAGATTCACATGGTCAATCGCCTCGCCAAACAGTACACAGATCGGATGGTGATGTCGCTCGACCCGAACGTCTGCGTGTGTACGACGATGTTCCGTATCACCCCCCAGCACCTGCTCTGGGCGCTCGACAATCTAGTCGCTGGGCGCGTGGTGAATCCCATTACCGTGGACGAGCACACCAGGCAATGGGCGCGCGTCGCGCTCGAGCGCATGTTGAGCCTGCGCGGAACATAGTTCCCGGGATTCCCCTTCATGAGCGAAGACGAACGCGATGACCAACCAGAGTCCGACCCGGAGCCCAGGATATTCACCCTTCCCGAGGCGGAGAGGACCCGCAAAGAGGTCGAGCCGGTCCTGATCGAAGCCATCGAATTCCGCCGGAAAATGGAGCCCCTGGCGAGGGATTTCGCGGCGCTGTCATCGCGCATCATGTTGATGGGTGGCATCCAGGTGCCCCACGAAAAGCTCGCTCAGCAGCGCTTGACGCATGACCGTTTGGCCGAATCGCTGCGCGCCGCTCTCGAGCAAATCCAATCCACCGGTTGTTTGGTCAAGGATCTCGATTCCGGGCTTTTGGATTTCCCCGCCATCATTGACAACAAAGAGGTGTATCTCTGCTGGCGCCTCGGCGAAGACCGCATCCGCTTTTATCATGGCCAGCGCGAAGGTTTTGCTGGGCGCAAGCCCCTCGATCCGCGCGACACCGGCCCGGAGAATCCGATCCAATAGCACGACACGCGGGTCGCCGCGCCCGCGCCCCACTCGGGAAAGGTTTCACTGTGACCAGTCATCCCGATAACCGTCTGAAAGGTTCGGCCAGCCCGTATCTGCGCTCCGCCGCGCATCAGCCCATCGGCTGGTTTGAATGGGGGGAAGAAGCCTTCGCCCGCGCCCGCGCCGAGGATAAACCCATCCTTCTCGACATCGGCGCGGTGTGGTGCCACTGGTGTCACGTCATTGACCGCGAAAGTTACGAGAATCCCGAAATCGCAGAACTCGTTAATCGCCTCTATATCCCCGTCAAAGTGGACCGCGATGAGCGCCCCGATGTGGATGCGCGCTATCAGGCTGCCATCAGCGCCATCTCGCGCCAGGGCGGCTGGCCCCTCACCGGTTTTCTCACCCCGGACGGCAAACCTTTCTTCGGCGGCACGTATTTTCCTCCCGAAGACGCCCTGGGCCGCCCGGGCTTTAAGCGCATCCTCATGGCCGTCGCCGACTCCTATAAGAATCGCCGCAGCGAAGTCCTCGAAGCTTCCGAAACCCTCGTCGAGGCTGTCGCCCAGGCGGAGACACTCTCCGGCGCCCGCGGCGCATTTAATCCCGGCGTTGTCGACGAGCAGGTTCGCTCCATGGTGCAGATGTTCGATCTCCGGAACGGCGGTTTCGGCCGCTCCCCCAAATTCCCGCATCCCTCGGCGCTCGACCTTCTGCTCGAGCGCTATCAGCAAACCAAGGAGAAGCACCTGCTTGCTGTTGTGGAAAGCACACTCGAAAGAATGGGCCGCGGCGGCGTCTATGACCAACTCGCCGGCGGTTTCCACCGCTATTCGGTGGACGAGCGCTGGCTGGTTCCGCACTTCGAAAAAATGAGTTACGACAATTCCGAACTTCTTCGGAACTATCTCCACGCCTGGCAGGTGACCCGTAATCCTTTCTTCCACGAAATCGCCGAAGGAATCATCGGCTGGGTGAACGAGGTTCTCTCCGACCAGGCTCAAGGCGGCTTCTACGCCAGCCAGGACGCCGATTATTCTCTCGATGACGACGGCGACTATTTTACCTGGACGCTTGAGGAGCTGCGTGCGGCTCTTTCCCCCGAGGAAGCGCGCGTGATGGAGCTGTATTACGACGTGGAAGCGCGCGGCGAGATGCACCACAACCCCGCGAAAAACGTTCTGTGGATCGCGCGCGAGCCCCATGAAATCGCCAAGCAGTTGAAGCTGGGCGAGTCCGATGTGCGTTTGCTGATTGCCCGCGCTAAGGGAAAACTCCTCGCCGCGCGCCTCCCGCGCCCCATGCCGTTTGTAGACAAAACACTCTATGTCGCCTGGAACGCCATGTTCGTCTCAGCCTACCTGGACGTTGCCCGCGTGCTCGGCGGAAGCCTCGGCGAATCCTGCCGCGGCTTCGCCTTGAAAACGCTCGACCGCATCCTGCGCGAGGCCTGGAGCGACGAGCGCGGTTTCCTCCATCGTGTCGGCGGCGCCCCGCTGGATGGCTCGCTCGACGACCACGCCTTCGCCGCGCTGGCGCTGCTCGATGCCTACGAGCTGACTCTCGACGCGCGCTATTTCCGCGCCGCCCAGCGCACTCTCGACCGCATCATTGAAAAATTCGGCGACGCCGAAGGCGGAGGCTTTTTCGACCGTTCCTCTGATGCCCCCCCGATGGGCGGCCTCGACGTCCGCCGCAAGCCCATCCAGGACTCGCCCACGCCCGCCGCGAATTCGGTCGCTGCGCTCGCGCTCGATCGCCTCTGGGCATACACCGGAGAGGCGCGCTACCGCGATTGGGCCCAGCGCGCCCTCGAAGCCTTCGCGGGCATCGCCCCGCAATACGGCTTGTTCGCCGCCACTTATGGACTGGCGGCAGTTCTCCATGCGCGCCATGCGCTGCAAGTGGTTGTTACCGGCCGCGCGGATGACCCGCAGGCGCAACGCCTCGAAGATGCCGCCGCCGGCGTCTTCCGTTTCGGCAAAGCCGTCCTTCGCGTTACTCCCGAGCGTCTCGCAACCAATTCGCTCCCCGCCTCGTTGCAGAATACTCTGCCGCATCTCCGCGCCACCGAGGCCCAGGCGCTCGTCTGTGTCGAGACCTCCTGCCAGCCGCCAACCAGGGACCCCGAAAAGCTCGCCGCCATGTTGCAGGAAACCCCGGCAAGCGCGACTGCAAGTTAATCGCCGCAAGCCCCCAGTGGTATTGCGCGCAACAGTTTTCCTGGCCAAAGAAAAAGGGCACGGCACAGCCCCGCCGTGCCCATCCCGCCGTTCTTGACCCGCTTACTTCCTCGGGCGCGACTCCGGAGGCACCATTCCGTTGATCCGGTAATACACCACCAGTTGCCCGTAGTGCTCGCCCGAATGCTCGATCAGCCCGTACGCCAAGTCCGAAATCCGAGTCATTTCATTTCCAAAGGGGGCCTTGACCTGTTCCGACAGGCCTTTGTCGCCCTTTGCCTTGATCACATCCGCGCCGTCTTGCACGCACTTCTTCACGAACGCCACCACTTGCTCTTTCGTCTTCAGGTTTTCGCGGCTGGGGTCGTCGGAGTACGAAGACTTTTTCCCCTGGGCTACGTCCGTGAAGAAATACATCGCCGCCGACGCATGCAGCAATTGCGCGACGAAGGCCCGCGAGTCGGGATTTGGCTTGTAATCGTACTTATTCTCCGGCAAGTCTTCCGCAATCGCAATCAGCTTCCGGCCGATGTCGTTCCATTGCTCCAGCACCGCCTGCGAAGTGCTCGGTGCCGCTTTCGGCGCTTCTGCTTTCTTGGCGGCTTCTTGGGCCAGCGATGGCCCCGCAACAACGGCCACCAGGGCCGCTGCAGCCAGTACACTCAGAATCCTTTTCATTGTGCGTTCCTCCGTTCAGATTAAGCGATCCGTCCAGCACTTCTCTTAAGACGTGCGAACCGGCCGGTTGTTTCGCCCTGCGCAGTGAGTTTTTTCTCAGCCCGGTGCAGTCGCATCCCCTCCCGCGTCTCTAGGCCGGGAAGCTATCTTACTCGTGTTGCAGAAAAGACTCACTAGGAACCGGGAAATTCCGCCTGTGCCCCGCCGCATGCTACAATTTTACTGGGCATTCTGAAGGAGACGCGTTGAATTTAAACTGGGGCTGGATTCTCATTCGCATCATTATTCTTCTGACGATCCTGGTCGTCCTGTTTCTTTCGCAGAGGTTTTGGTATCGCGCGGCGTGGCGTCTGACCGGGCGCATCCGCAGCCCCATTCTGCGCGGGACGCTTCGAGGCGCTTGGATTGCGGTGCTTCTCCTGGTCATCTTCGCGACGGCAGACGGGTTGCGCATGAAGCAAGGCCACCTGATGCCGCGCGGCTCGCTGGTTACCGCTCTCGCTGGCTTGTGGCTCACCAGCGCCTTCTTCGCCTACATTTCCGTGAAGTTCGTTGCCGCTTGCGAATGGCTCTGGCGCGCTGCCAAGCGCCTTCGCGGCGGACCTTCCCGCACCGCTGCAAGCTCCCCAACAAGATCCGTCAATCAGCCGGCTCCCGCCCCCGTTCCCGAAGGCCTCCCGGCCAACCCCTCTCGCCGCTATTTTTTCCAGACGGCTTCAGTCCTCGCAGGCTCCGTCCCATTTGTCGGCGCGCTCTACGGTTTTGCCAGCGAACGCCTGCGCTATCGGATCCATGAGGTTTCCGTCCCCTTCGCCAACCTCCCGCCCGCGCTCGAAGGGCTGCGCATCGTCCAGCTCAGCGACATTCATCTCAGCGGCTACATGACCCGCGAACAAGTCCGCCGCGCCGTGGACATGGCCAACGGCCTGTCCGCGGATCTCGCTGTAGTCACCGGTGATTTCATCACCAGCGCCTCTGACCCGCTGGCCGATTGTGTCGCCGAGCTCGCGCGGCTTCGCGCGCCCCTGGGTGTCTGGGGGTGCAACGGCAATCACGAAATTTACGCCGGCGTGGAAGCCGCGGCACGAGAGCTGTTTCATCGCGCGGGCATGCGTCTGCTCCGCCAGGAGAATTCCCAGCTCACCTGGCGTGGCGCGCAGTTCAACCTGATTGGCGTGGACTATCAGCGCGAGCGCACGCCCGGCGGACAGCGCTTGCAGATGCTCCCGCACGTCGGGCGGCTGGTCCGCCGCGATATGCCCAACATCCTTCTTTCCCACAATCCCAATTCCTTTCCGCGCGCCGCCGAACTGGGGATCGAACTCCAACTCACCGGGCACACCCACGGCGGTCAGGTCCAGGTCGAAATCCTCGACCACCGCTTCAGCCCCGCGCGATTTTTTACGCCATTCATCGCCGGCCTTTACCAGCATGCCCTCGGCGCTGCCCCTGCTCAATCCTCCGCCCCTAACGGCGAATCACGTGTCGCAAGTTACGAATCTGCTCCCCAATCCTGCCTCTACGTCAATCGCGGCCTGGGCACCGTCGGCGCGCCCGTCCGCATCGGGGTCCCTCCGGAGATCACGCTTCTCACCCTCCGCCGCGCCTGACCGGGCCTCATCCCTGCCACAACTGAGTACTCTTCCTCCCGGAGTTGCGGCAGTCTCCTTCTCTCGAGCTTGCACAAAGCGGCGCAAGATGTTCTCGCCGGTCTGCTACTGCAATCGGTGCGCGCAAAACGCTTGCATCCGCGACCGGCAGCGGCTAAGTGATTCTCCGGCCAGCATTTCCCCTACGCCGGATTCAGTATTCATAACCCACACATTTCAAGCACCCATCGGATTGTGTCCCCCGGTGAGGAATCATAGGCTGGTGCACGTTACGGCCTCCGGAAGCTTTCTCGCTTTTCTTGTGACTTCCAGGAGGGACCGACCGAGGAAAACGGTGCGGAACAGAATGCACGAGCAAATGAGTTGTCCGGCCCGCCGAGGGCGGCTCACAACGCATGTTCAGCGCCGCTATAGAACCCGTCAGTTTGGGATGACCGAACCTAAAAAAACAGGAGGTTAGTATGCATGAGACACATCATTGCCGTTTACGCTTGGTGACAGTCGCTCTGATGCTGGCCGGCGTGTTGGCATGGCCAGCAGCCAGCCGAGCTCAAACCGTCGCGGGACAAGCCAGAGCGGCGCAAGCGACTATAACCGGACCTCTCGGAACGACAACGACAACCACGCTCTCCGATACCGGAACTCTCGGAGGTACTAACGACGAACGGGATACGGGTGTGGTCACAGCGAGCGTCCCGTCTTTGCTCAGTGGAGAGGTCCTCAACGCAGCCACGATCAGTTGGTCCGATGAGGTTGACTCCGACGCCTCGGTCGAGAACCTGGGGATGACCGTCGCCGGCGTCGGCATCTCCGCCGACTCGGTTGTGTCCCGGGCGTTTTCGAAGTTGGGTAGCGGCAGCAGTGGCAGCACGACCATCGATAACCTTTCCATTAACGGGATATCGATTTTCGTAACTGGGGACCCGAATCAGACGATCGCGATCCCAGGGGGTCAGGTGGTTATCAACGAGCAGACAACCGATCCAAGCGGCACCATCACCGTGAATGCCCTTCACGTTACCGTCACTGGCGTTGCCGATGTGGTGATCGCCACTGCGGTAGCGGGTATTTCCTAGTGCCACGCAAAGTGGCCTTGACACGAATGGAGGAAGAACAATGAGCAAGATACAAAGAATAGCTAAGCTGGTAGCCGCACTCTTGGCGGGAGGGTTCCTCGTGGCCGTGTTGTCGTTCACAAACACACCCGTCGTAAAAGCCCACGTCATTCCGTTCCCGTGCGACTTCACCACCGGTGGAGGATTTATCCTTATCGCGCCGGGGACGGCCTCCAACAATGCCGGTTTGCCGGAGTCGGACCAGAAGGCGAACTTTGGCTTGGTGGGCGGGTGCAAGAACGGCGGCTTCTTCGGCCATGTCAATTACGTCGACCATAATAACGGGCTTCACGTGAGCAGCGATAGCATCACGGGCTACGTGAACCCTTGCCCCGGGTGCGACGGCGTCTTTGCGGCTAACAACGCGCGTGACATCTGTGGCACGGCCGACGTCAGCATTCAAGGCGCACCCATTGGGACGTTTAACTTTCGAGTGAGGACGATTGACGCCGAGCAGCAATCGTTCCCACCGCCCAAGGACAAGTTTGGGATCCTGTTACAGAACCAAATGACCGGGAGTATCGACTACCTTGTACCGACGCGCTGTTTGGCGGACGACACCCCAACGGGTGAGGCCAGCACCTGCCACATGACGAACCCGGGGGGCGGTGACATCGAACTCCACAAGCCCAACCCGTCAACCACGGGGCCAAGCACATTCGCGTGCCCCCCTGACGATGGGCTGGGATACTGATCGGAACTGAGAATTCCACAGTTGCCCCGCGGTCAAGGCACGGCACGCTAGGACCGCGGGCTCCGTCGAATCCACAACTGAGGCTCGTGAGTGTCGTCTCCCGCGGCGGCACCACGAGCCTCCCCTTCTAGACGCCTGTATTCCCTCCTGACTCTGCGTCGCCAATAGTTCGCCGCCAGCCGATAGTCGGTATAATGGGCGCCGGCCCCAAACGCGATCCCCTGGGTGACGTCAGTCTGGGGGCAGCGCCTCGGCCCATAATCAACCGGTATCGGCTCATCACGCACTGAGGAGGAAACGATTATGTTTCGCAACTTGATGTGGACAGAGAGTGATTGGGCGGCAACGATTCTTCGAGTCACGTTGGGAGTTATCTTTCTTGCTCACGGCTCGCAAAAAGTGCTGGGTTGGTTTGGCGGTTATGGTTTCAGCGCCACCATGGGTTTTTTCACCCATCAGATGGGCATTCCCGCGCCGCTCGCGTTTCTCGCCATCGCCGCCGAGTTCCTCGGCGGGCTGGGCCTCATCCTTGGATTCCTGGGACGCATTGCCGCCTTTGGCATCCTCTGCAATATGGTGACAGCCATCGCCCTGGTCCACAGGCACTTCGGTTTGTTCATGAACTGGGCTGGCAATCAGAAAGGCGAGGGAATTGAATATCACCTCCTGGCCGTCGCCGTGGCGTTGGCCGTAATGGTGCGCGGTAGCGGCTCGCTCTCCCTTGACCATCTGCTTGCTGAGAAAGGTGCATCGCAACCCTCTGCTCCAACGCTCATCCCCCGGTGAGACGTGAGAGGTGTAACGCCGACCTTTTTACTCTGAGCACTGCGAAGAGCTGAGCAGGCGTGTTGTTTGGCGGGTTCCTGGCGCCGGCCGGCATCTAGTCTCAGCATGCGACAGAGTGCTGCAAAATTCGCCGGTTTGTGCGACAATCCTACAATCTACAATCGCCCAGCCAGTAAGGAGATTGCACATGGTTGGGCCGAATAGACTCAAGCTAACGGGTTTCACTCTTCTTTTTTCCATTCTGTTTCTCAACACCGCCTCCTTCGCGCAAAGCCAGGTCATGGGGGAGCTCCGCTTCATTGCCGCCTCCAAAGCCGCGAAGACCTCCGGCGTATGGATTGACGGGCAATACGTCGGCTATTTGGATGAGCTCAAAGACGATCGAAAAGTCATGCTTCTGCCCGGTGAACATCAGGTTGCTGTGCGCCAGTCAGGCTACACCGATTTCACGCAACAGGTGGTCGTAGAGCCGGGCAAGGCGCTGCGTCTCCGCGTGCGCATGCAGTTGGACCCGCAGGCTCGGTTTCCCAAAGTTACTTCTCAAATCAAGCTCCAGGTCG
>DASWCG010000121.1:0-2233 GCA_036390175.1 Candidatus Acidiferrales bacterium | reverse complement strand
GCTCGAAACCGGCAAGAAAGCTGACATCATTGTGATCGGGCTGGACGCGCCGAATGCCGTGCCGATGTACGACGTGTACTCGCAATTGGCGTATGCATTGAAAGGCAGCGACGTGGAGACGGTGATCATCGGCGGACGCGCGGTGATGCGCGACAGGAAACTGTTAACGCTGGATGAGCCCGCAATCCTCGCGAAAGCGCGCGAGTACAAAACCAAAATTGAGGCGTCGTTGAAGTAGAATTGGCTTTCGGCCCCGGCGTAAGCACGCCGGGTCTTCAGCGCCGGTTCCGGCCTTTCTTAACCGCTCGCCATTCCGCCGCGAGCGATTTCCGGTTATTTCGGGTCTGATTTGCGAACGGCGGTCTTGCGCTTGTCTTGGATCGCAACGGCGTCTTGACGCGCAGGCTTTGAGAGATCGCGCGCGGCAGCGAGCTGCACGGTCGCGCTCGAGCCGGCATTCTGATGCTGGGCTTGTACCGGGGTGGATGCCGACGCCGGCTTGGTCTTGGCCGCCAAGGGCCTGTGCGCGGCTGCCTCCCAGGCGTCGGTTCCGTCGAAGTGATCGGGAGCAACTTCCGATTGCGCCTTGCAGGCAGGGGTCAGGAGCAAGGCAGCTCCCAGGCCGACCAACATCACCGGTATCTTCAACAAACTAAAAGGTTTCATGCACGATCTCCAATTCCTTTTGGACTGAAACCGGGAACGCCAATCCGACCACGTTCTGTAGGGATTAGGATTCTCTGATTTGAGGCGATTGTCCCCGACCCATACGTGGCGGTCGATAGAGCGCAGGTACTATCGTGTATCCGTCTCGCCAATAGCGTTGGCTCGGCAATCTTTTCTCTCATCGGGCTGAAGCAGAATTTCCCGTCAGAACATCTGTGCGAATGTGACGCTTCTCCTTCGTTGGCGCCGTCGATCGTAGAGATGTGGGGCGCCGATGCACCCAATCGCAATGCAACTGGGCAGCGCCCGGCAGAGACGGAGAAAGAGGGGAGCAGTCTAAGTAGAATGATGCGGGCGCGATAAAGCATCTGCTGGGAGGACTTGAGAAATGCGCAAAAGACGAATTCTCTGTGGCCTGGGTTTGCTGACTATTCTCGCGTTCGCTTGCTGGGCCCGCGGCGATGCGGCTGAGGAGATCGGCCGGCTTGCCAAGCTGATGGACTGGAAGCCGGGTGACGTGGTGGCGGACATTGGAGCGGGCGACGGAAGCTATTCCTTTGCGGCGGCAGAGCGCGTGGGAGCAGCAGGGAGAGTCTACGCGACGGAAATTGATGCCCAGAAGCTGAAAGAACTGCGAGCGGAAGTGCAAAAACAGAAATTGCTGAACGTGACCGTTGTGGAAAGCAAGGAGGCGGACACGAATCTTCCGAGCGCCTGCTGCAACGTCATTTTCCTGCGGCGGGTCTACCACCATCTGACCAAACCAGCCGAATTTGATGCGAACATCGTGCGCTCGCTCAAGCCGGGCGGAAGACTGGCGATCATTGATTTCCCGCCTCGGCCTGGGCTAGGCGAGGTGCAGGGTGTGCCAAGGAACCGCGGTGGCCATGGAATTCCGCAAGAAGTGCTGATCGAAGAAATAACCGCAGCAGGATTGCAGCTCGAAAAGATTGTGGATGACTGGGCGGAAGACAGCTACTGCGTGGTGTTCTTAAAGAAGTAGCAACCGGGGAAAGGGAGAGAAACATTTCGCGGCAAGGTAGGCGCGGCGGACTTGCGACAAATCGAGAGGCTCTGCCGCGTGGTGTCCAAGAATGTACCCCTCAGAATGAGAATTTCCAATTGGACGGAGCAGCGCCAGAGTACGATGGTAGTGTTATACCCCGCCCTGACACCTATCCTCCCAGTCGTTGCGGAAGACCGCGTGGTGTCTCATGCAATTTGTGACGCACAGGTCGGAAGAACGCTCCCTTCTGCAAATGACGGTGGATCTCTGCAGCCTGGACATTCAACATCGTGTGCACGGCGGGATTACCGGGGGCTTCACGGAGAACGTGAGTGCCCACGGAGCGCGCGTCGTTTCCAGCAAGCCGTGGAAACCGAATGAGCGGCTTAAGGTATGGTCCCTCTCAGGAGATTTCCGTGCGCGGGCGCGCGTTGTCTATTGCGAGCCGCTGGGATCTTATTCATTCGCCATCGGGCTGCAACTGCTCGCCTCAACCGGGAATTGGAATTAACTTCGGGTGTACGGCAATGCAAGCCCTTTCGCAATTAGCGCGAAAGTGCG
>DASWCG010000120.1:0-3020 GCA_036390175.1 Candidatus Acidiferrales bacterium | reverse complement strand
GCCCGCGTTGCCCAACTGTGCGGAAAGTGCCATCGTAAAACAGCCGGCGTGCGCCGCGGCAAGGAGCTCCTCGGGATTTGTGCCGACGCCGTCTTCAAAGCGTGTGCTGAAGGAGTATTGCGTCTTTTTCAAGACTCCACTGTCCGTCGAAATCGAGCCCTTCCCATCTTTCAAACCGCCCTGCCAAACCGCGGATGCTTTGCGCTGCATGGTTTCTCTCCTTTTGGCGCTTTCGTTCGTTTTGAATTCACAGGATTCGATTCTCGGGCCTGGTAGAAGGGTATATTCAGAAAATGGGCTTGTCGAGAAAGTCTTGTAAACCGGGATGAGCGCCGTCCTGCAAGAAGTTGCACATCGGCCCTGGCCGTTGCCTGCGGGACTGTGGGTGATGGTGCAGAGCTGGCACGACCTGTTCTTCGCGCACTGGCCGGTGGACGCCGCCGAATTGCAACCGCTTCTTCCTCAGTAGTTGCAAATCGATGCCCTTTTAGTGCCGGATTCCACACACACTGACCTTCCGTCCCCTTTCCCGCGCTTGCCCTCTTGGCTACTCTCTGGGAATACGGTGTGACAATCGTTTATTCGCTGCTCGCGGAAATTGACAAGATCTTCCGGAAGACAGAGAGGATTGTGTGCGTATGAGATCGTGCAGGCTCCTTGCGGTTTTTCTCGGATGGATGCTTTTGCTTCCAGCCGCTGTTCGTGGCCAGGAAAAAACCGTTCTAGTCGAGACCGGGTCCAGCCTTCCGCAAACTCGATCGCCGCAGCCGCAACCGCCAGCGGCAGCAAAATGAGTAACGATTTCCGCATCTCGCTGACGAATGCGCCTGGCAAAGAAAGCTACCCAATCAGCAGTTTCACATGGCTTTACGTGCCTGCTACCGCCAAAGATCCCGGCCGGGGCAGCGCGGTGGCCGGCTACTTGAAGTGGGTCTACACAAGCGGACAAAAGATCGCTCAGGAAAAGGGATACGCGATCTTGCCCGCTGAAGTCCTGGACAGAGTCGTGGCCAGAGCCGCAAACGTCCACTGAATCCAGACCGCGAACAACTAAACGTTTAGAGTGAGACTTATGAGGTCCGTCCGCACGGGTGGTGGAAGCGGCGGCATCTTTGAGCGGTCGACGGGATGATAGAGCGTGTCGCGCTCGACAGGAACACGGCCGGCCGCGCGGATGAGGCGTTCCAGTTCGTCGCGCGGTGTGAACTCGGACGTTTTCGCACCGGCGTCATGATAAATCTTTTCTTCAACCACCGTTCCGTCAAGGTCGTTGGCCCCGAAGCGCAGGGCGATTTGCGCGATGCTCGGCGAAAGCATGATCCAGTACGCCTTGATGTGTTCGAAATTGTCGAGCAGCAACCGCGATACCGCGATGTTGCGCAGGTCGGCGTAACCCGTAGGCTTCGGAATGTGCGAAAGCGCCGTATTGTCCGGATGAAACGCCAGCGGAATAAACGCCACGAAGCCATGCGTCTCATCCTGCAGCTCGCGGAGCTTGACGAGGTGGTCGACGCGCTCCTCTTCCGTTTCCACGTGTCCGTAGAGCATCGTCGCGTTGGAGTGCAACCCGATTTCATGCGCCTGCCGTGCGATGTTGAGCCACATCTGCCCGCTGACCTTGTGGTCACAAATAATCCTGCGCACCCGCGGATGAAAAATCTCCGCGCCGCCGCCGGGCAGCGAATCGACTCCGGCCTCTTTTAGCTTCAGCAGCGTCTCTTTGGTGGATAATTTTGCAATGCGCGCGAAGTAGCCCACCTCGACCATAGTGAACGCCTTCAAGTGCACGCCGGGACAGCGCTGCTTCAGCCCGCGAATCATTTCCAGAAAATATTCAAACGGCAAATCCGGGTGCAGCCCGCCCACGATGTGAAATTCCAGCGCGCCTTCCCGCGCCCCCTGTTCGGCGCGGGCGTAAATTTCTACCAGCGAAAAATTGTAAGCACCCGGCGCGCTGGGATCGCGGCCAAACGCGCAGAGCTTGCAATGCGCGACACACATGTTGGTCGGATTGATGTGCCGGTTGACGTTGAAATAGGTGACGTTGCCGTGCTTTTTCTCGCGTACGTGATTCGCCAGCCAGCCCACGGCCAGCAAGTCCGGCGAACGGTACAGCGTGATGCCGTCGTCAAACGCAAGCCGCTCGCCCGCGAGAACTTTGTCAGCTATCGGCTTCAATCGGTGATCGGTGATCGTAAGTTCGCCCATTATGAATCCGCCGAAAATTTCAAACGCGCCAAACCGCAGCTGCAGCGCCCCAGAACAGCAGGAACAACATACTAATATAGCCGTTCACGGCGAAAAACGCAGCGTCCAGCTTGCTCAGGTCATCTGCTTTGACAAGGGAATGTTCGTAAGCCAGCAGCGAGGCGACCACGGCGATTCCCGCCCACGCGGGCCATGACAAGCCGAACCCAAACGCCAGCCACCCGAGAAGCGCGATCACGCCGATGTGCATCTCTCGCGCAATCAACAGCGCCTTTGAAATCCCAAATTTCCTGGGCACAGAGAAAAGTCCCGCGCTTTTGTCGTACTCAATATCCTGGCACGCGTAGAGCACGTCAAATCCGCCAACCCATAGCGTAACCGCGGCGCATAGGATCAGCATGCGCGGATCGAGGCCGCCCGTTACGGCGATCCACGCGGCGGCGGGCGAGATGCCCAGCGCAAATCCAAGAAACAGGTGCGACCAGTTGGTGAAGCGCTTGGTGAAGGAATAGAAAAACAAGATGGCGATTGCCAACGGAGCGAGCTTTAGCGCGAGCGGATTCAATTGCCAAGCCGCGATGAAAAACACCACGGCGGCAACAACCGTGAAAAGCCATGCAAATTGCAGCGTCAGTGCGCCCGTCGGCAACGCGCGCTGCTTCGTTCGCGGGTTTTCGCGATCGTAGCGAAGATCAACGATGCGGTTCATGGTCATCGCCGCGGAGCGCGCCGCTACCATGGCGACAACGATCCACAAAATTTGGCGCAACGAAGGCCAGCCATGACGTGTCCAACGCGCAGCCAGCAACGCG
>DASWCG010000119.1:0-2959 GCA_036390175.1 Candidatus Acidiferrales bacterium | reverse complement strand
GCGACAACAAACGAGATTCGAGGACTGGAGACAGCGCCGCGAAGGAAATCTCTTTGCTGGACGGCGTCTCCCGCGCCCTGCCCGCAACGCTGGAAGGCTTTCAACTCACTCGCAAAGCATCCCGCATCGGCTTTGATTGGCAAGATGCAGGCGGCGTTTTTGAAAAAATGCAGGAAGAGACGGAGGAGCTGAAGGAAGCGCTGAAGGAACAAGATCATCTAAAAACGGAAGAGGAGCTAGGTGACTTGCTCTTCGCCGTTGTAAACCTCTCACGATTTTTGAAGGTCGACCCGGAAATCGCACTCAAAAAGGCCAATGCCAAATTCTCGCGCCGATTCCGCGCCATGGAGAACCTGGCCCGGAAAAATGGCCGGGAGTTCAAAGACCTGCCGCGCGAAGAGATGGAAAGTTTCTGGGACACCGCGAAGAAGTCCGAAGGGAGCCGCACGCATTCGAAATGAGCGAAGCGCAAACGAAAAGATGAGCCAGGAGATCATCGTTCGCAAGTGCGAAAGTCTCGATGAATTCCATCGTTGCGTGGATCTTCAGCGCGAGATTTGGGGAGAAGCCGACCTGGAAGTCGAGCCAGCTACCATGTTTGTGGTGGCGGCGCATACCGGCGGGCAAGTGCTGGGCGCTTTCGACGGCGATCGCCTCGTAGGCTACACGCTTGCCGTTGTTGGCCTTCGTGACCGTGTTCCCTATCTCCATTCCCACATGACCGGCGTGCACGGCGAATACCGCAACCGGGGCGTTGGCCGCATGCTTAAACTCTTTCAGCGCACTGAAGCGCTGTCCCGCGGCATCCGCCTCATTCAATGGACGTTCGATCCCCTCGAGCTGCGCAACGCACACTTCAATTTGAACCGGCTTGGCGCCATTTGCCGGGAATATCATCCGAATTTGTACGGCGTCACGACCAGCCCGCTTCACCGCGGCTTGGAGACCGACCGGCTGCTGGTGGAATGGCACCTGGATTCCGCGCGCGTCGTGGCGGCCATCGAAAACCTAGTGAAAGACCCTGTGGAGGCGCCAGCGATCATCGAGTTGCCCTCGGAGCTCGAGCGCTGGCAGCGCGAAGATTCCTCGCAGGTTGGCATCGTCCAGGCCCGCGTGCGCGAAGAGTTCACAAAATGGTTTGCCAAAGGTTACGCCGCAGTCGCGTTACGCATGGCCCCGGGAAACCGGGCGTATCTCCTCACCCCGTGGAGCGACTTTTAGGAAAGGCACATCGACCAAAAATTCATGCGAATACGCGAGATTACTTTGCGGGAAGTAAGGATGAAGCTGGTGACCCCGTTCGAAACCAGCATGGACCGCATCGAAGTGCGCCGCATTCTGCTGGTGCAGGCGGATGTCGATGGCGTCATCGGCTGGGCTGAATGTGTCGCCAGCGATACGCCGTACTACAGTCCGGAAACAGCGGAAACCGCATGGCACATCCTGCGTGATTTTCTTTGGCCGCTCATCAAGGGCAAGGATTTCGCCTGCGCCAGCGACGTTTGGGATTTGTTCGGGCGAGTCCGCGGCCACAACATGGCCAAAGCTTCGCTGGAAGCGGCGGTATGGGATGCCGAAGCCAAACAAAAGGGCGTCCCACTTTCAAAACTCATCGGCGGAGTTCGCGAAGAGATCGCTTGCGGCGTCTCGATCGGCATCAAGGAATCATTGGACGAGCTCGCCGCGACGGTGCAAAAAGAACTCGCTGCCGGGTATCAGCGCATCAAAATAAAAATCAAACCGGGGAAGGACCTGGAGCCGGTGCGCCGTCTGCGCCAGGATTTTCCGCGCATCAAGCTAATGGTCGACGCCAACTCTGCGTATACGCTGAAGGACTGGCCGCTGCTGAAGCAACTCGAAGGTTTCTACCTGATGATGATCGAGCAGCCTCTCGGCTGGGACGATCTCTATAGCCACGTCGAGCTGCAGAAAAAGTTGGAAACCCCGATCTGCCTGGACGAGTGCATCCACACGGAAGAGCAGGCACGCGCCGCCGTCGAGTTGGGCGCCTGCAAGATCATCAACATCAAGCTCGGCCGGGTCGGCGGCTATACCACGGCGCGGCGCATCCACGATCTTTGCCAGCGGCATGGAATTCCTGTCTGGTGCGGCGGGATGCTTGAAT
This sequence comes from Candidatus Acidiferrales bacterium, assembly GCA_036390175.1. Lineage (GTDB taxonomy): Bacteria > Acidobacteriota > Terriglobia > Acidiferrales > UBA7541 > DASQHY01. The sequence goes on along the minus strand of DASWCG010000119.1, from coordinate 834 downwards.
CCGGCATCGGCCGCGCGCACAATATCGCGCTTTCGACTCTTCCCAATTTCACCTTGCCCGGCGACGTAAGCGCGAGCGAGCGCTATTGGCAGGAAGACATCATCCTTCCTGAAGTCACTGTGTCACCACAAGGCACGATTCGCGTGCCTACCGGCCCTGGCATCGGATTCGAACCGCGCTTGGACCGCATCGACAATCTCACGGTTCGAAAAGAACGCCTGGCCTGAGTGGTGAGAGTCGATACCTCCAGCGGACCAGCGCCTGACCGTGCCCTCCTTGGCGCGTCCATCGGACTCGTCATCGTTATTTGGGCAGTCAACTTCATCGCCGCGAAAATCGGCTTGCGTTTTCTGCCGGCGATGACCCTGGCATCGTTCCGCGTCGTGCTCGCGGGCACGGTAATGCTGCCTTTCTATCTGGTTTGTTCGCGGCTGCCCGCCTTTAGGGAAGCAGCCAAAAGCCCGCGGCGCAAGTTTACATGGCGTGACATTTGGATCTTCCTGTACATGGGCTTCTTCGGCGTAACGATAAACCAGGTCTGCTTCACCGCCGGACTGCGCTACACCTCCGTCAGTCACGCGGCGGTGATCGTGGGGATGGGCCCGATCTATACGCTGATTCTCGCCGTTCTCTTCAAGCTGGAAAGAGCCACGTGGCGCAAGGCAATGGGCATGGCCATTGCGTTCGCGGGAATCGCTGTCCTGGCTTCGGAAAACGGTATTTCCGCGCACTCGCCGTCCGTGCTGGGTGACGCCATCACCATGACAGGTTCAATCGGTTTTGCCATGTACGTCGTGCTTGGAAAACGTCTGGCAGGGCGTTACGACCCGTTGA
>DASWCG010000118.1:0-8246 GCA_036390175.1 Candidatus Acidiferrales bacterium | reverse complement strand
AGCGTTTTCTTACCGAGGTGCGCCAGCTTCTAACTGCGGGCGATGCATTGCTCCTGAGCGCCGATCTCGAAAAGCCGCTTTCGCAGCTTTTGCCGGCCTACGATGACCCGCTGGGCGTTACTGCTTCGTTTAATCTGAACGTGCTGGCTCGCATGAATCGTGAACTGGAATCCGATTTCGACCTTTCCGCCTTCCGCCACCTGGCTCGATATGACGAGCAGGAACGGCGCATCGAAATGCACCTCGTTTCCACGCGCGCACAAATTGTGACCATTCCGCGGGCCGGCTGCAGCGTCTCTTTTGCCGAGGGCGAAACCATCTGGACGGAAAGCTCCCACAAGTACCGGCCAGGTGAACTGATGAAGATGGGGCGGCGCAGCGGATTTCGCCCCTTGCGGCAATGGCTCGACCGCGAATGGGCCTTCGCACAAACTTTGTTTGTCGCCGATTAAAGATCAGCCAGTTGGGGATAGCCTTCCGCCTATTCGCGATGCGCATGGGGTTCCGCCGCGCGCGCCGCTTTCACGTGCAGGCTTATTTCTCCCGTCCAGGGCTCGCCGGCGGCGAGTTCCAGGGGCCAAACCGCCAGGATCTGAGAACCCTGATAGACACGCTCGAAGCCTTCCTCGGATTCGGATATGGTCTCGATGGGTGTGATCCAAAGCTCTTTGGCAAAAGGGGCCTTGATGGTGGCGGCGACGTTCTGCCACTCATCGACAACTCTTAATCGCGATCTGATCTCCGGTCCGGATACCGCCGCGGACCAGTCCAGGGGATGCCGGCCCGACGGAATTTCAAAGTAACGGTTTTGCTCGCGGGGCGCCAGAAAGTTCAAGACCATTTCCACGCCAACGAGAGCGGCGTGCGCTTGCGTATTGGCGCAAGAGAGCCTGGAGGTACAATGGAGATGGTAGCCTTTGCTTCCCGCAGCAAAAGAAAACCGCTTTGTGCAGCGCATGAGTTCGACTGGTCCGCCACCCGCGGCACAATCCGGGCAAGGCACTTCGCATTCCAGGCTGATGCTCGTGGGTCCGTTCTCCAGGACGGCATAACTCCCGGATGCCAGAGCAGCATTCTCTTCAAGCCTCAGTTCTTGGTAATCCTTGAAAGTCTTATCCGAGGAAAAGAGCAGGAGACGAAAAGCATTTCGGGGCCAGCGATCGTAACGCAGAAAGCGCTCCAGCCCGTCTTCCTTGCTGCGCGCCTGATCGTGGATGGAGGCGACCTGGCTCGTCGCGCCGGACGAGGCTTCCCGCAGGCGGCGGTGATAGGCCTCCGGCCGGCGCTGCATGGAATTGACCAGCGTGACGCCACTCGGCCGGAAATCCAGCGCCATCAGCGTGCCTCCATCGGCTGGCCGCAGCAAGGCGGCTAAACTTTTCGAGGTGACGTAGAGTTCCTCGCACCCATCGGCGTCCAAGTCGGTTTGCTCGATGTGCACTCCGCCGGTGCGGCCGCGGCGCAGGTCATCGAGCAAACTTTCGGCGCGGATGAGCTCGCGCCAGAGCTCGGTGCGCAAGTGCGGTGCGTAGATGCCGCCGAAGACTCCGTGCCAATAGGCGTCATTGCATTGCGCGCGCAGAAGATGCTTTTGGGCCAGCGCATACTTGGCGCTTTTCTCTTCGCTCATGCGTTTCGAAGCGAGGTCCCGATGCCTTTCTGATACGCGCAGCATCTTTTTGTGCAGCAAATTCGACTCCGGATATTTGCTGAAGAATGCCCTCCAGTGCCCGCCTCTTAGAAACCGTTGTACGTCGGGACGGTTGGCAAACTCCTGGCTGATGGCATGAAAGTCGCTGCGCGCCTTTATGGGCAGAGTCCATTCCATCATTTCGGAGTAGGAGGCCGTGGGTAGATCGGCGCGGCCCAGCGGCTGGCGTTCGCGGATGTACTCCCCGGGGGGCTTCACGGCGAGCCACTCGGCGGATTCCTCCAGGGCCGTGAAGAAGCGGTCCAGCCAGCCCTCGCGGTAGCAGTGATCGTAGGTCCCGGGCCAGCCGCCGAATTTCTCGCAATCATCTCCCATGGCGGCCATGCCGCCGGGATGACGCCGGGCGCTCTCGCGAAGGAAAGCGATTGCCTCTTCACAAGGGCGGAACGGCAGCAAATAGCGCAATGCCTTCAGGCCGGGAAAAACCCGCACGGTTCGCCCGCGATCTTCGGCCACGTAGTCGCCATGCAGTTGATCGAGTTCAAAACCGGCGGCGAGAAAATGCACGTCGTCCACCAGCGTGTATCGAACGCCCGCCGAAGCCAGCGCATGAGGCAACTGCGGCTCCCAGACGCGTTCGGCAAGCCATGCGCCTTCCGGCGTCCGGCCGAACTTCTCGCTCAAATAGTCGCGCATCAACTGAATTTGCTGCCTCTGGTCCTCGGGCGGGATAGACACCAGAATAGGTTCGTAAAATCCGCCGCCCACCAACTCGATTTGCCCGCGCGAAGTCAATTCCTGAAGCTTGCGGAAAAACTCCGGGTGGCGCTGCTCGCACCATTCCAGCAGCGGTCCGCTGTAGTGCAGGCCCAGGCGAACGCCTGGATGCCGAAGCAAACACTCGATGAACGGCAGATAAGAGCGCCGGTAGGTTTGCTCCAGTACAGCATCGAAATTGCCGACCGGCTGGTGTCCGTGGATCAGGAGAACGAGACTGAACTTCGTCAACGTAGAACCCCGCACAACTGGCCCATGCCATCATACTGCGACTTGGGAAAGTTGCAACGAAGCAGCCAGCGAATCAAATTTGGTTGTCACCCACAAAGCAGAAGACTTCCTTTGCAAATTTCGAGACTCACTGGATTTGATCGCTTACCTCCGATTTGGCCGCGGACCGACTGGTACGCAGTCGCCTGGCATTTCTTTGGGTTTGCCGTTCGGGCCAGCTCGATTCTTCCCGTGTGTGGGCTAGTAATAACCGCCTATGGCGCGTCGGAACAAACGTGCTCGACTAAGCGTCGGCTGCGCGCCGGGCTAATTTCCGCCGGAACCGGAAGCTGCAGGCATCGCTGAAGCGGAGGGAGCAACAGGCGGGCGGAGCGCAAAATAATTGCGCCCGAAGGCCGCTTGCGCGCCTCCCGCTTCCACGACCACCGCCTGCACGGTGTAGCGGCCGATGGCCACCGTGTTCAGCGGCAGGCTTATGCGGAAAGATGCGGTGCGCGTCTTATCATCTACTTGAGCCGGGCCGACGATCGGCGTTTGGCTGATGCGCGCCCCATTGCGGAAAAATTCCAGCCCGGCGCGCATTTGGTTGAGATCCGTTTTTTCAGGTACGTAAGCCTGAAAGAAAATATAGAGCATCTGCTGATTGGTGAAGACGCGCGTCACGCTGGGAATGATGCGCTGTCCGGCAACGTCCAGCGGCAGTTCTTTGAGCTTGGCATCGGGCGCGAATCCTTTGGTCTGCACTTCCGAGCTCTTCTGCACCTCGACAATCTGGCTCGAGAGCACAACGGAACTTAACTGCATGCGATCCGGCTGCACAGCCGGCAGTTTCAAATCATCCTCAAAGGTGCCGATGCGCCCGGATTCATTTTCCCGCGCCAGAAACTTCAGCTTGTAATTACCGGGCGGCAAAATAATGCCGCCCTGATACACCAACGCGTTCTGCTGCAGCTCTTCGTAACGTTCCGTATCGAGGCGCACCGTAATGGTGTCGCGCAAAGCCCCGGCGATACGCCCCGATTGCGTGTCGCGAATCTCGGCGGCGAAATCAAATTCCACCTGACGCCGTCCGCTCTTTTGCGCCCACTGCAGCGCGCTGGAGGCGAGCTTGGCGGAAATGGGAACGAAGATCTGCTTGTTGCCGAGCCGGAAATAGGCGGTTTCCACGGCCATGGGCAGTTCCACGGCCGGCGTATCGGAACGCATCGCATCTTCCAGTTGGCGCTCGCGATCTTCGGTCGTATAGACGCCGAAATCCTTGGGCGCGTAATAGCCCTGACGATAGCGAACGCGCGCGCCGGCCACTCCGGCGACTTTGACGCGAATGGTGCGCCAGCGGCCGTCGTGCTGCGCGTTCGTGCTGTAGTATCCCAGCAGGTAATATCCAGCCGTATCGGACTGCACGGAATGGAAGGCCTGGCCCAGGTCTCCCAGATCGAAAAAGCTGCGGCCGCCCGTGTCGGAAGCGAGCGTGGCGAGCGTTTCGCGCGAATCCTGCCGCGCCCCGCTTTGCTGGAAGACGGCGGCGCCGGTATACATGGCGTTTCCGCCCGCCGCCCCGGCGCTGGCATCGCCTCCGGGGATTTCCGCCAGCAAGCCGCGTGAATCCACGGTGTAAATGGACATATTGGCGCGATTGGCGGCATCCGTGGTGGCACGAAGCTGCGAGCGATTGTCTTCGCCGGTTTGCGTGATGCCGCTCGTGAATTGCAGCACGGACTTTTTCCCTGGAATATCTCGCAGCAAGTCGCCCAGAGACTCGAGCGAGGCCAGCTTGCGGTCCGTATTGAAGGCATTGAACTCAGTATCATCCGCGGTGAAAGCGGCGTTAGTCTCTTCAGTGACCGCGGCGTCGATGCCCGTGGAAGTGGCCGCGGCCAAGGCCGCCAGCTGGGCCTCTTTGCCGGGAAGTAGCGCGTCCACCGCGCTATCGAGCAGGTCGCGATCGTTGGTGAAATCAGCGATCACGCGGAGCTGATTTCCGAACGCCACCACGCCGACAAGATCGGCGGAAGTCATCTGCTTGCCGAGGAATTGCTTCGCCGCCAGCGTGGAGCGCGTCAGATCGTTTGGCTGCAAAGAAGTGAGGTCGAAGAAAAGAACAATCATGCGCCGATCCCGCGCCTGCTGCCGCACTTCCTCCGGCGGAGCAACCGAACCGATGGGGATGGTGATAGGCGCGGTCTCCGCGGCATCGGCCTTTTCGAGTTTTTCCACGTCGTAGTAATCGAAGCTGGAAATTTTCTCGTCCTTGCCGTCTTCGGCGATGCTGAATTGATCCTGCCGCAAGCCTTTCAGGAGCTTGCCATCCCGATCGGTGACCGCCACATCCACTTCCACTAAATTCACCGCCGCCTTGATGGCGCCTTTTTGATTAGCAGAAACTCGTGGCGGCGCTGGCGGCGCGGCCGGCTGTTGCGGATTCTGAGCCGATCCCGCGGGCGCCAATAACGCGGCGACGGCAAGAAATGCGACGAGGCGGCGGGTTTCATATCTCATCTTGCAGCTCTCAGAAGGTAAACCGCGTAACCACATTCATGGCGCGCATGGCCGAAGCGCCCGTGACCTGCCCAAACGTGGTGGAATTCACCAGCGTCGACAATCCCGTGAGGTTGGGCGTATTGGTCACGTTGGTGATCTCCCAGCGCAAATCCAGGCGATGCTCGTGGTCCTTGCCAAACGGGATCGTTTTGCCGAATTGCGCGTTCCAGGTAAACATGCCCGGACCGATGATGGTGTTGCGGGCGGCGTTGCCCAGTCCTGTCTTGGGCACGAGGAAACAGGATTTATCAAAGAAATCCAGCGGAGCGCGCTCCCCGGCGGGCAGATTCGGATTGCAAATCTCGTCCGCGCGGGTGGCGAAGATGCCGCCGCTGCCTGTGTTCGCGGCGGAGGTGCCCATGACCTCCGCCGTATACGGCGTGCCGGTCTGCGCGCCGATATTGCCGCTGAATCGCCAGTTGCCAAAAAGCGCGGCAGTCAAACCCTTTTGAGCGAAGCGATGACCCTCCCCGAAAGGTAATTCGTAAAGATAATTGAGCCGCGCCTGGTGCCGGATATCGAAGGAGGAGAGGCCGTACTCGGCCGCTAAATCGTTCGCATCCTGCACCACGATGGGCGTGCCGCCGCCAATCGAGCTGGCATCGTCAATGGATTTTGCGAAGGTATACGTGCCGTTGATCATGATTCCGTGAGACAAGCGCTTCTGCACGCGCACTTGCAGCGAGTGATAGATGGAATTCGCGCCGGAAGTGTCGTAGATGAAGTCGCCGGCGTTGGCCACGGGCCCTGTAGGGGAAAGACTGCCGGGCGCCGTGCGGTTCGGCGCATACAGCAAATCGAGATTGCTTCCTTTCGTGCCCGTGTACGTCAGCACCAGTGCCGTGTTATTGGCGACATTGGTCTCCACCGAAAGATTCCAGATCTGCGCGTAGCCCGTCTTGTAGTTCGGATTTACGGCATACGTATTTTGTATGGTGTTTCGCGCCGCCACCGTTGATGGGAAACCGTCCTCCAACGTGAGCACGTCGCTCGCACTGGTAAGGCTGGTGATGCTGGTGATGCGCAATTGAGAAGTCGACCAGGGCGGCTGGTTGGCCAATTCAGAGAGCAGTTGGCTGTAAATCGATTCGTTATAGAACATGCTAAAGCCCGCGCGCACGACCGTGCTGTGATTGGCCTGCAACGCTTTGATCGGCGGCCTCCAGGCGATTCCAATGCGCGGCGCCCAATTGTTGTAACGCGGGCGGATGAGCGAGTCAGGCAGGGCTCCGCTAAACAGCGCCATCTGGGCAGGGAGGCACATGGAGGAGGCATTTTGCGGACAAACCAGCGCCACCTGCGAAGTACTGGGGTCAAAGTCCAAATTTGAAAGATGGCCGTAGAGTTCCGTCGGCGGGGTGAAAAACTCGTAGCGCACGCCCAATTGCAGAGTGAAGTCCGGGCGAACTCGCCAGTCGTCGCTCGCGTAGCCGGCGGTCCCCCAACTGCGAAAATAACTGCTGGGCGTTCCGAAGCGCTCGTTGGTGGTGTAGGGATAGCCGAGCAGAAAATCCGCAAAGTCAAAACCGGCGACCAGGCCGCTGAAGGTGAATAGGCCTTCCGGAGTTTGGTCCGCATTGGTGTTGTTTTCGATGCGGCGAACTTCGGCTCCGAAAGACAGCGTGTGTCTGGCGAGCATATACGTCACGGCATCGGCGAAGCGATACGTCTGATTGCGCACCAGCGAGGGCACCGCCGGCGCCGCTTTCGTGAAGTTATTGAAGCTGAGCTGTGGCGGGCCGTAATCGATCGGGTTGTTGGAAACGCCGTTGATGCCAAGGTTCTGGGCTACGGGGTCCGTAAAAGCGAAGTTGTCGAGCGTCTGCACGCGGTTGCGGGAGAAGATCAATTGCGAATCGTTGATCCAGCTCCGCGACAAATTTTGTGTAAGGCCCAAGGTGACCGACTGGCCGCGCGTGGCCGCGTCGCTCTCAAAGTCGGGGAACGACTGGAAGGCGTGATTGGTCGATTGGCTGAAGCCATAGAATATGCGCGCGTTCAGCTTCGGCGAGATGCTGTGCAGGAGCCGCACATTAAGCCGATCCTGCTGCGCGGGCACTTGCGCTTGCAGATGGAAATTATCGACGACGCCCGGAAGGTTCGGCTCGGGAATGAATTGCAGCAGTCCGAGTGCGGCGGGATTCAGCGACGAGGAGGGAATCTCGCAGCCAACGGGTGTGCGCGGCCCGGTGAGATCGGCAGGATTGGGAATATTGAGCTGCAGCTGTGGGTCCTGGTTGCAGAAATTTCCCGACCGTTCCGCCAGCGTGGGCACGGTAGAAAACTGATCCACGGCATTGCGCGCCCAGGTGCCATCGAAATTGACGAAGAAAAATGTCTTATTGTGCCCGTCATAAACGTGAGGAATCACCAGCGGCCCGCCGAGATTTCCGTCAATCCGCTCGCTCCACGTGGGAATCTTCGGTGCATTGGGCTGGTTGAGCGAATAAGGACGCGCGTTGAACACCGAATTGCTGTACTCGTTGTAGAAACTGGCCCGGACCCGATTGATCCTTTGCCGCAAGACGCGTTGCATGCCGAAAAGCGCTGGGACGCCCTGCGGTGGCGCGCCTCGGCCCCCCGGTCCGGGCCGGCCTCCGCCCTGCGGTCGAAAAGCGATCGCGGGCCCGCCACCCGGGCCACCGCCCGGCAGGCCCGGAGCACCTGCGCCGCCGGGATTGCCTACCGGAGCTCCGCCTCTAAACCCTCCGCCTGTTCCGCCGAACCCGCTTTGCCCGGCATCGCCGGGTCCTTGCAAAATGACGCCGCCTGGCGGAAAACCCGCGCCGAAGCCGGCATTCTGATCCCCGCGGCCCACGGTGCCGTTCATGAGGAAAGCGTCGGACGCGGATGCTTGCCCGAGCGGCCCCTGATCGTTGGGTGCTGCGCCCTCCGCCTGCTGCCCGGGCTCTTCCTCCTGAGCCTCTTCGCCAGTCTGCTTATTGAGGTTCACCTGCTGGAAGGCGCCGCGACGCCCGCCGGAATCTTGTCTCCCGGCCCCAGCACCGGCGGGGCTCGTCGCAGCGCCGCCTTGCGCTGCCGCGCC
>DASWCG010000117.1:0-3159 GCA_036390175.1 Candidatus Acidiferrales bacterium | reverse complement strand
GGCATGGCTGAGCCGGGAGAGTTCGTAGCTCTGCAGCGAGACGCGCGAGGCCGAGAGAAGGAACTCCCACGGAGGTTGGGTATTGAAACGGGTCAAGCGGGGCCTCCTGGAGGCCGATACATCTACAGTAAATATGTTAGTAATAATTGTCTATAGTACCGGATAGTAAAAGCTGTGGAAAACTGTGGAAAACTTTGGAGGCTTGGTCCTGGGTTCGGGCCAAGAGTGTGCGCCGCAAACGGCGCCGGGGTACAGACCGGGGTTCAGGCCGGTGAACCGGCCGGCGCTGGGGTAGCGGAGATGCGGGCGTGCAGCGCGTGCGCGGGGGATTACGAAGACCCGGACCGCACGGCTTGGCCGCCGGATGACCCACAGCAGGGAGCAGCCCCGGCGGAGCGCGACGCGGCGGACCCCCCGGCAGAAGAGTTTCCTGCCGAAGAGCATTGACCGGCGGGAGAGGAGGCGACGATGCGGAAAACTCGGAGAAGGATACCCAAGCGAAGCGCGCGGCGAAGGCAGCGCGACGTCCTTTGCGGCGTGATGCTGAGCGCCAGGCACTGCGAGACGTGGCTGACGCTCGACGAGCTCGCCAAGCTCACGCATTACCCGCCGGCAAGTATTTCCGCGCAGTTGCGGCACCTGCGGAAGCCGCAGTATGGCGCGTTCGTGGTGGAGAAGCGGCCGCGCACGGTGCGTACGGTCTTGCGTGGAGAAGATTTCGGAACCATCTGGGAGTACCGGCTCAAGCGCGCGATTCGCAGGAAGCGGGTGGGCCGGGGCTCGCGAGGCGCCGCTCGACGGCTTTCGGTGCAAACGTCCGTGAACTGAATTTCAAAAGTGCGGGCGTCCGAGGAATCATGAGCTTCAAACCGGAGGTGGCGCTGTGCCGGTAAGGCCGGAACTGGCATTTGATGTGTGCTGGGAAGTCTACCGCGGGGCGCGCGAGGTGCTGGAGACGAAGCGCGGCGTTTCGGCGCTGAACTGGAAGGACACCGGGAAGTTCCTGTGGCGGCCGGACTTCCGCGCGCGGCTCAATGAATGGGTGGCGGATTTTGCGCTGGCGGGACAGGCGGCGCTCGACGGGCCGGAGTATGCCTCACGCATGGTGATGTTCCGCCTCTACTACCTGGGCCTCACGCCGTATGAGAATGCGCGGCATTTCCTCGGGCTAAGCGAGCATAGCTGGGTGAACTGGTCGGAAGAGATCCGCCACCGCTGCGGCAGGGAATTGCTCCGCCGCGCCATGTTCCCGCCACGCAAATATTTTCAGACCTGCGGGTAGCCCGCGATCCCGGGTAATAGTCGTTTGGCGCCGTAGGGCGGATGGCGTTAAAATGGCGGGGACAGCCCAGAGTGGAGGTCAGATCATGGACCCTGAAACCAAGCGCGTGTGGCGCAGGCTGCAGAAAGAAGTAAAAGAGGACGCACCGATCGTGCTGCGCGGGCTGGCGAGCTCCGGGAAGCGTATTTCTCAGCGGCTCTATTCTGCTGTGGTTCGCGGCTATAAATCCTGGATTAGCCGCGCCAAAGAATGGGAAGTGTCATTCGGTGGCAGAAAAGCGCTGGTCTCCCAGCTCTCCCGCGTCCGGCTGCGCTCGCCGATCTACAAGGTGTAATAGACCCGCCGCATCCCGTCAACCGGCCCGTCGTTCTTCCAGGGAGTAGTGTTGCCTGTTGACACGCGCCTGCTGCCCGGCGACGCGATCCGCTGGAAGACCGCTGCCTGCGTGACGGAATTTTTCGCCGCGACGCTGAAGGGATGCGGCAGTTAACTGGGATTCTGCGGACGTCCGCCGCTAAGAAGCAAATACGCTCCGAGCAGCGACAGGACGCCAAGGGCGGCCGCCACCAGGGTGTGCACGGCGACGAACAGATGGCCTTCCTCATGACGGGCAAGCATGTGCACGGTATCGTGGTACATGATGTGCCCAAAGGCCAAGGTTGTGAACACAACCGATACGCCGGTGATAATAAATAGAGCCCGTTTCATATTCCTCCTAAAGGCGAGATCCAGTTGAAGCACAGCCCTGCCTGCCGAGGGCTGTGAGCTTGCCTAAGCCGCGAAAAATTCGATGCATAGAGCGTCCAGGAGCCTACCCCAAAAGCAATCTCTGTCGGTGAAAGCATGGATTGAGGACGGCGTCTAATGCAGAAGGTCGAACCCGAAATTATTAAAGAACAACGAGGGCATGTGCCGGTGCGCTGTCGCCTGCTCGACGATCCTTACTTTCAGATCCCGCAAGTGTTTGGCGAAACTGGGAATCCTGCCACCGTATCCGTCTTTCCCCCAGTTCGGCACCCAGTACACACAGCGGATCTTGGAACTGAAACTGTCCAGCACCGTCTCCGGGAATCCACCCATCGTCGGCGCCGACGGATCGATGAGGCCGAGGATCTTCCACTGCGCGACGTTCCGGTACCTGTACACCTCGACACCGCCCCGGGAGTAGCCGCAGAGCGAGTACGAAGAGATATTCGCCGGACTGATTTTCGTATGTAACTCTTTGAGGCAGGCATTGCAGTCATACGTGAAGTGTGTCGGTAGAACGAAGATGACGCTCCCCCGCAGGGACGCGGGTATCTCATGCACCAGCCACCTACCTTCCCACCCGTAAAGTCCCCCATAGACCACGACGGCGGGAGACGGACCGCTTTCGGGGTCAATGACGATGGAATTGCCGACATGGAGGGTTTTCACTCAACCTCCTTTTGGCCTTCAGGCCGCGTCGCAGTATACATTACGTCAAGGCTTTAAGGGACGGGCTCCTTAAAAAGGCTGGCTTGGGCCGATTCATGTTTTGCTGACTTGTGGACTCATGGGCCATCTGCAAGCCCCCCGCATCAGTACTTGTCCTGCAGCTCCGGCGGATTGGGGCGGCTGGCGGGCGGCACGATGTTGTTCTCGCGCAAGTAAAGAATCATCTGGCCGTAATGATCGGCGGCGTGCCAGACCACCACGGTAGCTAGGCCGAGGCGCGTGTTCGGCCCGGCGTAGGGGCCTTCAATGGGGTCGAACACGTTCTTCGCGTCAATGGCGCCGAGCGATTTGCGGATCGCGGCAAACGAATCGCGCAGATAGATCAGCAATTCTTTCTTGGTTTTCGCGGGGCTGGGGCCGCCTTTGTCGCAGGCCTCGGGCGGCTTCTGGCCGTCGAATTC
>DASWCG010000116.1:0-3329 GCA_036390175.1 Candidatus Acidiferrales bacterium | reverse complement strand
CGCTCTTCGCCTCTTCCGCCTGGCAAGAGAGAAAACTCCGCGCCCTTGTAGCCGCGGGAGGACGGCTCGATCAGCTCAGCTTGACGACCTTCATCTCCCGCTTGCCAAGCCGGCGCGCGCCATTCTCGGTGACCACCACGGAATCGCCAAATTGCGCCGTGCCTCCATTCTTCAATCGGAAAGCTGGCTTTACGTCGAACACCATGCCCGCCTGGAGCACGATTTGTCCCACCGCGCCAGCCGAACCGCCCCGCGGCAGAGTGCCCAGCCCGCCCGAATGGATCACCAGCGCACCGGGTTTATCGCCTCGCGCGACGAGCCGCTTGTCGTAAGGCGCGCAGATTTCCTTCACCATTTTTCCCGGAGCGATTGCCGCCACCATCTCCTGGAACGTATCCAGGCTGTCCTTGGCCGCGGCATCCCAATCGGCCGGAGCCGGAGAGCCCACCACCACGGAGTGATTCACCTGCGAACCATACCCAAGCACGCATCCCGAGCATTCCTGACTCAACACCTGCCCGGCGCGCATCACTTCTTCGAGCGGCCGATTCAGCGCGCTATTGCCTGGGCCATCCGCGCGCACCGAAACGCGGAAGGGCCGTTCGCCGGAAGCGTTCACCATGGCATTGAACATCGCCAGCCACACGACCCGCTGCACCACGCCGGGCCGGGCCGTCTCGAACATCGCCTGCAAGCCCAACTCGCCCACTTGCGTCGTTTTCTCCAGCACGGCGATCTCCTCCGGGCTGTGCAGCGCCGCCACGCCGTCGATGAGGTAGCTGGCCGGCTGGAATTTCGCCTGAGGAAACGCCTTCAGCACCCGGTCGTACGTGGTATAGCTGACTTCGCCTTCCGGCTGGCGCGAAGCGTCCACCAAATCGGTCACCCCGATGCGCCCCTGCGCCACGTTGGCTTCCTTCATGGCGCCGATGATGCCCTCGGACCAAACGTCGACGATGCGCACATCGATTCCTCGTTCCTGCGATAGCTTCTCCTCGCGCGCGCCTCGGATCTGGTTCGTGGAAAGCGCGGTCACTTTGCCCTCCATGGGCAATACCACCCACTTGAACGGAAGCGTGATTCCCGTCAAATACTCGATATCGGCGTCCCCATCCTGCCGCTCTGAGATCATCTCTCCGGGATGGTGCTGGCACACGAGCAGGCAATCTAGATTCGCCTCCTTCATCTTTTGGCGCACGGCCTGCCACCGGCGCTGGATCTCTTCCCGCGACCACGCCTTGGGCAACGACTCCGGAGTGATCGCGGCGAGCTTCTGCGCGCCCGCCGAACCGCGATCGTTTTGCGCGCCTTGGGCCCAGCTCGAAGCTGCGGGCGTCAAGAGCGCAGCGGCAATTCCGGTCGAAGTTCCTTGAAGCAATTCTCTGCGAGAAAATCCGCCGTCCTTCGGTTTGCGTGAGGACCTTTCCACTTTGCACCTCCGGGAACGACTCCGGAACGAGTCGTTCGGTCCAACTGTACGCCTTCTATAGCAACTCCCCGCCTGCGTCAAGCCGCCAATCTTCTTGCCGCCAATCTTCTTGACGTCGCCCCGGTTCCCGGCCGAGCCCCGTTCATCGAACTGGAGTAGAATGCCTGCGAGGGCGAAAGCCGCCTATAAGGATGCTTTCGCCAAAAGAAAGGCCTGCCATGAAACGAACATCCCTGAAACGAGCTGTCTTGCTCTCCCTCTCGGGAGCAGCGGTTTGCGCCGGAATTTCTGTCGCGCTGGCTTGGCCGCCGGCCGACGAGCCCGGAAATATTTTGACGGGCGCGGCGGCATTTTCCACCATCGCCACGGAAAAGCCTGGGCTCTTCCGCAAGATCACCGTCGCGGATTTGCCCGCTCCCTACGCCACGCCGTCCGCCGCGAATCAAAGTCACATTGTTCCGCGCCCCGCGGATGCATCGCTTCAGGTGCCGCCGGGCTTCCAGGTGCGGCTTTTTGCCACCGGATTCGAGCAGCCGCGCGAATTGCGCACCGCGCCGAACGGCGACGTCTTCGTGGCCGATAGCAGCGCGGGAGAAATCAAAGTGATGCACGGCATGACCAAGGATGGAAAACCCGAGAGCGTCACGCTGTTTGCAAGCGGATTCAATCGGCCTTTTGGCATGGCCTTTTATCCGCCGGGATCGGACCCGCAATTCATCTATGTTGGGAACACCGATTCGGTCGTGCGATTGCCTTATCGCAATGGAGATTTAAAGGCGCGAGGCCCCGCCGAGGTCGTGGTAAAGAGCCTCCCGAGCGGCGGCGGGCACTGGACGCGCGACATTGTCTTCACGCGCGACGCCAGGAAAATGCTCGTTTCCGTCGGCTCTCGCTCCAATGTGGATGATGCCGATAATAACCCCGGCGAGGTTAATCGCGCCGACGTGCTGGAGTTCAATCCCGATGGCACCGCTCAGCGCATCTTCGCCTCGGGCATCCGCAATTGCGTCGGCGAAGCCATCCAGCCGGAAACGGGCGACCTCTGGTGCTCCACCAACGAACGCGACCTCCTCGGCAATAACCTGCCTCCTGATTACATCACACACGTTCAGGACGGCGGTTTTTACGGCTGGCCCTGGTATTACACTGGCGGCCATCAGGACCCGCGTCACAAAGGCAAGCATCCGGAGCTGAAAGACAAGGTGATCGTCCCCGACGTGCTCCTGCAGCCGCACAATGCCTCCCTCGAAATCGCTTTTTACGAAGGCAATCAGTTCCCGCCGGAATATAAGGGCCAGATTTTCGCCGCCGAACACGGCTCCTGGAACCGCGAGACGCGCACCGGATACGAAGTCATTCGCGTGCAGGTCGAGCGCGGCAAGGCCACCGGCGCCTACGAGGATTTTGTCACCGGCTTTGCCACGCCCGATGGCCAAGTGTGGGCCCGGCCGGTCGGCGTAACCGTCGCGAGCGACGGCGCGCTGCTCGTCAGCGATGACGGATCGAATTCCGTCTGGCGCGTCAGCTACTCCGGCCATCCCGGCAGCAACTAAGATTTCGTAGCGCCGCCTTCTAGGCGGCCCGACCCGTTGTCATTCTGAGACCGCCGCGGCGCGTGTAGTTTGCACGCCGCTCTCTTTCGGTGGTCGAAGAATCTCTCGTATTCTTGGGCGCTCGCTGGCGGTATTCTTAAGCTGTCATTCCGAGCGAAGCGAGGAATCTGCTTGTGTACCAAAACACCCAGTCAGCTCTAGACGAGCGGCTTAGGTCTCGCCGCCGCTTTCTGCAAACCGCCGTGGTCACTGCGGTACTCTCGCTTGCGCTCGTTGCCGCCGCGCCCGCCCAGGCGCCCGCCCAGGCGCCCGCTCTCGGCAAAGCCGACGCCACTCGCTACCTCGAC
>DASWCG010000115.1:0-4184 GCA_036390175.1 Candidatus Acidiferrales bacterium | reverse complement strand
ACCCACGGGCTATTGAGAATTCCCTTGGCCGGGAGCTGCAGCGCGTAGAGGAAAACATACGCGACAAGCCACACGAGAAACCACCAGCCGAACCATTTGCCAACGAGCGAAGGATTGCCCGCAAGTTTCGCGTCGGAAGCCAGATGGATCGAGTAGTAGCGCATTCCGACGAACACGGTTACCAGCGCCGACCAGCGAAACCAGCCCATCGCGCGCGACATCAGAGCGGGATAGATCTTTACGCGGGCCGCGGGGTCGACTTCCTTCATCGCCGGCGTGAGCACCAGATTGAAGAAATACAGCAAGCCGATCCAGATGACGCCGAAGATCAAGTGAAGCCAGCGCAGAATCATCATCTCGTTGGCGAGCGGAGTGTCAAGAAGAGAAAAATGCGGCCGCCAAGCGGGAAAGGAAAACGCCAGGCCATGCAAGAACATCACAGCACCTCACCACCGCGCTCCATCATCCTGCTCAAACACCGTAACGGATTGCCAACCGCATCGTCAAATCCGCGCTGCACCTGTAGAGCCGCGCTTCAGAATCCGTGTGGCAACTCTTACTTCTCAGGAGCTAGGAGCTTTAGCACGTTGGGCGAGAGGGCGGATTTGGTTTGCGGGGCAAACTAGTTTGCAGGTGGCTCATCTCGGTTTTCAGCGCAAAGTAGGTTGCAATACAGACCGGGTTACAACGCAGACTAAATTTGCCTCATGCAAAGATCCGTCGGCCCGCAATCCTCAGGGGCAACTGCGAGAAGAGGCCGGCACGCCTGCGAGCCCACCGCAATTCCAAATCATCGAAGCCTAACGCCGCTCGCCTCGAGGGAATTTGCCGCGTCGCTATAGGCGCTACTCGTAGCGAAGCGCCACCATCGGATCAACCCGCATCGCCCTCCGCGCCGGAACGTAACAGGCAGCAAGCGCAACGAGCGTCAACAAAACGGCAACTCCGGCGAATGTCAACGGGTCCCTGGCACTCACGCCGAAGAGCAGGCTCGACATCAAACGCGTGAGCCCCACGGCCGCCGCGATTCCGAGCACGACGCCGATCAATGTCAGTTTGGTTCCTTGCCCCAGCACGAGCCGCATCACTTCGCCGCGCTGTGCTCCCAGCGCCATGCGAATGCCGATCTCATTCGTGCGCTGACTGACGGAGTATGCCATGACGCCATAGATGCCGATCACTGCCAAAACCAACGCGAGCGCGGCGAAGACGCCGAACAACATAGCGCGGAAGCGAGAACTGGAGACGGATTCATAGAGCAATTGATCCATCGTGCGCACGTGTGCGAGCGGAAGCTGATTGTCCAGTGACCAGACGGCGGATCGGAGCGCCGAAGTAGATTTCTCCGCAGAGGCAGAGCTGCGGACCACGACATACAGCGATCGAACGAACCACGGGCACCAGCCCAAGTCGAAATAAGGGACATACATCGTCGCTTCGTCCTTCTCGCCGAGGCCTTCGTACTTCACATTTCCCACTACGCCCACGATGGTGTACCAGTCCGCTTTGGGATTGGCCTCGCCAGTCTGGACGCGTTTCCCTATCGGATCCTGACTCGGGAAATAACGCTCAGCCATTTTTTTGTTGATAATGAGGACGTGTGTGCCAGGCGAACGATCGGCCTCGGAAAAATACCGGCCGCGCAAGAGGGGAACGCCCAGGGTGCGAAAGTAGTCGGCGCTGATAGGAACTTCCGGGACGGCGGGGGCAGGCTGGCCGGGAATATCCGCATGACCTTCGATGTGGAAGGGATTCGTAAGTTGGAGAAGGTTGGGAGGCAGGCTCAGGGCGATTGCTGCGCTCTCAATTCCGGGAGAATTCTTGAGGCCGTCAAAGAGCTGCTCATAGAACGAAATGACTTGTGACGCGTTCGAGTAACGTTCACGCGGAAGGGAGATCCGTGCAGTGAGGATGTGCGCGGAGTTAAACCCTGGGCTCACGGACTCAAGCTCGAACAGTGTTCGAACGAGAAGCATTGCTCCGGTGAGTACGACGATCGCCAATGAGAATTCCACCACGACTAGCCCGCTGTGCAAGCGGCGCGTACCTCGGTTCGAGGCTACGCTGCGGCTTCCCTCTTTTAACGAATCGCCTAACGGCGAGACGGCGAGACGGAAAGCTGGGGCCAATCCAAACAAAACCCCAGAGACGATACAGATGGCAGCGGTAAAGACGAGAACGCGTCCGTCCAGGTTAATTTCGTCCATTCGGGGCAGTGCATTGGGGCTGAGCACGAGCATGGCACGGACGCCGTAGTACGCGAGTCCAAGACCCAGGGCACTGCCTACGATCGCTAGAATGGAACTTTCCGTAAGAAGTTGGATGACGAGCCTGCGGCGGCTTGCCCCGAGCGCTGTTCGAACCGCCATCTCTCTTGCGCGCGAATCAGAACGTGACAGTTGCAGGTTGGCGACGTTGACGACGGCGATGAGCAGAATAAATCCCACTGCCCCGAGCAAAATCAGCAGAGCTTGGCTCACGTCGCCGATAAAGAGCTCTTTCATGGAAACAACGATGGCGTCTTTATCCTCCGACCGGGGGTATTGTTCCTGAACCTGTTTTGCAATGCGGGCGGCATCGGAAGAGGCTTGCGCTTTGGAAACACCTGGCTTGAGGCGGCCGATCGTAAACAGCCAAAACGGCGGGCGCTGCTGGGGCGGTTGAAGTTGAAGGACCGGCCACAAGTCGCTGTGTGGCCCAAAGCGAAAGCCGAGAGGCATAACGCCTATGACGGCGTAGCTTTTCCCATCGAGGTTGAGATTGCGGCCGACCGCGGCTGGGTCGCTGTGAAGAAATTCCTCCCAGAAGTGATCGCTCACAACAACAGAGAGGGGGCCTCCGGGCTTTCCTTCTTCCGGAAGAAACGCGCGGCCCACGACAGGCTCAACGTCGAAAACGGAGAAAAAGTCTGGCGTTACCGATGTTCCCGGAATCAATTGAGGAGCACCCAGGCCCGTCAGGGTGATACCCATCGTGGAAGGAGAAAACGCGGCAACGTGTTCGAACGATTGCTGGCGCTGGTGGAGAGCCAGAAAATCCGCGTTGCCCATGACGCCGCGGTCCAGTCCCCGGCCGTGAAGAAAGATCCCCGCCAAGCGGTCAGGCTGGGCGAATGGGAGAGGCTTCAAGAGGACGCCGTTCACAATCGAGAAAACCGCTGTGTTGGCACCGATGCCTAGCGCAAGAGTGAGCACGGCGACGGCGGTGAAACCCGGGAACTTGCGTAACATGCGGAGGGCGTAACGAATATCCCGAGTCAGCGTTTCAAGGAAACGCACGCCGCGCGCGTCGCGATGCTCTTCCTTGATCTGCTCGATGCCGCCGAATTCCAGCCGGGCGCGGCGCCTGGCTTCTTCCGGCGTGAGACCGGACTGGACCAGCTTGGAGATGTGGTTCTCGAAGTGAAAGCGGAGCTCCTCGTCCATCTCGGCTTCAACCTTTTTGCGGCGGAAAAGCGAGCGCAAGCGTAGAAAAAAATCGTCGAACACGAGCTGCTCCTAAGTTGTCTCGAGGATTTGGGCGACCGCGGCGGTGAGTTTGCGCCAGCTGCTTTCTTCCCGTTCGAGCTGTTTGCGCCCGAGCCGAGTCAGCTCATAAAACTTCGCGCGGCGATTGTTTTCCGAAGTTCCCCAGCGCGCCTTGATCCAGCCGCGGCGTTCCAGGCGATGGAGAGCGGGATAGAGAGAGCCCTGCTGAACGAAAAGAACCTTACTGGAAATCTGGTGGATGCGTTCGGAAATCGCCCAGCCGTGCTGAGGTTCCAAGGCAAGCGTCCGGAGGATCAGCAGGTCCAGCGTGCCTTGCGGGAGATCGATTCGGCGGTCCGGCACTTGTTCCCCCTATCACTTCTACAAGGGAAGATACAACGCCTCCTGTAGAAGCGCAAGAGGAAAAAATAAAAAGACACGTGCCTGCCCAGGGCTCCGCACGGGGGCTTGCCGCGCGCCTGCTACTTCGAAGAAATGCCAGAGCGGGATCGCATCGAGGAAGCTGCGGGATCGCCGTAACTCCCTACTGGCGCGAAAGAAAAGCGGGGGATTGCGGTTCACGAGGAAGACCTCACTGCGTTTTCTCAAAAAATGGTGCCCGAGAGAGGACTCGAACCTCCACGACCTTGCGATCACTAGCTCCTGAAGCTAGCGCGTCTGCCAGTTCCGCCACTCGGGCACAAGCGCGGTGAGAAG
>DASWCG010000114.1:0-3433 GCA_036390175.1 Candidatus Acidiferrales bacterium | reverse complement strand
ACGTCACCAATCAGAACACGCACAACCAGGTTTCGCTCGACTTGGTGGATCGTGAGCTATCCGGTCGGCTGAACCGGGAACGCAATGTGGACTTCCGGCTCTCGCCCGGCGGCAGGTAAGCGCCCGGCAGGCTATCAGCCTGCCCCACCTTCAACTCAGCACTTCGCGTACTTTGGATGTCAGCGCACGAGGCGAAAACGGTTTTGCTAGAAAGGCATCGGGCTGAACTGCGTCGGCGGGCGTGAGCGCATTGCGCGTATAGCCGGAGATGTAGAGCACCTTCGTTTGTGAGTTTCCGGCAACCATGCTTGGAAGGCAGCTGCCCTGACTGTTAGGGTCGTTGAGAGGGCAAGGGGGCCCTGTTAACGATGGCGGATCAGGAAGCAACGATTCCGGAAGATATGCAGGAACTGCATCGGCGTTTAGAAGAATGGCGAGCAACGCATCGTCCACGATCACCGCTGCCAGATGAGCTTTGGAGCATGGCAGTTGGGTTGGCCCAACGGCACAACATACATCGAGTTGCGCGCACCTTCGGGTTGGATTATGGTGCATTGAAAAGACGGATGCCTGGTTCCGGTCCTAAGCCGACTGCTACTTTCGTCGAGCTGATCGCGCCCTCGTCGGGCAACATTGCCGAATGCAGCATGGAAGTAGACTCAGCCAATGGCGCGAAGAAGGTGCGCATCCAGATGAAGGACGTTCCGGCGGCCGGACTAGCCGCCGTGATCCGCGGCATCACCGGCTGATCTATGTTGCAGATCACACCGCAAATGCGCATCCTGGCCGCCATCGAGCCGGTGGATTTCAGGAAAGGAATTGACGCGTTGGCTCAGTTATGCAAACAGAAACTGGAGGCCGACCCTTTTTCAGGTTGCCTGTTTCTGTTCCGCAGCCGGAGCGCGACCGCCATCAAGATATTGGTCTACGACTCGCAGGGTTTCTGGATCGCGCAGAAGCGTTTGTCGAAAGGCCGCTTCAATTGGTGGCCGGAAGGCCATACAGCGTCGCAGTCGCTGGAAGCGCATCAAGCGCAGATGTTGCTGGCAGCCGGTGATCCTTCAGTCCAGGGCGCGCCGGTGTGGCGGGCAGTGAAATAACGAAGAAAGAGCTTGCGTTCTGAAACCATCTCTGGCAAACTACTGCTATCGAGATGGCAATCGAGTGGAAATATCGCGGAAGGATCTTCAATCTCGCCGAGATCGAATCGATCCGACGATTGATCGTCGCCAATCCTGAGGCCAGCCGTTGGGCCTTATCGCGGAAGCTGTGCGAGATCTGGGACTGGAAGCAACCGAACGGCGCGCTGCGCGATATGGTCTGTCGGGGTCTGTTATTGATGCTGGAACGCGCCGGCGAGATCCAACTTCCACCGGTGCGCCGCCGCCCGCAGGGTAGACTAGCCAAGCCCAAACCAGTGGTCGTAGATGACCGGCCGGTGTGCGGTCCGCTGAGCGAGTTGGGGCTGCTCACTATCGAACAGGTGCGGAGAACGCCGCAAGAAGCCTTGTTCAATGGCCTGATCGAACAGTATCACTACCTGGGCTACGAACAGCCTGTGGGCGAGCACTTGAAGTATCTGGTGTCGGCGAAAGGGCAAGCGATCGCGTGTCTGGCGTGGTCCAGTTCGCCGCGCCACCTGGGATGCCGCGACCGGTTCATCGGCTGGGGAATGGAAGCGCGACGGCGCAATATTGATCTGCTGACCTACAATACGCGGTTTCTAATTCTGCCGTGGGTGACGGTTCCTCACTTGGCGTCACACATTTTGGGACGCATGGCGAAGCAGATTCCGGGCGACTGGCAGAGGCTATATGCGCATCCGGTGTATCTGCTGGAAACGTTCGTCGATCCGGAGCGGTTTCGCGGGACTTGCTATCGCGCGGCCAACTGGGTGGTGCTGGGACGCACGACGGGCCGCGGCAAGAATGATCTTACCCATAGAGCGAATCGCTCGATAAAAGAAGTGCTGGCGCTGCCGGTGCACCGCCGTTTCCGCGAGTTGTTGAGGGAGGTGAGATGAAACGGCGGCGGGTGGAAGTGAACGTCGGAGAGTTGGATCAATTACTGGAGGGAGCGCGGCAAGCGCCGCTCAGCGATCGGGACTATGAGAAGATCTCGACCGCGTTGCATGCACTGGTGGATGCGTTGGCGAAGCCGCGCAGCACGGAGAAGAGCAGTTCGGTGCTGGGGAGAAAGGATGAACCCGGCGCCCAGCCGGAAACGGAGTCGAGCACGCAGCGAGACCAAACAGCGGATAGTAAACCGCCCGGGCATGGACGCAATGGAGCCGATGCATTCGAAAGCGCGCGGAAGGTGGAGACCAAGCATCAGCAGTTGAAGTCTGGCGATAGTTGTCTGGAGTGCCCCAACGGCAAGGTGTATGTGCAGAAAGAGCCCAAGTCTCTGATCCGGATCGTAGGACAAGCGCCGATTCAGGCGACGGTGTATAACCTGGAACGGCTGCGATGCAATCTGTGCGGACAGGTGTTCACGGCTGAGGCGCCGGAGGGCGTGGGGGCCGACAAGTATGACGAGACGGTGGGCAGTATGGTGGCGCAACTGAAGTACGGCAGCGGTATGCCGTTCAACCGGTTGGAGAAGCTGGAGCAGAGACTGGGGGTGCCGCTGCCGGCCACCACGCAATGGGAGATTGTCGAGGAAGCCGCGGAGTTACTGGGGCCGGCCTACGAAGAGTTGATACGGCAGGGAGCGCAAGGCGAGATCTTTCACAATGACGACACCAGCATGAAGATTCTGAAGCTGGAGCGCCCGGAAGGAGACACGCGCACGGGTGTGTTCACCAGTGGGATCGTCTCGATCAGGGGAAGCGACAAGATAGCCTTGTTCTTCACCGGACGGCAACATGCGGGGGAAAATTTGGCGGATGTGCTGAGACATCGCGCGAGCGGGCTGAATGCGCCAATCCAGATGTGCGATGCCCTGTCGAGGAATGTGCCGAAACTATCAGCCGGTGCGGAGGCTCTGCTGGCGAACTGTCTTTCGCATGGACGCCGGCAGTTTGTGGACGTGGCGGAAAACTTTCCTGACGAGTGCTTCTATGTGCTGGAAACACTTGGCGCGGTTTATGGCGCCGACGCGGCGGCGCGTGAGCAGAAACTGTCGTGGGAGGCGCGGCTATTGCTTCACCAGGAGAAGAGTGGTCCGTTGATGGAGGGGTTGCATCAGTGGATGACGGAGCAGTTGAACGGCCATAAGACGGAGCCGAACTCGGGACTGGGTAAAGCGATGAAGTACCTGTTGCGGCATTGGCACAAACTAACGCTCTTCCTGCGGGTACCAGGTGCTCCGCTGGACAATAACATCTGCGAGCGGGCACTAAAAATGGTGGTGCTGCTTCGTAAGAACGCGCTGTTCTATCGGACACAACATGGCGCCGACGTGGGCGATCTGTTCACCAGCCTGATTCACA
>DASWCG010000113.1:0-8615 GCA_036390175.1 Candidatus Acidiferrales bacterium | reverse complement strand
GGATGCCGCAGCTTGCGCAGGGCCTTCGCCTCGATCTGGCGGATGCGCTCGCGGGTTACGGCGAACGACTGGCCCACCTCTTCCAGGGTGTGCTCGGAGCCGTCGTCCAGGCCGAAGCGCATTTTGATCACTTTCTCTTCGCGCGGCGTGAGTGTCTTCAGCACCGACGAGGTCTGCTCCTTCAAATTCAGATTGATCACCGCGTCCGACGGCGACACCACGGCCTTGTCTTCGATGAAGTCGCCCAGATGCGAATCTTCCTCTTCGCCGATCGGCGTTTCGAGCGAAATGGGCTCTTGCGCAATCTTCAAAATCTTGCGCACCTTGGCCACTGGAATGTCCATGCGCTTGGCGATTTCTTCCGACGTCGGCTCGCGGCCCAGCTCCTGCACAAGCTGGCGGCTGGTGCGGATCAGCTTGTTGATCGTTTCGATCATGTGCACCGGGATGCGGATGGTGCGCGCCTGGTCGGCAATGGCGCGCGTGATGGCCTGGCGGATCCACCAGGTCGCGTAGGTCGAGAACTTGTACCCGCGGCGCCATTCGAATTTGTCCACCGCCTTCATCAATCCGATGTTGCCTTCCTGAATCAGGTCGAGGAACTGCAGGCCCCGGTTGGTGTATTTCTTCGCGATGGAGACGACCAGGCGCAGGTTGGCTTCGATCAATTCTTTCTTGGCCTGCTCGGCTTCGGCCTCGCCGCGCACGATCAGCGTGAGGGTGCGCTTCAGCTCGGTCAGCCCGACCTCGCTGGCGTCCGCAATTTCCTTCATTTCCGCCCGGCGCGAGCGCAGCTCCTTGCGCGCGTCGGACGCCACGTCGCCCTTGGCGACGTCGGCGCGGCGCTCCAGGCGTCCCGCTTCGCGTTCCAGCGACTGCAGCCGCTCGACGGTGTGCCGCATCTTTTCGATCAGCCGCTTTCTTTCGAACGGGTTGAAATCAATCGAGCGCACCAGCAGCGACATCTCGATGCGCGTGCGGGAAAGCGCCCACCGCGCGCGCAGATACGCCTTCTTCTTCGATTTCGCGGTCTTTTCGAGTTTCGCAGCCTGTTTCAGCGCAAGCTCGTAGAGCTTGGCAATCCGGTCGATGATCTTGAGCGTGGCCCGGGTCTTGTTCTCGATCTTTTCTTCGGTGAGTTCCTCATCGTCGAACTGCACGATTTCCTTGATCGACCGCGCGCCTTTGCGCAGGTCTTCGCCGACCGCAATCAGCTCTTTGATGACGATGGGGGAGCGCGTGACCGACTTCATGACCACGAGCTGCCCGCGCTCGATGCGCTTGGCGATGGTCACCTCGCCCTCGCGCGTCAGCAGCGGCACCGTGCCCATCTCGCGCAGGTACATGCGCACCGGGTCGTTGGTTTTCTCCAGCGCTCCGGGGGTCAGGTCCAGATCGCTTTCCTCGGCGGCAGGCTCTTCCTTCGCTTCCCCTTCGGGGGCATCGGAAAGCTCCAAGGCGGCGCGGGCGGCCTTTGCCGTCGCCGCGTCTTCGTAGATGTCAATCCCGTAGCGCTCAAACGTCGAGAGCAGGTCATCAATCTCCTCCGACGAATGCACCTCCGCCGGAAGAATATCGTTGACCTCGTCATAGAGCAGGTAGCCCCGCTCTTTGCCCATGTTGATGAGCTGACGTACCTGGTCGTATTTTTCTTCAATCGCCAGCGCCAAAGGTTCCTCCCCTGGTCAGACCAGCCTGCGATCTCCGGGCCGCATCTGCCCCAAGGTCAATTTTCCAACCGGATAGGGACACGCCCGCGCTTCTACGGCCGCGCACTGAGATAGGATTGTGATTTGCACTTGAGAGGTAAAGCTGCCTCGCCGCCCGTTCCGCGTTTGCGCCCCGCCGCCCCTTTTCCGCCGAGCCAGGGGCCGTTTCGATCCCCAATTGTGACACGCCGGTAGCGTGCACCACACAGGATTAGATGCACTTCGACGCCAATCCGTTACCGGCAAAACCGTTCCACGTTACATGCCAACCTGTTAATTCGTCAAGCTTTATTTTGATGCGCAGCCTACCCTCCTAGTTCTTCGAGCCTTCTCCGTAGCTCCTGCTTGCGCGCCAGCAGTTCGCGCAGCAATGTCCCGGCGGCCGCGCTGGACCCCGCCGTCTGCGATTCAATCTGCCTCTGAACCGCGTCCAGCTCCGCTTTGGCCTTGCGGCGCCGCAACACCGCCAGGCAGCTCTCGGCCTCGTCCCAATTGGATTCGGCGGCAGCTTCGAAGACGATTTCGAACCACAAGCGGCGATCGCTCTCCGGCAGGGCGTTGGCCAGCGCCGTCGCGTCCGGAGCCGTTCCCTGCGCGCACACTTCCAGGAGCGCGGCGAAGATCCTTTCCGTTTCGAGACCTTGGTAGAGCCCTCCCTCTCGCAACTCGCTCGCCAGCCGCTCGCGGTACCCTTCCGCTTCGGTCAGCATCTGAATCAGCCGGCGTTCCGCTTGCTTTGCGCCCCGCCCCATGAGCTCCGGCAGTGTCTTCACCTCGCCGCGGCGCTCGGCGGCCGCTTTGCGCAGCGACTCGCGCAACACCGGCTCTTCCACGCGCAACTGCTGTGCGATTCGGGTGGCCCATTCGCTGCGCAACAGCCGGTTGGGGATGCGCTGCACGTAAGGCATCAGGAAATTCACCGCGCGGAGCTTGCCTTCACCGGTGGACAAGTCCATCTGCCGCGCGCGGCCGATGAGATAGTCCACATACTCCGGCGCGGATTCGAGCAGCTTCCGGTAAGCCTCTGCTCCTTGCTCGCGGATGAATTTATCAGGGTCGGCCTTGCCCGGCAGGGCCAGCACGCAAACGTCGAAACCCTGTTCGAGCAACAACACGATGGAACGCTCGGTCGCCGCTTGTCCCGCCGCGTCGGGGTCATAGTTCACGACGACGCGCCGCGTGAAGCGCGCCAGAAGCTTTACCTGCGATTCCGCGAGGCTGGTGCCGCAACTCGCCACCACGTTGCTGATTCCCGCCCGCGCCACGCCGATTGCGTCCATGTAGCCCTCGACCAGAATCGCCAAGTCCTGCCGGCGCATCCCCTCCTTGGCGCGGTCCAGGTGATACAAGATGTTGCTCTTCGAATAGATGGGTGTTTCCGGTGAGTTCAGATACTTCGGCATGTCGTCGCCGAGCGCGCGCCCGCCAAACGCAACGATCTTCCCCGCCTCATTGGCGATGGGGAACATCATCCGCCGGCGAAAACGGTCATAGAACCTCCCGCTCTGGTCGCGCGATACCAGTCCGGAAACTTCGATCAGCTTGTCCGGATATTTCTGTTTTAGATGGCGGTAGAGAACCTCGCCGCCCGAAGGCGCAAAGCCCAGTCCGAACCGCGCGATCGCTTCCGCGTCGAGCCCCCGATCTTCCAAATAGGCGCGCGCAGCCTTGCCCTCCAGCGTGCCCTCGAGCTGCTTCATAAAAAACGCCGCCGCCTCGCGATGCATCTCCACCAGCGCCGCGCGCTGCTGGTTTTCGCGGCGTTCTTCCGGCGAACGCTCGCGGGGACGCGGAATCGCAATCCCGCACTTTTCCGCAACGACCCGCACCGCCTCGGGGAATTCGCATTTCTCCATCTCCCTCACGAAGCTGAAGACGTCGCCGCCGACGCCGCATCCGAAACAGTGATAAATCTGCTTCACCGGATGGACTGCAAAAGACGGCGTCTTCTCCGAATGAAACGGACAGAGCCCGGTAAAATTCTGCCCGCTCTTTTTCAGGCGGACGTACTCGCCCACCACGCGGACAATGTCCGCCTGCTGCTTCACCCGCTCCGCAAAGGATCCCGCTTCCGCCATAGAATCGAAACTCGAAATTCGAAACCCGAAATTCGTTTCCTTTACGACTACGCCTTTGGCCCGGCCTTCAGTCTCGCCTGTGTAGAACGAATATACCCGTTGAGAGTCTGGATCACACGTTGCGCCAATCCGTCCGATTGTTCATATTCAGCCAAGCTCATGTAACCTTCATCTTTGGCGGTGATCAAATGGTCTCGAACTTCAAAAACAGAACCGCGCGCCTGCCGACAGAATTGGATGTTTTCCTGATAGGAATAGCGGCCAAATCCTTCGGCGATATTCGCAGTCACAGAAACTGCCGCGCGACGAATCTGAGCGGCGAGACCGAACTTTTCATCCGAGGGAAATACTCGGACCATGCTGTAGACACCCTTGCGAAGCTCGCGAGCCAATCTCCAAACCGCTAGATCAGTGAAATCGCGAATTTGGCCATTCGCGCTCGCTGGCGGTTTTGCGAGTTTCAAATTTCGAGTTTCGAGTTTCGATTCGGCCACGCTCAGCCTCGTAATTCTACTATTGTAACGGCTGCGCCGCCGCGTTCTTCCGCCTCCGCCGAAACTTTTTCCACAAGCGGGTGTGCCCCCAGGAATTCTCCGAGCCCGCGGCGGAGGGCCCCCGTGCCATGTCCATGGATTACCCGGATTCGAGGCTTGTTGGCCAGTGCTGCGTCATCGAGGAATTTATCCACGCGGCGCGTTGCTTCTTCCACCGTGCAGCCGATGACGTTGATTTCATCGGCGGCCTGCTCATCGCTCGGCGAGGTAGTCACAGTTAGGCTGGAACGTTTCGGTTCTGGCTTTTTGACTTTCGACTGTTGACTCTCGACTGCCGTAATGTCTTCCACCTGAATCTTCATGCGCAACGGGCCGGCCTCGATTTCCACCGAATTCCCGTCGCGGCGTCGCAGCGTCACCGGCTTGTTGAATCCGCGCACGCGAACTTGCGCTCCCGGGACGAGCAGCTCCGGGGTCACCGGCTGCACCGCAATCCCCGTGCTGCCGAGGTCCGCTTGCGACTCTGACAGATGCTGCACGACGGCGGCGTTCACTTCCTCGCGCGCGTCGCTGCGGGCCCCGACCATCCTTCGGCGGGCTTGCTTTTCGAGTTGCGCACGCAGCTCGCGCTCCTTCACCGCTTCGACTGCGCGGACAATTTCCTGCTCGAAGTGTTTCTGCATCTCCCCGAACTTCTGCTCCAGTTCCGCCAGGCGCTTCTTCTGCCGTTCGACCCATTCCGTCTGCAGCTTTTTCTTTTCCTCTTCGAGCTGCTGCATCTGCGCGCTCATCTGCCGTTTCATCTGGTCGAGTTCGTCGCGGCTGCGGTGCAGATAGGCGATCAGCTCGGCGGCTTCGCGGGTCTCCGGAGTAAGTTGCCGCGTCGCTCGCTCGATGATCCGCGGCTCGATTCCAAGCCGCTTGGCGATGGCAATCCCGCTCGAGCCCCCGGGGACGCCCACCAGCAGCCGGTAGGTCGGCCGCAAATTCACGTCGTCGAATTCCACGGCGGCATTCACGATCCCCGGCGTTGCCGAAGCGTAAGCCTTCAGGCGATCGTGGTGCGTTGTCGCCAGCACCAGGCAGCGCTTCGCGCGGAACTCTTCGAGCAGAGCCACGGCGAGCGCTGAACCCTCCTCCGGCGCCGTGCCGGTTCCCATTTCATCCACGAGGACGAGCGACTGCGGCGTCGCCGCTTCGAGCATCGCTTTGAGGTTCAGCACATGCGCCGAAAATGTGGAAAGGTCCGCGCCGATGGACTGCTCGTCGCCGATGTCCGCCAGCACGCGGTCCACCAGCGGCAACACGGCGCGCTCGGCGGCCACGGGAATTCCGGATTGCGCCGCGAGCGAAGCCAGGCCGACGGTCTTCAAGGCCACCGTCTTTCCGCCCGTATTGGGCCCGCTGATCACCAGCACGGTTTCCTCGCCGCCGAGCGCAAGCGTCATCGGCACCACGGCGCGGCCTTCGCGCCTCAACCGTTCTTCGAGTACCGGATGGCGCGCGGCGTCCAGGCGCAATTCGCCGGCGCTTTCGCTTGCCGCGGCAAATTCCGGAATCGCGCAATCGAACTCCCGCGCAAATCGCGCCCGCGCAAACGCCGCGTCGAGCTCCGCAATCGCCGCGGCCGCCGCCTCAAACGGTCCCATCTGCATTTGGAGCCGCTCGGTCAGCTCATGAAGGATGCGCGCGATTTCCGCCGCTTCGTCTTCGCCGAGCTGGACGAGCTGGTTATTCCTTTCGACCGTTTGAAACGGTTCGATGAATACCGTTTGCCCCGTCCCGCTCGAGCCGTGCATCACGCCCTGCACCTCGCGCCGCTCGGTGGCGCGCACGGGGATGACGAAGCGGTCGTTGCGCAGCGTAACGTAATCTTCGCCGGCTTCCGCACCACGCGCGCGCAGGACTTGTTTGAGCGTCTTCTGGATGGACTCGCGCGTCTTTCCGATCGTCGCGCGAATCCGCTTCAACGGCGCCGACGCATCGTCGCTGATTTCGCCGTTCGGAAGAATCGCCCGGCGAATCGCGCCGAGGATGTCGCGAAAGTCGGTGAGCGAAGCCGCGCGCGCAGCCAGCAGCGGAAACTTCGCCGCTTCCTCGCGAAATTGTTGCTTCAGCCAGCCCGTTGTCTCGGCGACGGATGCGGCGTCGAGCAGTTCGGCCGGAGTCAGCACGGCTCCCGGTCCTTCGAGCCGTCCGAGCCAAGTCTCCGGATCGGCCAACGCGCCGAAACCCAGTTCATTCCCCGCGCGAAGATACGCCATCGCCTCGCGGATCAGCGCAAACGCCGCTTCCAGGCGCGCTCGGTCGCGGGAAGGACCGAGCGCATCCACGGCGCGGCGTCCGGGCGCGCACGTCGTTCTTCGCCGCAGGATGTCCCGCAGCTTGTCGAACTCCAGAATTTCTTCCGCGGTCCGCGGCATGGATTTGCTATCTCAAATGCTTCGCCAGGTATGACGCCGCTTCTTCCGCCGCCGGCGCGATGTGGATCAGCCGGTTGTCCGCTTCGCCCCAGGGAGAGGGATGTCCACGCTCGACTGCGCGCACACTTTCCAGGATGGGCTGCCAAAATTCGCCCAGCGTGACAAAAGGTTTGCCTTCCATCACGCGTTTGTTGAGCATTTCCCACACCACGGCCAGTTCCACCAGCGTGCCGGTGCCTCCCTTGCACGCCACATAGGCGTCGCCGCGCCGGATCAGCTCAAACAGCCGCTCCTGCCACGTGACCACGCGGATCTCTTCGTCCACCCAGCGATTCGCGCGTGCTTGAAAAAATTCTGCGGTGACACCCACTGTTTCCCCGCCCGCTTCTTTCGCTCCGCGCGAGACTCCTTCCATCACGCCGCCATAACCGCCCGTGCAAACTTTCCATCGGCGCTCGCCGAGCGCGCGGCCCAGCGCCCGCGCCTGTTCATAGTCTGCGTCGCCTTCGTGCGGTCGCGAACTTCCAAAGACGGTAATGACTTTCTCTGGCGCCATCATTTCGCTCATGCCAATTTGATTCCGGCGAAGCGCAAAAAGCTGAGGGATTGCGCAGCTCAGTTAGCCCGGGGCTTCCGCCTCGATGCGCGCGGCTTCGTTCCCAACTCTTCCACCATCGCCTGACAGATGGCGTCGAGCACCAGGGCCCCATCGTGATTCTTCCCGGCAAAGTTGTTGCCGAACATCGAAAAGACGAGCGGCTCACCCGCAAGCGTCGTCGCATAGCCCGATAACGCCATGACATGGTCGAGCGAACCCGTCTTGGCATGGATGCGTCCGGCGGCGGAAGTCTTCTTCATTCGGTCGGCGAGCGTTCCGTCCTCCCCGGCAATGGGCAGGCTGGCCTCAAACACTTCGGCCCAGTGCGTTTGCTTCGCCGCATATTGCAGAAGCGCCACCACGGCCTGCGGGGTCACCAGGTCACGCCGGGAAAGCCCCGAGCCGTCTTGCAGCGCCAGGTCGTTCTTCTCGATTCCGATCGATTCGTAAAATCCCGCGGCAAATTTCAGCGCGTCGTCGAGCGTTACGGCGCCGCCGCTTGTGCGCGCCGCAAAACGGAACAGCATCTCCGCGTGCAGGTTCTGGCTCATCTTATTGACCACCTGGACCGCCTCGGCCAGCGGCACCGAAATATGTTCCGCGAGCCGCGTGGAAGTTTTCAGCGGCGGTTCCGGCCAATGCCGCGCACGGGCGCTGCCGTTGATTTGCACGCCTCGCGCTTCGAGCAGGTGTTTCAGCAGGTGCGCGGCGTGTTCGGCAGGCTCTTCGATGGCCAGCACCAGCGGATGCGGCGCGCTGCGGGCCGGCAGTGTTCCGCGAACCAGCACACGCCGCGAGCCCGGCTCGCGGTGGAGGGTCAGCTCGGGCTTCAGCCCGGCAGGACCCGTGACGACATTGTTCTCGACCTCGATTTCTTCGCTCCAAGGCTCGACCGTGTACGAAACCCCTCCGCCCTCCTCCTCACTTACATTCAACGTCAGCGTCACTATATTGTCATTCACCGAAAGCGCGGAAACCGCTGCTCCGTAGGACCACACCATGTCGTCAATTTCCCATCCGGAAGGATAGCGCTCGAGGGAAAACAGACTGTCGTCAGCGATGACGTCTCCGTCCACTTGCTTCACGCCGCGCGCCGCAATCGCATCCGCAAATTCGGCCAGCACTTTTTCGGGCGCCCCGTCGTGTTCAGCCTCTTTCTCAAAGGGGAACCTGCGGTTGGAAAGATTCGGATCGCCGGCCCCCGCCAGCACCAGGTCGCCGCTCACTCGTCCGTCGGGAGACACGTTGCCGGTCGACTCCACCGTCGTCGTGAAGGTAAAGTCCGGACCAAGCGTGGCCAGCGCCAGAACGGT
>DASWCG010000112.1:0-41312 GCA_036390175.1 Candidatus Acidiferrales bacterium | reverse complement strand
CAGCATTACCAACTGCTCGGAGTTGCGCATTCCCAGCGGCTGGAGCAGCACCTGCTTCACAACACCAAAAATCGCGGTATTCGCCCCAACGCCCAGCGCCAGCGTGAGCACGGCAACCGCCGCAAATCCCGGGCTCTTGGCAAGCATGCGAACGGCGTAGCGAATGTCCTTAAGAAATGTTTCCATCTCATCCCCTACTCATATCGAAGCGCCGCCATTGGGCCTGCGCGCATGGGCCCGCCGCGACAGTAGGTTCCTCCTACTCGACAGCCAACGTGAGCAGCGTCACATCGTCGTTCACACGGCCGCCACAATGAGTACGCAAACCATCCATCAGAATGTTCCGCAGCGCCTCGGCGCGGCAGGCGCGATTCTGCAAAAGCGTCGCCAGGAATTCCCGGTCGCCAAACGTTTCCCCGCTCGAATTCTCTGCCTCGAGCAAACCGTCCGTGCACAGCACCAGGCGGTCCCCGCTTTGCAGTTGGACGCTTCCTTGCTCGAAAAGCCGGCCGTCGAATTCACCCAGCACCGGCCCGCCTTCCGCAAGCCGCATCCAGGAGCCGTCACCCCGGATCAGCGTCGGCGCCGGATGCCCTGCGCAGGTATAGGTGAGCAGGCGTTCGCGCGCGGCAAGATGAGCGTAGAAAAAACTGACGAACCGGCCATGCACCACGCGGTCGCAGACCGCGGCATTCACTTTGCCGGTGAGTTCCTGCGGAGGATGGTCGGCCGAGGCCAGCGCGCGCACCGTGGCTTGCACGTGCGACACCAGCAGAGCCGCGGGCACGCCCTTTCCCACGGCATCCGCGATGCAGAATGCCACGCTTGCGCCGCCAAACGGGAGAACGTCGAAGGCGTCTCCGCTTACGGCGCCCAGGGGTTGCCACTCGGCGGAGAACTCATAGCCGTCGAGTTGCGGCAGGCCGCGCAGGACCAGTTCGCTTTGAATCTCGCGCGCCAGGTTCATCTCGCGGGTCATGGCCGGCTCGTTGGTCCGCCACGACCGCCGCTTTTCCAGCGGGCGCTGGAGCTTGGCGAGCAGCCGCGCATTTTCCCAGGGCTTCTCGATGTAATCGCAGGCGCCGCGCTGCATGGCCTTGACGGCAAGGTCTGTGCTTCCCCACGCCGTCATGACCACGATCGGCAGCGTGTAGTCCATCGCCTGGATCTGCTCGAGCAAATCCAGGCCTTCGTCTCCGGAAGTCGTGTCGCGGGCGTAGTTCAAATCCATCAAGAGCAGGTCGAAGGAACGCTCGCGCAGAGCTTCCAGAACAGCCGCGGGGGAATTTGCAGCCTCGGTCTGATGACCGTGAGCCTTGAGCAGGAGGGCGAGGGCCTGCACAATGTCCGCCTGATCGTCGGCAATCAGAGTGCGCGGAGCCGTCTTTTCACCGCTTGTCGGGGCCGGATGTTGGGCAACCGTACTCATGCGCGCGCTCCGCTTTTCTCCATGGCTCTTACTTCAGCCGGACGCGGTCAACGCTGTCCCATTGAGACATGTCGGAGAGAATCACCTTGTCGCCGACCTGCAACCCCGATACGACTTCGACGGCGTTTACCGAAACGCGGCCCAGCTTTACATTGACGCGCGTCGCTTCGCCCCCGTCAGGGGTCAATTTGAAGATTCCAATGGTGCTGTCGGCCTGCCCGTGAACGGGACGTCCCACAAACATCACGTCTCTCAGGTTTTCGATGGTGATGGTGCCGTCCACGCTCAAGTCCGGCCGCGCGCCGGGTGGCAGGGGCCCGTCCAGGCTGACGTCCACGGCAACCGTCCCGTTCACCGGGGCCGCGGCGATGCGCGTCACGTGACCCTCCACAATACCGTTCCTCGTATCGATGGACGCCTTTTGCCCGGGGACCACGTCTTTCGCCTGGGTTTCCGCAATTTGGATTTGCGCCTTCAACAATTTCGGGTCGGAAACTCGCGCCAGGTTTGTGCCCGGCGTCACTTGCTGGCCCACCTCCACGGCCACGGCCTGCAATACGCCGTTGATGCCTGCGCGAACGTGCAGCGCGTCAAGCTGGCTCTTGCGAAGATTGTACAGGGCCTTTTGCTGGTCCACGCGCGCGCGCTGCGCGTCCAGGCGCGCCTGCGCCGAGTCACTGGCAATCCGCGTGCGTTCTTCTTCGAGCTTGATGCGAATGGCGAGCTGCTCCGCTCTTACTTTCGAAAGTTTCGTGGTCACCTCGGCCGTCAGCCCTTGCTTGAAAAGCTGGTCGTCCACTTGAGCTTGCAGCTTGGCTTGCTCAAAATCGCTGCGGACCGAGGCCTCGTTCGCTTTCTGGCTGGCCAGCTCGCTGTTCACTTGAACTTTCAAGTTCGCGTAATCCGCCTCCGCCGCTTTCAATTGGTACTCGGCGTCGAGAGCATCGCGCTGCAGTTGCGGATCGCTCAGTTCCAGAACGACCGAGGTGGGCTTCACCGTGTCGCCCGACCGCAAAACGATGCGGTCCACCCGTGCTTGCGACTGCGCGGGGATCCAGCGGATATCTTCCGGGACCAGCGTCCCCAGGCCGCGGACATCCAGTATCATGGGTCCGCGGCGGACGGTGTCCTTCCAGACCGTCGCGTCGTCCACAGTTGGGGCGGCCGGGCGCAAGCGCGTCAGCCCGTAGGTAACCCCGCCCAGCATCAGCACGACAACCACGACCGTAATGATCATGCGGCGAGTCTTTTGCGCTTTTACGCTCGCGGGTCGTTGAATATCCATAAGACTACCCTCGATTCAACCATATATATAACGCAACTGGCAGGCCTCCCTCGATTACTAGTAAGGCCTTTTGGGACAGTAGGTTACATGATATTGCTTGCAGCATCTTACACCGAAATGGCCGGTTGTGGGATTGGCCGTCCCATAATCGGACAGCGAAGCTCGCGGTAATTTTCTTTGCCACTTCGAATGATAAGATCAAGGCCGCCTGCTCCTTCGCGAATCGCAGCGGCGCTCGATGAATTCAGCTCATGAAATGGCAAGCATGGCGCAACTCGTCCTGGACGCGCACGAGAGGATTCGTTCCTCGGTTGTGGAGACGCCGCTCGAACTGATCCCCGATTTAGCCCCGGGTCTGCCAGTGCGCGTCCTGTTCAAGCTCGAGAATCTGCAGCGCACCGGATCCTTCAAACTTCGCGGCGCCACCAATAAGATCCTCTCGCTCAGTCCAAAGCAGGCGCAGGATGGCGTGATCGCAGCCTCCAACGGCAACCACGGACTGGGTGTTGCGGCTGCGGCCAAGGCTGTCGGCGTTCCTGCCGAAGTGTATGTCTCGTCGAAAGTCTCGCGCTCGAAGGTCAAACGCATTGAAGAATATAGCGCACGAGTGCGGGTGCTGGGCAAGGAACCCCTCGATGCAGAACTGGCGGCGCGAGAAGCAGCCAGCAAATCCGGAAAGGTTTTCATCTCTCCCTACAACGATCGGCAGGTGATTGCCGGGCAAGGGACCATCGCCCTCGAAATGCACCATCAGGCCCCGCAGATCGACGCGGTCTTTGTTGCCGTCGGCGGCGGCGGACTCATCAGCGGAATCGGCTCCTATTTGAAATCGGTTTCACGCGACACCGAAATCGTCGGCTGCTGGCCGGAGAATTCCCGCGTGCTCTACGAATCCATCAAAGCCGGGCGTATTCTCGATTTCCCCGAGCAGCCCACGCTTTCCGAAAGTACTGCGGGAGGACTCGAGCCCGAATCCCTCACCCTGGACATCGCCAGAAGTGTGATCGATCGGATGACGCTCGTCTCCGAAGAAGAAATCTTGTCGGCCATGCGCCGGATACGAGCTTTAAGGGGGTGGGTGATCGAGGGCGCCGCGGCGGTCGCACTGGCCTCCTTCTTGAAGGACGCGCCTCGCTATAGCGGCAAGACCGTTGCGGTCATCATCTGCGGCGGCAATGTCTCCCCCGAGGTCTTGCGCCAGATCCAATAGTCCTTGCCGTCCTACCAAGACCCATCCTCGCTCACTTGCGCGCCAGCCAGGCAAATCATAATTCTTGGCGCGCTTCTTGACACGGACGCAGCCTTGGGGGGAGAATGCTTACACCCCCACCCGGTGGGGGTCATAGGAGGATCCATGCGGAGAAGTCTTTCCATAGCGCTGGGCACGTTGCTTCTGTCGGCGCTCGGGCTGGCAGCGTTCCCCAAAACCCAAAAGGAAACGCTGCTATGCACGCTGACCAACAAAAAGATCGTCACATGTTGCTGTGAGCAGCGCGAAGGCAAGCTCTATTGTACGCTGGCCAAGAAAACGATTGATCAGTGCTGCTGCAAATCCCTTTCGGCAAAGTAGGGGCGAGTCTCCAACCAGAATGGACTGACATTCGTCCCTCAGCGTTGTGCGAGGAGAAGGGTGTGAAATCAAAAGCAGAAGTGTTGCCGCTCTTTACTGACGAGAGGAAAGACAATTGCCTCCGCAGGCTCAAGGCCGCGGAGGGACAGCTTAGGGGCGTCCAAGAGATGATTGGCTCGCAGAGGCCTTGCATGGAAGTGCTGACGCAGCTTGCCGCCGCTCAGAACGCCTTGCGGCAAGTCTCGCGGATCGTTCTTCGGAACTATCTTGAGAATTGCGCAACCGATGCCATTCGCCGCTCCGACCCGAAGGTGTACGACGAACTCATGGAGGCCATTTTCAAGTTTTCGCAGTAGCCCCTACTCCTCGTACGCACCCGCGCCGCGTCATGTGTCGGAAGCTCTTTCCCTTGAATCAGACCTCAACGACCGCTAGTCAACTTAAAAACCCTTAGAATCAACATGCCCTGACCAAATCGCCTCGGGCGACGTCTAACGCCACAGAGCAAGAGGAGGTGTGCGCGTGCATACGATTTGGCAGGATGTAAAGTACGGTGTTCGCCTGTTGCTCCTGAACCCTGGATTCGCGCTGGTCGCCATATTGTCGTTGGCACTGGGGATTGGCGCCAATACTGCAATCTTTCAGCTGATTGACGCGGTGCGCATCCGCACTCTTCCCGTCAAGAATCCGCAGGAATTGGTTGCCGTCCATCTGATTGAGGGGAAGTGGGGTTCGGGACGCTTCCACGGGCCCTATTCTCAACTGAGCAATCCTCTCTGGGAGCAGATTCGCGCCCGCCAGCAGGCATTCTCCAGCATTTTCGCGTGGGGTAGAGAAGGCCTCAACCTCGCCACCGGCGGCGAAGCCCGGAACGCCGCAGCCATTTTGGTGAGTGGGGACTTCTTCAAGACCCTGGAAGTCACGCCCCTGATGGGCCGCGTGCTGGCTCCCGCCGACGATCAGCGGGGCTGCGGTTCGCCGAACGCCGTAATCAGCTACGCGTTCTGGCAGCGCGAATTCGGCGGCGCCCCCGATGTCCTCGACAGAAAACTCACGCTCGAAAGCCATCCCTTCGAAATCGTTGGCGTCACTCCGGCCGGCTTTTACGGCGTGGAAGTGGGCCGCTCCTTCGACGTGGCCATCCCCATTTGTTCCGAGCCGATGATCCATGGTGAAGATGCCATGCTCGACGTACGGCACGCCTGGTGGCTGGCGGCTGTAGGCCGCCTCAAACCGGGATGGACGCTGGCCCAGGCAACGGCGCAATTAACCGCCGCCTCGCCCGCGATGCTGGAAGCAACACTCCCGCCTGTTTACGACGCGGAGGCGTCCAAGCACTATTTCGAAAACAAATTTGGAGCCTTTCCCGCCGATACTGGGTTTTCGAACTTGCGCAAAACTTACGAGAGCCCTCTTTGGTTGCTTCTCTCTATCGCCGGATTGGTTCTGCTCATCGCCTGCGCGAACCTGGCCAACTTGATGCTGGCGCGCGCCAGTGCCCGGGAGCGCGAGATCGGCATCCGGCTCTCTTTGGGCGCGTCGCGTGGACGCCTTATTCGCCAGTTGTTCTCCGAGAGTTTGCTCCTCGCCGCCGTGGGCGCCGCCCTCGGCGCAGCGCTCGCGCAGGGCTTGAGCCGTTTCCTGGTTGCTTATCTCTCGACGCAGGGAAACCGCGTGTTCGTTGACCTGCACCTGGACTGGCGCGTCCTCGGATTCACCGCGGCCGTCGCCGTGCTTACGTGTGTTCTGTTTGGACTGGCGCCCGCTTTGCGGGCCACGCGAGTCGCTCCCGTCGAAATTCTGAAATCGCACGGGCGCGGCATGACCAGCGGTCGCGAGCGGTTCAGTCTCCGGCGCGCCCTCGTGGTATCTCAAGTCGCCGTCTCGCTCGTGCTTCTGGTGGGAGCTCTGCTGTTCGTTCGCAGCCTGCGCAATTTGCTGACTCTCGATGCGGGCTTTCGGCAGGACGGCATACTGATTACAGACCTCGATCTAACCCGTCTCAAGCTCCCGGTGGAGCGGCGACAAACTTACAAGCGGGAGGTGCTCGACCGCATTCGCGCCATTCCGGGAGTCTTATTCGCCGCCGACACCACCATCGTTCCCGTGAGCGGAAACGGCTGGAACAACAATGTCCTCATTGACGGCACTGAGAAGAGCAAGGTCACCCCGAACTTCAGCCGGGTCAGCCCCGGATATTTCAAGACTCTGGGAACCCCATTGGTGGCGGGCCGGGACTTCGACGACCGGGATACCGCTGCATCACCGAAGGTCGCGATCGTCAACGAGTCGTTTGTGCGAAAGCTCTTGAATGGAGCAAATCCCATCGGACGGACCTTCCGGGTCAAGGTCTATGTGGGGCGCCCGGCTCCCCTGTACGAAATCGTTGGATTCGTCAAGGACGCGAAGTACGAAGACCTTCGCGAAGAATTTAAGCCAGCAGTTTTTGTCGCTGCGGCCCAGGATGACCGCCCGGACGAATCCGCCCAATTCCTGATTCGCTCGGACCTTGCTCTTAGCGGCCTGCTCTCCGAAGTGAAGCGCGCCATCGCCGGCGCCAGCCCCGAAATCAGCATCGAGTTCCATGTTTTCAAAGACCAGATCCGCAACTCTCTTCTGCCCGAACGGCTCATGGCCACTCTTTCCGGCTTTTTCGGTTTTCTGGCGGGCTTGCTTGCCACCATCGGCCTGTACGGACTCATCTCGTATACGGTCGCCCGAAGGACAAATGAGATCGGGATTCGCATGGCGCTTGGTGCGCAGCGCGGCGACGTGATGAAGATGATCCTGCACGAAGCGGGGATTCTCCTGGGCATAGGACTGGCGGCTGGCACCGCGCTGTCCCTGCTGGCCGCAAAAACCGCGAGTTCGCTCTTGTTCGGCCTGAAGCCCCGCGATCCTCTTACGCTGGCCGCAGCGATTGCCGCCCTTGCAGCGGTCACTGTGGCCGCGAGTTTCCTGCCGGCGCAGCGCGCTTCACGACTGGACCCTATGGTTGCGTTGCGAGACGAATGAGGAGAGTCGATCCACAGAGCCAAATCTTCAGTTGAACGCCGCCTTTTCTACTCCAAATTGGCTTTCCGTCCAGGGTTGCCAATAAATTGACAGGACCGGAGGCGGGGGCTAGCATGATCGCTTATCTGTTGGCGGCCATCCTTGCAGGTCACAGCTTTCCGGGCGGGCCCGTTGAGCATCGAAACGAAAAGCGGAACCATTCTCGACCGCATGGTCGAAGCTCGCCGCGGCGCGGTAGAGCATCGCAAGCGCGTCTTGCCGGAAGCGGCGCTGCGCTTGGGCGTGCTGAAGGGCACGCCGGTCCGCGATTTTTCCGCGGCCCTTGCCCGCAATGCCGTCAATATCATCGCGGAATTAAAAAAGGCCTCGCCATCGCGCGGCGTGATCCGGGAGGCGTTTGATCCTCCCGGTCTGGCCGCAGACCTCGAAGCATCCGGGGCGGCCGCGCTTTCCGTGCTCACCGAGGAGGAACATTTTCAGGGCGCCTTGAAGGATTTGCGGGACGCGCGCAAGGCGGTGAAGCTTCCTGTCCTGCGGAAAGATTTTGTTTTCGATCCCTGGCAGGTGTGGGAAACACGGGCCAACGACGCAGACAGTTTTTTGCTGATTGTGGCCATTCTCAACGATGCCCAGCTCCGGGATTTGCTCGAACTAGGGCGGCAACTTGGCATGGAGGCGCTCGTCGAAGTGCATACGAACAAGGAATTGCGCCGCGCTGTGGACGTCGGCGCGCGAATCATCGGCGTGAACAACCGCGACTTAAAAACGCTCGAAGTTCGGATGGATACGTCCTACGAGCTGGTCGAGGCGATTCCGGACGAATGCATCGCGGTGAGCGAATCCGGCCTGCGCACGAACGACGATTTGAAGAAATTGCGCGAAGCGGGCTTCGACGCGTTCCTCATCGGCGAACATTTGATGCAGTCGCCGGACCCGGCCGCGGCGTTGCGCCTGTTGTTGCGAACGGGCGCGGCGAAATCCGCGTAAGTTCGATGGTGCGCGTCAAAATCTGCGGGATCACCAATTGGAGCGATGCCAGGACCGCGATTGACGCCGGAGCGGACGCGCTCGGATTCAATTTCTACCCGCCGAGCCCGCGCTCGGTGACCCCGGCTCAGGCCTGGGAGATGATTCGGAAGCTGCCGCCGTTTGTGGAGGCGGTGGGCGTGTTCGTGAATTGGACGGCGGAGGCCGTCGGAGCCATTGCCCGGGCGCTTCGGCTCGACGCCGTGCAGCTTCACGGCGACGAGAGCCGCGCCATGGTCCGAGAGTGTTCGGCCGCGCATCGCGTGATCAAGGCGGTCCGGGTGGGCCGCGGTTTTCGCCCGCAGGTGTTGAAGACTTACGTTGGCGCCTCGGCCTTCTTGCTCGATGGTTTTCGGCCAAAGCTCTTCGGCGGCTCGGGAAAGGCGTTCGAATGGCGGTTGGCGCGGGAAGCGAAGAAATACGGGCGCGTAATTCTCGCGGGCGGGCTGACGCCGGAAAACGTGGCGCGGGCCATCCGCGAGGTTGAGCCGTTCGCCGTGGACGTGGCGAGTGGAGTGGAATCGAAGCCGGGGAAGAAAAACGCATCGAAGATGCGGGAATTTGTCAGGGAAGTCGAAAGGGCGGGGCGCTGAGCGATGACCACGACGCAAACTATCGCGCAGACCGCAGGACGCTTCGGGCCGTATGGCGGACGATATGTTCCCGAAACACTGGTGGCGCCGCTCGAAGAACTCGAACGCGCGTTCGAAGCATCGAAGAGCGACGCGCGGTTCCGGAGCGAGCTGGACGACCTGTTGAGGAATTTTGCGGGGCGCCCGACGCCGCTGCAGTTTGCCGCGCGGCTCACAGCGCACCTGGGCGGCCCGCGAATTTATTTGAAGCGCGAGGACTTGCTGCACACCGGCGCGCACAAGATCAACAACTGCCTGGGTCAGGGACTGCTGGCGGTGCGGATGAAGAAGCCGCGTATCGTCGCGGAAACCGGCGCGGGCCAGCACGGCGTGGCCACGGCAACCGTTGCCGCGCGGCTGGGCCTCGAGTGCGTCGTGTACATGGGCACCGAGGATATGGCGCGCCAGGGCCTCAACGTGTCGCGGATGAAGCTGCTCGGCGCGCAGGT
Organism: Candidatus Acidiferrales bacterium; assembly: GCA_036390175.1. Taxonomy (GTDB): domain Bacteria; phylum Acidobacteriota; class Terriglobia; order Acidiferrales; family UBA7541; genus DASQHY01. The sequence continues at coordinate 31,906 of DASWCG010000112.1, read as the reverse complement.
GGTGGGCGTTGAGGCGGGCAGCCGCACGCTCAAGGACGCCATCAATGAGGCCATGCGCGATTGGGTGACCAACGTGCGCACCACACATTACCTGCTCGGTTCGGTGCTGGGCGCCCATCCCTATCCCGTGATGGTGCGCGATTTTCATGCGTGCATCGGTCATGAAGCGCGCGAGCAGATTTTGAAAGCCGAGCAGCGCTTGCCCGACGTCTTGATTGCCTGCGTAGGCGGCGGCTCCAACGCCATCGGCTTGTTCCATGCCTTTCGCGAGGATGCGAATGTAAAGATGATGGGGTTCGAAGCCGGAGGACGCGGGAAAGGCCTCGGCGAGCATGCCGCCCGCCTTGCCGCCGCCGTGGGATTTGCCGGCTCGCGCCCCGGAGTTTTGCAGGGGACATACACGTACGTCTTGCAGACCAACGACGGACAAATTTCCACGACGCATTCGGTCTCAGCAGGGCTGGATTATCCGGCCATCGGCCCGGAGCACGCTTGGCTGGCGGACCAGGGCCGCGCGGAGTATGCGGCGGTGAGCGATGACGCGGCGCTCGATGCGGGGCGGACTCTGGCGCGCACCGAAGGGATTATTCCGGCGCTCGAAAGCGCCCACGCGCTCGCGGGACTCATCGAGCGCGCTCCGAAGATGAAGCGCGGTGCGCTGGTGATTGTCAATATTTCCGGGCGCGGTGACAAGGATATGGAGATTTACTCGCGTCATCTGGGACGGTTCTAGGCGCTGCTTCCCATGCCTTCGACGACGACAATGCGCACGCGGATCGGGCAACGATTCGAACAGTTGCGTGCGAAGGGCGAGCTGGGAATCGTCGCCTACGTTACGGCAGGCGATCCGGCGCTTGCCGCGACCGGGAAAATCGTTCTTTCGCTAGCAGAGGCGGGAGCGGACGTGGTCGAATTGGGTGTGCCGTTCAGCGACCCGCTGGCCGATGGGCCGGTGATTCAGCGCGCCAGCGAGCGGGCCCTGCGAAGCGGAACCACATTAGCGGGCGTCATCGAACTGGTGAAGCGGCTGCGGGAGAAGACCGAAGTGCCGCTCGTGCTCTTCAGCTATTACAATCCGGTGCTTCAGATGGGACTCGATCGGTTCTCGGCAACGGCTGCGGCGGCGGGCGCCGACGGCGTGTTGATCACCGATCTGACCCCCGAGGAATCGGGCGAGCCTCGCAAGACCATGGCCGCGCACGGGCTGGACACGATTTTTCTGGCCGCGCCGACCTCCCCGGACGAGCGCCTTGCGAGAATCGCGGGGGTCTCGAGCGGGTTCCTGTACCTGATTTCGCGCACCGGCGTAACCGGCGTGAGAGATGCGCTGCCGGAAGATTTGCCGGACCTGGTGCGGCGCACGCGGCGCGTGACGTCGCTGCCGATTGCCGTGGGGTTCGGGATTTCGCTCCCCGGGCACGTCTCTGTGCTCGGCGGGCTGGCGGATGCGGCCGTGGTCGGGTCGGCGCTCGTCGCGGAAATTGAAAACGCTGCCTCGGCGGATGCCGCTGCGCATGCCGTCGGCGAGAGGGTTCGCGCGCTCAAGGAAGCCGCCCGCCGGGGGATGAGCCGCAGGGAAGCGCCGCCGTGAAAATCGAAGACTGGCGCGGCAAGATTAACGAAATCGACCGGCAGCTCGTCCGGTTGCTGAACGAACGCTCGAAGGCGGCGATGGAAATCGGAAAGCTGAAACGGGACGCAAATCTGCCGCTGTATCAGCCGGAGCGCGAGCGGGAAGTGCTGGAAAACGCCGAGCGCGCGAACTCGGGGCCGCTCCCGGACACGGCCATCCGGCGGCTATTCGAACGCATTTTGGACGAAGCGCGCTCTGTGGAACGCACGGCAATGCATCCGGATGGCGCGCCCGAGAAAACGGAGAAGCCGCGGGGATCGTGATCCATCTCGGGCCGGAAATTGTGCGCGGGGAATTCCCGGGGATTCTGCTGTGACGGGCTCAGGAGAGTGACATGGTTGTTGTGATGCAAGAAGGGGCTTTGGACCACCAGATCCAGCACGTGATTGACCGCCTGGTGGCCATGGGATTCAACGTGCACCGCTCGACCGGAGAAACTCACACGGTGCTTGGCGCCGTGGGCGTGCGCACGGATTTCGATCCGCGGGATATCGAGCTGCTCGATGGGGTGCGCGAGGTCGTCCGTATCACGCAGCCCTACAAACTGGCCAGCCGCCATTTCCGGCCCGAAGGCACGGTGGTGGAAATCGGCAAAGGGGTGCGCATCGGCGGACAAGAAGTGGTTGTCGCGGCCGGACCCTGTGCCGTCGAATCGTCCGAGCAAATTCATACGGTTGCCGAGCGCGTTGCAAAATCCGGCGCGAAGTTATTGCGCGGCGGCGCGTTCAAACCGCGGACTTCGCCCTACACGTTTCAGGGGCTGGGCGAGCAGGGCTTGAAATTCATGCGGCAGGCAGCGGACAAGAACGGCCTGTATGTGGTAAGCGAAGTCATGGACCCGTCGCAGATTACGCTGATGCTGCCGTACGTGGACATGTTGCAGGTGGGCGCGCGGAACATGCAGAACTATCACTTGCTTCGTGCGCTGGGCGAGACGCACAAGCCGGTGCTGCTCAAGCGGGGGATGTCCGCGACGATCGAAGAGCTGCTGCTTTCCGCGGAGTACATCATGTCCGGCGGGAATTACAACGTAGTTCTGTGCGAGCGCGGCATCCGCACGTTCGAAACCTCCACGCGCAACACCCTCGACATCGCCGCCATTCCGGTCATCAAGAAACTGTCGCACCTGCCCATCATTGCCGACCCGTCGCACGGCACCGGACGGCGCGACAAAGTCGCTCCCATGGCGCGCGCCTCGGTGGCCGCCGGCGCCGACGGCCTGCTCATCGAGGTGCACAACGATCCGGAACACGCGCTTTCCGACGGCGCCCAGTCGCTCTTCGCCGACCAGTTCGCGCAGCTCATGAATGAGCTGCGCATGATTGCGCCGGCTGTGGGGCGGCGCATTGGCTGAGCAAACTACGCGAGCATCCGGGCCAAGCCGATGAGTGAATCTCTTCCTTCCTTCCGGCGCGCCTCCATCCTGGGGACGGGACTGATCGGCGGCTCATTCGGGCTTGCGCTGCGAAATGCGCTTCCCGGAATCCGCATCGCGGGATGGGACAAAGAAGGGGTCGTGCGCCAGGCGCAGGCCCGCGGCGCGATTCACGAAGCCTTTTCCGGGGACCTGGCGGCAGCTCTCGCCGGCGCCGACCTCGTTTACATTTCACTTCCCATCAGCGTGACGCTCGACGTGCTTCCGGAAATCGCGCGGCGCGCGGCGCCGGGCGCGCTGGTGACCGATGCGTGCAGCACAAAGGTGCGCATCTGCCGGCGCGGCGCGGAGTGCTTCCCGAGCGGCGCCACTTTTCTGGGCGGACACCCGATGGCGGGCAAGGAATTATCCGGAATCGCCCATGCCGACGCGGAATTGTTTTGTAAGACGCGCTACGCGCTGATTGGCAACAAGAACGCGAGTGACGGAGACCCGCGGCGAGCGGCGTTTGCGACGCTCCTGAAAAACTTGGGCGCGGAGCCGGTGTGGCTCGACGCGGAAACGCACGACTGGGCCGCGGCCATCGTTTCGCATTTGCCGCAGCTCGTCTGCGTCGCGCTTGCCGGAGTGGTTCACGAAGAAACCAACGAGACAGGTCTTCCGGTCTCTCTCGCGGGGCGCGGTCTGCGCGACGCGTTGCGCCTGGCGGGGAGTCCGTACGCGGTGTGGCGCGATATCGCGCTGACCAACACCGACAATATTTCCCGCGCGCTCGGCCGGCTTTCCAGCGCCATTGAGGATTTGCGCAGCCGGCTCGCCAGCCGGGAGCTGGAAGGCGAATTCGATACCGCCAATGAACTCTACAAAATTCTCCGGGAAATGCAGTAGACTGCGCTCGAGAAATGCGCAAACAGGAATGATTCCGGGCGGAGGAGACAGGGAATGGACAAGCGCGTAGCGAATGCCGATGCGGCGATTGACAAGCTCCGCGACGGCGTCACAATCCTGATGGGCGGGTTCGGCCTCTGCGGGATTCCTGAGAATCTAATCGCCGCCGTGCAGCGCAAAGGCACGAAGAATCTCACCATCGTTTCCAACAACGCCGGGATAGACGGCGCCGGCGTCGGCATCCTGCTCGGCAATCGCCAGGTGAAGAAGATGATCTCCACCTACGTGGGAGAGAACAAGACGTTCGAGCGCATGGTCCTTGCCGGGGAACTGGAGGTCGAACTGAATCCCCAGGGGACGCTTTCCGAGCGGCTGCGCGCCGGCGGCGCGGGGATCCCGGCGTTCTTTACGCCCACCGGATACGGAACGATGGTCGCGGAAGGGAAAGAGGTCCGCGAGTTCCACGGACGGAAATGCGTGATGGAGCGCGCGCTCCGGGGAGATTTTGCGTTCATCAAGGCCTGGAAGGGCGACCGCTGGGGCAACCTGATTTACCGCAAGACGGCGCGGAACTTCAACCCCATGATGGCCACCGCTGCCGATTACGTCGTCGCGGAAGTCGAGGAGCTCGCGGAATTGGGGCAGCTCGAGGCGGACAGAATTCACACGCCGGGAATTTTCGTGAACGCGATTTTCCAGGGGCCGCGTTACGAGAAACGGATCGAGAAGCTCACGCTTCGCAAGGGGTAAGAAGAAACCCCTGCAACGCAGAGACGCAGAGAAGAGCGGAGAAATATAGACATGCCGCAAGGTGAGATGGACAAACGGGAACTGATCGTCAAGCGCGTCGCCCAGGAGCTCCGCGACGGGTATTACGTCAATCTGGGCATCGGTACGCCGACGCTGGTCGCGAACTACATCCCCGCGGGAATGGAAGTGGTCCTGCAATCGGAAAACGGACTGCTCGGTGTGGGGCCCTACCCGCTCGAGGGGCAGCAGGATCCCGACCTGATCAACGCGGGGAAGGAAACCGTCACCGAGATTCCCGGCTGCTGTTATTTTTCGAGCGCCGATTCGTTCGGCATGATCCGCGGCGGACACGTGGACCTGACCGTTCTGGGCGCGCTCGAAGTGGACGAGAAAGGAAACCTCGCCAACTGGGCCATCCCCGGAAAAATGCTGAAGGGCATGGGCGGAGCGATGGACCTGGTGGCGGGAGCGCGGCGCGTGATCATCGCCATGGAGCACACCACCAAAGAGGGCAAGCCGAAGATTTTGAAGAAGTGCTCGCTGCCGCTGACCGGCGTCGAAGTGGTGGACTTGATCGTCACCGAGCTGGCGGTCATGGAAGTGACACCGGAGGGATTGCTGCTGCGCGAAGTCGCCCCGGGAACGAAAGCAGAGGATGTGCAACGCGTTACCGAGCCGCGCCTGCGGATTGCGCCCGGCTTGAAAACGATTGCCGTGTGACCGCTCGGGCGGCGGGACCGCCCGGTACTCTTGCCGCACCCCGCCGCCATCCGCTTCACGGGGTGCGCTACCATCAGGACACGGGCAATCGCCCCAGGTGAAGCGCGTGGAACCTCATACAATCGTCGTCCTCAGCCTGCATTCCCCCAAAGAAAAACTCTGGGGCGAACTGCTCGCCATTCATCCCGCCGGCGTAACCCTCCGCGGCATTGATTTGAATTCGTTCGACGACTTCATCCTCCAGGTGCTGCATCCCGAAGGCGACCGCGTAGGGCTGCCCACGCTCTTCTTTCCGATGGCGCGCGTCGAGCGGATAGCGCTGGACGAGCCGTCCGGCTCGATTCCCTCACTGGCGGGGATGTTTGAGCGCAAGGTGGGGAAATCACTGGCCGGCTATCTGGCCCTCTTTGCCTGATTTGCTGTACGATGAACGCACATGGCACGCGGCATCTGGACGGTTCCCAACGAAATCACCTTTCTGCGCCTCGGCTTCCTGCCGCTGTTCATCATTTTGATCCATTCCGAATACTACAAATGGGCGCTGGCGGTGCTGATTCTTGCAGGGCTCACCGACGGGATTGACGGCCTTCTGGCGCGCCTGCTCAATCAAAAATCGTCCCTGGGAGCTATTCTCGATCCCGTCGCCGATAAGCTGCTGCTCTCCTCTTCGTTTTTCGTCCTCGCTCTGAAAGGGAAGCTGCACTGGTGGCTGACCATTCTGGTGCTCAGCCGCGACGTCTTGATCCTCACCATCGCCGCAGTGATTATTGTTGTGGCGGGCTACCGGCCGTTTCCGCCCAGCTTGTTTGGAAAGTTCACCACGACGTCTCAGATCGTTCTGGTGTTTGCTGTCGTTCTCACCGCGGTTACCAGCCAGCACTGGCTGGTGCAACTCACCCGGCTGCTCATTATTTTTGTCGCTGGGCTTACGGTCTTTTCGGGACTTCACTACAGCGTGGTGATGGCGCGCCGGCTGAGCAGCTCCTCACAGCCATGAAAATGCGCCGCGGCGAAATTCAATTGGTTCGGAAGTATTGGCGCAGCATCAAAGCGAAGCTGGCGACGAAGGTAAGCCCGGCAAGCCACCCGAGCAAGTAGGCGCGCTTGCGCTCGGATGCGTTCATCGGCTCGCGGTCTTCGAAAACTCTCCCGAGCAGAAAACCTGTGGCCAGGCCCCCGAAGTGAGCGAAGTTGTCTATCCCGCCGATCATCATGCCGATCACGAAGATATAGAGTACCCAGCGGATTAGCTGATTTCGTACCATACGCATATAGCTGCCGCCGCGGCGCGAGGTGATGGCAATCATCAGGCCGATCAGTCCCATGAGAGAGCCGGACGCGCCGATGCTGAAGTGGCCTGTGAACGCGCTAAGCGCAAAGCCCACGACGCCGGCGACAATGTAGAGGAACAAATAACGAGCCGAGCCATAAATGTGCTCCACTTGCGGCCCGAGATCCATCAGCACCCACGAATTCATTCCGATATGAAGTAAGCTGCCGTGCAAAAAGACCGCCATCACCAAGCGCCACCATTCTCCACCGAGAATCAGGTCAATCCGGCTGCCCCCCATGCGGCTCAAAACCGCTCCGCTGATGCTGCCGAAAAGATTGAAGCCTTCGGTGGCCCGCATGGTGGCCAGCAAGCTGACGCCAAAGAGCAATATGTTGATGACAAAGATGAGCATGGTGATGGGCGTTTCGCTCGGGAGGATTCCAGAGAGAGATTTGCTCGCGGCGGCAAGGGAGAAGGTCAGACTCGCGCCGCATTCGTGGCAACGCGTTGCGGTGGTGCCCACCAGCGTGTGGCACGCGGGACATAGCCGCGGCCGGGCGGCCTGCGGGTCCGGGCGAAAAAACCCCCGCAAGGCATTGCGCACACGATCGAGTCTCCATTGCCAGCGATATGGTAGCGGCACCGCATCTCCTTGCGACCCTGAACGAGCGTTCCTATAATACCCAAAATCGGATTCGGATTGCCGAAAGCGCATCGGCAGCCCTCAGCGAGCGCAAAAGGAGTCGAAATGGCCAGCTTTCAAGACGTGGGGCGGAGGATTGACGCAGAGATGGAGCGGCTGCGGAAATTGTGGCGCGAGGAAGTCGGCCCGCAGACCGAACGCCGCGCAGCCCGGGCGCTTCGAAAGGTTTCCGAGAAGCTGGCGGCGGCTGCCGAGGACATTGAAGCGCGTGTGGCCCGGAGAGAAAAGAAATGATCCGGGGCGCCGTGTGAAGCGTTTCCTCGTTTTTGCGATGCTCGCCGGATTCTCCGCATGGGGATGCGCCGGGCGGCGGGCGGCAGCCAACCGTCATCCGCCACAGCCTCCTGCGGAAGCCGAGCCGTCCGCCACTGAGGAAAAGCCTGCTCCCCTGCCGTCCGCACCGCGCCGTAAGCCGCCTGCACGCTCGGAAGCGGGAGGCTATGCCGAAGAGGGCCTGGCCTCGTGGTACGGAGTCCCGTTTCACGGACGCCGCGCGGCAAACGGGGAAACCTACAACATGCACAAGCTGACCGCGGCGCATCGCACGCTGCCATTTGACTCGATTGTGCGCGTGACGAACCTGACGAATGGCCGCTCGGTGGACGTGCGCATCACCGATCGCGGCCCGTTTGTCGAAAATCGGATCATTGATCTTTCGCTGAACGCGGCGCAGGCGCTTGACCTGGTGGCGACGGGCGTTGCTCCCGTGCGCATCGAACTGCTGTCCGGTTCAAATCCGGCCACAGGTTACTTCACGGTGCAGGTGGGCGCCTTCCTGGACCAGCGGAACGCGGAGCGGCTGCGCGAACGTCTTGCGCAAACCTATTCGCCCGCCTTCATTCAGGAATATGATTCCCCTTCCGGGTATTTCTACCGCGTCCGTGTGGGGAAAGTTTCCGGAGAAGACGCGGCGCGCCAGTTTGGCGAACAGTTGCGCGCCCGGGAAGGTTTTGTGCCGTTTGTCGTGCGCATGGATCAGTTGGACGCGCCGGGAGGAGACCGATGAACGACGACTGCCTGTTTTGCAAGATCAGCGAAAAGAAAATTCCCGCGAAGATGGTGTATGAGGACCCAGAGATTTTCGCGTTCGAAGACATTCATCCGAAGGCCCCCACGCATATCTTGATCTGCCCGCGGAAACATTTTGTCTCGCTCAACGAGGCCACGAAGGAAGACACGCAGGTTCTGGGGAGACTCCAGCTTGTTGCCGCGCAACTCGCGCGCGAGCGGCATCTTCTGGAGGGTTACCGCACCGTCCACAACAACGGCCGCGAGGCAGGGCAGAGTGTGTTTCACCTGCACCTGCACTTGCTGGGCGGGCGCAGCTTCCGCTGGCCGCCCGGATAGCGCTGGCTCCGCTAGGTGCGGAATAGGAAGTTCATTCGCAGGCCGCCGACTTCGATGATGTCGCCGTCGCTCAGCCGCGTCGGTCCGTGGATGGTCACGCCATTGATCTTGGCTTTCTTGCTCCCCGGGCCGACGTAGAAACCGTCGTCGCGCTTGTTGATCTGCGCGACCACCTGCGGCGTGAACCAGCCGTGCATGCGCACCGTGGCCATGGGGGACTTGCCGATGACCGTGAGCTTGTTGTTGAGCACGTATTCTTTCTGGTCGGTTTTCCCTTGCAGGATGATCAGCGTGGGGACCTTCAGGCGGCCGGGCGCAAATTGCGAGCGTTCGCCCATGGCCACGGCTTGCTGGAGCATGTCGCGGCGCTGCTTGGTGTCGAGCACCATGGTCTCTTCGACAATGGGGGCGACGGCTTTTCTGCCGTAATCCCACGGCACCGCGGCGTCGCCGGAGGTATCCACGAGGATGGCGTGTTTGCCGATAAAGATTTTGTCGCCGTCGTGGAGCGTGGCGCGTTCGATGCGCAGGTCGTTGACAAACGTGCCGTTCAGGCTGTTCAAATCCTCCACCACCAGGCGTCCCGCCTCGTGATACACCTTGGCGTGGTAGTTGGAGACCGCCAGATTGTCCACGGGAATGTCGTTGTCCGGCGCGCGGCCGATACTCACCGGCCGGCTGCCAATGGGAACCTCTTTCAAGATTTTGTTCTCGAATTTCAGGCTGAGCTTCGCCATTTCAGTCTCCTCCTCCGGACGCTGGGACATCGCGGGGCAAGCGCATCCACCGGCGCACTCGCGCGAAGAACCCGTTGGATGCGGGCTGAAGGTTCACAACCACAACGGTAATGTTGTCCTCGCCGCCGTTTTCATTTGCCAGGCTCACCAACCGTTCCGCCGCGCTTTGCGCGTCTGCTTGTGTCAACAACGTGCTGGCAATCTCCGGATCCGTGACCATGCGGGTAAGCCCGTCCGAGCAGAGCAGCACGATATCGCCGTTCATCAAGCCGAATTCATCGGCATCCACTTCGACGTCTTCCTGCGTGCCCAGGGCGCGGATGAGCACGCTTTGCATCTCGCTCCGGTCGGCCTGCTGCGGCGTCAGAATGCCGCGGCGCACCTGTTCGGCAACCAGGGAATGGTCCCTGGTGAGCTGTTCGAGGGCTCCCGTGCGCAGCAGGTAGGCGCGGCTGTCGCCCACGTGCGCTATGCTCATGCGCTGCCCATTCAACCACAAGGCCGTCACCGTCGCGCCCATCCCGTGCCGCAGCGGATTCCGCCGGGCGGACTCGAAAATCTTGCGATTGGCGAGGACCACGGCGCTGGCCAAACGATTGGTTTTCTCCGAAAGATCGGCGCGGCGCGTCCCGAAAAATGTTTCCGAGGGATCGCTTTCCGCTCCGAGGCAATGACTCGAAACGGTCTCGACCGCCAACTCGCTGGCCACTTCGCCGTGCGCTTCCCCGCCCATCCCGTCGGAGAGTACAAAAAGATTCAGCGAGGCGACCACGCGAAAGGCGTCTTCGTTGTTCGAGCGGACACGGCCCATGTCCGTGCATCCGCCGGTGGAAATGCGCACGCGCAAACCTCGACCGGTTCAGCTCGAATGCCCGCCCGGACATAAATCCGCGATCCGGCGGGCTCGGGGCCTCACCTGTTGCAACCGGGAAAAATCTTCAATCTCTGGCAGGCTAGCAAAGAGAGAGGGGCCATTCAAGGGGTATGGATGGAAGTAGTTACGAGCAGCGCCGCAATTTCCCCGGCTAGCCCCGCTTCGATGGAATTGGCGTGCTCCGATTCGGCGGCCATTCCGCCCACCGGCTGGATTTCGTTCCTCGCCTTGGCACAGGAAATCGCCGCCGCGAATCGCGCTACAATGACTCCTTCGAGTAACGCTTCGTGAACCAGCGCCGCACTCTCCGCGCCTTTCTTGGATGGACGCCTTCCGCCGCACTCATTCTTTGCGCAGGCGCAGTTTGCTTCGCGCAAAAACCCGCGACGGTTTCGCCGAAGTCCTCGGCAGGGAAGACGATCCTCCTGCCCAGCCAGATGGTCGCCGGCACAAAGGCTACGCTCGCCGTCCTGGATTCTCAGGGAAGGCTTGCTCCCGGGGTCGTCGTTGAGTTTATCGGAGGGGCGCGAGTCACCACGGATTCCACCGGGCGCGCCGTATTCATGGCTCCGGCGCCGGGCGTGTCGCTGGCGCATCTGGCCGGACGGGGCGGCAACGTTCCGGCCGTGGTCTTGCCGGCGGCGGAAAGCGGGCCGGCAGGGCTCCGCGTCACTTCGTACGCGCGCGTCGTTTCTCTCTCTGACCACTTCGAAGTTTCCGGCAACGGATTCCAGGGAGATGCGGGCGCAAACCACGTCACGCTTGGCGGGAAGGCTGCACTCGTGGCCGCGGCCTCAACCATCGCGCTCGTGGTGATCCCCGCGCCGGGTCTTGACGCGGGGCCGGCGCAATTCACGGTGGAATCCGAAGGACGCGCCTCCGGGCCGCTGCCGGTTACCCTCGTCGCGCTTGAGCTGAGTGCCAGCAAAGAGCGGCTCGCGGCAAAAGAGTCCGGCGTGCTGACGGTTCGCGTGCGCGGGAGTTCGGGGCGGCTGGTCGTGGAAGTCCGAAACCTCTCCCCCGATTTGGTCGCTCTGGCTTCGGGCGCCGTTCAGCAGTTGACTACTTCGGGCGGCGAAGACAACACGGCCCAGGTGAAAATGCGCGGGGTGCGTCCTGGAGATTTTTCCATCAGCGCGCGTCTTGTGCCGCTGCCCCCAGCGGATGAGACTGACCGCTGAAGAGAAAACTCAAGTCAGGAGTGTTGCTTTGCAGAAATCTCCAGCGGCTTGGAGGAAGCTTCCGGTAAAGCGCCTTCTGCGGTCTGCTCGAGTGTTGCGCGGGCGCGGTCGAGCTTTTGATCCGCATCGAAGTAGCTCTGCTGGGCGTTCCGCAGGTGCGTGCCAAGCCTTTCGTAAACCTCGCCAAAGCCGTCAAACTGTTTTTTTAGTCCCGTTAAGCTCTCGCGCAGCTTTTTGGCATTCTCCTCAATCTGCATCCCATGCAAGCCCATTAAAATCACCCGAAGATGGGCATACAGAGTATTGGGGGAGACGGGGATCACGCCTTTGGTCCGGCAATACTCGTCCAAGGCTATGCCCTTTGCATCCTCGCTCATGAGCAGCTCATAGTAGACGCCTTCAGACGCGATGAACATCAACGCAATGTCCAAAGTTCCTTCGCCGGGCAGAATGTATTTCTTCGAAATACTCTCCGCGTGGCCGCGCACCGCCTGCAAGAAACCTTTCCGCGCCTCTTCCCCGCCGGCAGCGAGTTTCCGGTAATCATCCAAAGGAAATTTGGAGTCAATGGGCAGGAGCTTGTCTTGGAAACGAACCACGGCGTCTACAATCTCCCCTGTGGGGAAGCGATGTTGAATTTCAAAATTTGCAGCGGGGAGGGAATCCGCGAGAAGCCGTTCCAAAGTAATCTCCCCGAGACCACCGCGCGTCTTCGCCCCTCCCAATACGGTCTGTAATGCCTGCGAGGCCGAAGACAGCTCCCGGCCAGCCTGTTGCACCTCGCCAAGCTGCTGTTGAATCTTACCGAGAACTTCCCGCGAGCTCTTGACCTCGGCACTCCAGGTTTCCTGGGCTTTGGAAGTCAATTGCACCGAGTTCTCGACGCCCTTCTGGACCGTTTGATTCATTTGACCGAGTTGCTGCAGGACCGTCTGGTTTAGCTGGCCGATTTGGCTCGCAAAACCTTGGGCTTGCGAAGCAAGAAGGCTTTGCATTTCCTGGCGCAGGGCGGTTAGTTGTGATTCGAGCAACTCGGCTCTTCGCTGGTGGCGTCCTTGCGCGGCTATGGCCCAGACCGCGAGTATAACCACTGCAACGATGCTCGGGATTGTGACCCACAGGCTCACGGATATCACTCATTCTGGCGGGCAGCGCGGCCACCGTGAATTCGTAACCTTCTCGTACTGTACCGCGGATGAGTGTCGCAGGGAAGGGTAACTACGGTGGGAGCCGGCAGTTTGCCCGGAATCGGGTTGGGAATCTCAGGAGGGCTATTCGGTCAGGTGGCGCTGCACCAGCCGCCGCAACTTCTCGCGGTCGTCTTCTTTCATCTGCACGAACTCGACGCCGCCGCCTTCCGGGCCGGAGTTTCGAACCACGGCGGTGGTATGAATGCGCCGGAATCCGGCGCGAATTTCCACCTTGAACGAATCGCCCACCGCCAGCCGCCGCTCGGATTCCAGATAAGCGCCGCCCAGGCTGATGGTACGGACTCGAGCCATTCCCGGAGACATGCCTCCAATCTGTGCGGTCAGCGGCGAGGCCAGCGGGATGCGCGCATAGCGCCGGTGGATGGTGTAAGGCGTGCTCGTTCGCTCCACGGCTTCGTAGGCGGCTCGAACGCGGAGGGATGTCGGGCGGTCTTCAATCATCGCCAGGGCCTCTTCCGCAGCCGCGCGCAACCCGGCGGGTTCCGCATACGCCAGCCCGCTGCGCGATTCCGCGAGATACGAGAGCATGGGGCAGGCTTCGCCTGCGCGCATCCTCCCGAGCGCTTCAATGGATTTAATGCGGATGTACAGGTCGCGCAGAACATCGTGTTTCCCCTCGGCAATTTTCATCAACTGGGGGACGGCAGAGAGTTCCCGTGCCAAGCCGATCTGGTCAATCATCATCGGCACCACCAGCGGGTTGGCATCCGGCAGAATCTCCAGGAACGCAAGAGCGGCGCTGGAGCTCACCACGGGATTCGAGGGACGCGCCAGTTCGGAGACTGCCAGGTCTTGCAGGCCCCAATCCCAACTGGGGAGCGCGCGCGGCAGGACACGCGCCAGGCGTTCGGGCTCCGCCGCGGCAAGCAGCTTGACCGCCGCTGTGGCTCGCTGGCGGCGCGCCTCAAACAACCGCGTTTCGAGCAAGCAAAGCACCGGCACACCCATCGCGCGCAGCAATCGCGCCATGGCCGGCAGCACCTCCAGACCCTGTGATTCGGTGAGCAGCAAAGTCAAGCGGTCCAGCACGCGTTCCGGGTCGCGTTGCAGCACCCGCGGCAAAACGGGATCGAGCGCGCGATTCGCGAGGGCCGCATCCACCAGGAGCAGCCAGCGATCTTGCGCCACCAATCGCTCCGCCAGCGCCGCCAGGTGTTCTTTTTCCGTCTTTTGGGCCGATTGTTCCAGCGTCAGCAAAATGTTTTCGAACGCCGCGAAGTCCGAACGCGCCACGGCAAGCCGGGCCAGATGCTCGGTCAATGCCGCAAGCAAAGCGGCCGCTTCGGGCTGCCGTTCTTTGCCCAGGGCTCGCAGGATCCCCTGGCCCAGTTCTTCCGGCAATTGATTCGGCCAGAGCCGCTCGGCGAGCGCCTGCAACTCCGAAAGACCCGCGGCCACCTGATGCCGCACTGCCGAGCTTTCGTTCTCCAGGCAGCGCGCGTAGTTCAGCAAGACCAAGCGCGCCTCCCGGCGCGAGGCGTCGGTTCCCGCGTCCGATAGGTTTTCGAGAGCCGGGCGGAGAGAAACCACCGGTACGCACCAGACTTCGCTGCTCCGCAACACGCTGGATTTCTCGCGCGGCGGCAACTCGCTCCAGAAGCGCTCCAGAAGAACCTCGCGGTACGTTTCATTGGCCCACTGCGCAGCGAGTGTCGTCAAGTGCGCGGAAGAATGCGGGCCCGTATATCCGCCCGAGGCCACCAGATCGTCTCCCAGGCGGTCAAACAACACGCGCACTTCCGCCGGCTTCAACCGCCCGGCCAGAAATTCTTCATGAATGAACTGGAAGATAAGCGATTCGGAAAGCCGAATCAGATAGGGCTGCGGGTGCTCGCCCTCTCGCGGAGGCTCGTTCGAGATTGCGGCAACCAGGAGGCGTACAGTTTCCCGCTTCGCCTCGGCTAGCGTGGCGTGCAATGCGCGGGCTGCTTCTTGAAGACCCGTGCCGCTGGCGATTTCTAGTGGCGGAGTCAGGCGCGCCAGGAGACGCAAGGCCGGCGCCAATTCCTTCAGGCTCGGAGCGAGAACCGGCACACTACCGGAGTCGCTCGCTTCTTGCTTGGAAGCGCCCCCGTAGGCCACCATCGCCGCGATGAGGCTGGCGAGCACACTGTCCACCTTCCGCTCGATGCGCGTGTTCACGGCGATTCCAGCGACGTGGTGCTCCGCAAGGCGTTTGGCCCAGCCATGGCTCCCGGTTGCTCCGGCTGGTGTGCCGGCGCTTTCTCCGTTCTGTCGCTCTGATCTTAACAGAGTGTTGTTGATCAGGTGCACGAGTGTGTCGAGTTCTCCCTGGTTGGTTTCCGGATGAAAGATGATCGAGGTGATGCCCACGTGGGTTAAGCCCTCAGCCAGCCCATGGAACTCCTCGTGTGGATCGGCCAGCGCCATCTCACCTAACTTGGGTACGTAGATGCATCCTCGCTCGACGCCGAGCGCTACCGGTCCTAGAGTTTCCAGCGCCGCGCGGAGGTTTCGGTCGGCGGTTTCAAGATTGTCGAGTAAGCGAGGATGGTTTTTCCGGTACAGACGCGCAGAGCGAAGTAAGACCTGTAGCGAGCGCAAAAAACGGGCCACGATCGGCTCGGCGTGCCCCGGTTCCCAGGAATCATTCCGAGGGGCGAGAACCGATGGCCCTGACTCAGGCGCCGGCTTAGCATCAACCACGGCCAACGGTGGAGCTGACTTGGCGATACTCCGAATGGCCACGTTCGATTCCTCGCGATCCTAAGTTCTCAACATCGGGCGACTCACTGCAAGACAGCCCGAACCTTAAGCACCCTCGTCCCGACCCTGCCGCTGCAAGAGGCGCACCTCGCCTGATACCAAACATACTAGTGAGCAAGAGGCATTCCACAGTCTGCCGTAGCTTAACCCTAGATGATTCAGCAAGTTACATAGACATTAAGTTCTAGTAGTCCTATACTTATGGGAAGAAAGGTGACATACCAAGCAGGAATGTCAGGGGGCCTCTTTATGCCGTAACATACTCAAAGACAAAACTTTATGGGCAAACGAAGGGCAGGGATCAGATTTTTTGCGTTGCGCTTGTCAACGCTACTGCTGGCGCCAGCGAAGCGCAACATTGAGCGGCACGGTCTGGCCTTCATCCACCGAAACCGTTCGGATCTCTTGTGTGAAGCCATCCAGACGGAGGGTCACGGTGTGAGTCCCCGCGGCCACTTGGATTCGCGCCGGGGTGACCCGTCCAGTCGGGCTCCCGTCCAGGAGGATTTCCGCGCCGCGCGGCGCTGTGCGGATGTCCGCCCAGGCGACGTGCATTACGGATTGCGTCAGGTGCACGTCCAGCGTGGCCAGCGAGTTGTTCTTGATTTGCACCTGACCTGAGTAGGCATCAAACCCGGTCTTCTTTACGACCAGGTTGTATTGCCCGGGGGCGAGCGGAAGAGTGACCGGTGTCTCTCCGGATTGCTTGGCACCGTCAATAAAAACGTCGGCGCCGGAAGGATGGCTGGTAATGAACAGTCCCTTTGCGTTGGCTTCCAATTCGACGCGTTGGTCCAGGATTTGCCCGGCGGCGATCAGGATCGCAGTTTGCACGGGCTTGTATCCCTCTTTGTTCACCTCTAGGCTGTAGCGTTGCGGCCTGAGATCATCGAAGCGGCAGGGAGTCACGCATTGCGAGAGGATTCGGCCGGCCAGCCCGCGCAAGGTCGTCGTAGCGCCCAGAACGTCGCTGGTAACATCGAGTGCGCCGACACCGGCGGATGGCCGCGGCCGATCATCGGTTTTGTCGCCGCCACCGGTAGCAGAGCTTTCATCGGCGTATTCCAGGTGGTCCACCAGGTGCACGTCGCCGGAGATGTTCTTTAGATTTTCCAGGACTTTTCTGTGGTCCCGCGAATTCAGCCGCCCCGATAGCGTAAGAGTGTTGCCGGACCCATGAATTCTTACTTTGTCGGCGAGCCCGGCTTTTTTCAGGCCCTGTTCAACACGCGCTTTGACAGACGCCACCTCGGGGTTCACCGCGGGTGCCCCAGCCTTGAAGGGCGCTGGTTTTTCGGGTGAAGCATCGGAGTCCACTGCGGCGTTGGTTTCCGCGGGTTCTGAGCTCGCGAGGGCGGCCGGAGCGGGGTCCGCCGCCGCGGAAGAGTGTGGCGTGACGCGTTTTTGCTTGGCGCTGACCCTTCGATTCTCGCGGGTCCGCTGCATTAAGTCCTGTACTGCGGGCCAGAGGCGGTATCCGCAGTATCCAATCGAGGCCAGCAAAAGCAAGGACACCAGGACCCACAGGCCTGTCCTCTTGCGCTGCTCCGGGGGAGGGTTTACGTGCGAGGTGCGAGCCGCCCCGGGAAGAACCTGAGTGGCAGCCAGAGGCGGCCGCAAGAATCCAGCCCCCGCCGGGGAAGCGCCGCGCCCTGGCAGCGCCATGGTAGTTTCCGGGTTCTCGCCCAGCGTGCGATAGTTGCGCAGATCCTCGAGCATGTCGCGGCAGCTCTGGTAACGCGATTCGGGCAGTTTGGTGAGGGCTTTGGTAATGACGTAACTCAGGCCCGGATGAATCGAGGGATCGAGCGTGCGCGGAGGGATGGGCTCCTCGTTCACGATCTTGTAGATGACCGTGGTGATGTTCTGCCCCGGGAACGGCTTTTCGCCGGTCGTCATTTCGTAGAGGACCACGCCGAGCGAAAAAATGTCCGACCGGCCGTCCACGGGCCGGCCCTTGACCTGTTCCGGCGACATGTAGCTGGGGGTCCCCACGACGTGGGCGGTCTGATGCGTCGTGCCGAACTGCAGGATCTTGGCCGTTCCGAAGTCCGTAATCTTCAGCGTGTCGTCGGCGGTCAGCATCAGGTTCGCAGGCTTGATGTCGCGATGGATGACGTTGCGCTCGTGCGCAAACTGCAGCGCCGAGCAGGCCTGTTCCATCAAACGAAGCACGCGCGGCAGAGGGAACGTCTGCTGGCCGTCGAGTTGCGCCTGCAGGCTGCGCCCCTCGACCAGCTCCATGGTGATAAAGAACATCCCGTCAGCCTCGCCGGCGTCATACACGACGACGATATTCGGGTGGGTAAGCAGGCCCGCGGCGCGCGCTTCGGTCTGGAACCGCGTGATCAGCTCCTGGCGGGTCATCCCGGTGCCTTCTTCGCTCAGGCGGATGGTCTTTACCGCCACCGGACGGCCTATGACGGGGTCCACCGCCTTATAGACGATGCCCATGGCCCCGCGGCCCAGTTCGCCGACAATCTCGTACCGCCCGGCTTTGGTTTCAGTGCTCACTTCGTTCCCCGCGCTCGAAAAGGAGCGGTCTTGCGCCGTTTCTACCCGGCCGCACCCACAGGTTTACCCTGGCTTCGAACCCTTGCTTTCGAAGCCCAAAAGGCATCCCCTTCCCGGAGAAGCAAACTCCACCGGAAACAACCGCACACACGGCCGCTTATCGAACATAACCTCCGAGGGAGGGCAGGTCAACGCTATCGAGGTACAGTGTTTCTCAGATGAAACCTTGGGGAGCCCGCTAGCGGGAATTGCGGGCGGCGCCGGCAACCTGCACCAGGGAATTCGCCTGCGAAGGGGGCGGGGCGGCGATCGGCTGGAGCGTCTGGGGGGAGCGCCAGTTGTCAATCACGGCGACTTGCTGGACACAGGAGATGGTGCAGCGGGGCGCGCAGAATTTTTTGGTCGAATACTCGCGGCGCCGGTCGGCAGCG
Source organism: Candidatus Acidiferrales bacterium (assembly GCA_036390175.1). Classification (GTDB taxonomy): domain Bacteria; phylum Acidobacteriota; class Terriglobia; order Acidiferrales; family UBA7541; genus DASQHY01. The sequence continues at coordinate 13,542 of DASWCG010000112.1, read as the reverse complement.
GTATATTCCTCGAGCGGCACGCCCGGGTACCCGCGCTGCTGCGAACACCAGTGCACCAGCCCGTCCTCGCAGACGTACAGGTAGCGCGAGCCGGAGCGGCACCGCCAGTCATTTTCTTTTCCAGCGGCAATGTTGTGCTGGAAATTGTTGAACCGCGAATAGGACCGCTTTCCGAGCGACATGATCTCTTCGAAGATTTCCCTCTCGCGCCTTCCCAGCGGCTTGAGCTGGCCATTGTGGTCGTGAATGATTCCCACCGTGCTGGTAAACCCCAAGGCGATAGCGCGGTGCGCCACAGCCAGGGCGTCTTCCGGATTGTTGACGCCGCTGCCCAGCACCGAATTGATGTTTACCTGGAAGACCGCGTAACGCGCCAGCAGCTCGAGCTTCTGGTCCAGGACTTTCAGGCTCTTTTTCGATACTTCGTCGGGCACCGCGTTGTCAATGCTAATCTGCAGGTGTTCGAGCCCCGCGCGGTTCAGCCGCTCGATGCGCTCGGCCGTCAGCAGGTAACCGTTGGTGATCAACCCCGCAATCATGCCGCGCCTGCGGATGTGCGCGATCACTTCGTCCAGTTCCGGGTGAAGCAGCGGCTCGCCCCCGCTGATGGTGATGATGGAGGTGCCCATATCGGCCAGCAGGTCGAGCCTCCGCTTCATCTCGCCGAGCGGCACAGGCTTCGAGAAATCGTCAAACTCATTGCAATAAGTGCAGGAGAGATTGCAGCGGCGGATGGGGATGATGTGCACCAGGATGGGGTGACTCTTGGACAGCAGCCCTTTTGCGATCATCCTCCATTCGCGCAGGCGCGTGCGCGCAAACCGCAGCTTGCGGCGAAGCGCTATCGGCGGCGGGGCCTCGATCTTTTTTTCAGCTGTCTCCATGAAATAACGGACCAAACCTGCCCTGTCAAATTATACATGAGCGCTCTCTCAAACGCCGTCCGCCGCGCGGCTAAGTCTCCACTCGGTAGCCAATCTATAAATGGGTTGGTCCAAAACGAACCGATTTTCATCCGTCCCACCATTCGATTCTATCTCTACCTGTCCCTAATTTATTGCATGGTGTTGGAGCGCGGCGGTATTGTAGGGCGACCACCGTGGTTGCCGCTGTTGTTGTAGGGAAGGCCAGCGTGAAACTACAGGCAAACACTATCATCGCTGCGACAAAGCTAACCCAATATCTCCTGCGTCGTCGAGTGGAAGATGACAAGTCGCAATTTCTCGCGCTAGCCGGCTACACCCTGGAAGATGCTGACCGGCTCATGCGGGACATCCGCGAGCAATTATTGCCACTGGAAGCGGAGTTTCACGAGCAAACCGAATACGGGCCGAAATATCGGATTCGCGGCACGCTGACCGGGCCGAACGGGCGAACATTGCGCGTCGTGACGATTTGGATGAAAGAGAACGCGACAAACCAGACAAAATTTGTTACGTTATTCCCCGGCAAGCTATGAAATACGAACTCTACACTCGAATGGCTTTACGTGTTGACCTGCCCGAACACGGACTGCGCCGTGGCGACGTGGCGACGCTTGTCGAACACCACCCCGGCCGTCCCGGCCAAGAGGACGGCTACAGCTTGGAAGTTTTCAATGCCGTCGGCGACACCGTTGCAGTGGTCACAGTGCGCGAGTCGCAGATTGAGCCATTGACCGCTGATGAATTGCTGTCCGTCCGTTCGATGGCCGAAATTCGTCCATGAAGAATCTCACGCTTCCCATCATTGTGGAAAGTGACTCAGACGGCTATTTTGTTTCCTGCCCGGCGCTTCAGGGCTGCTACAGCCAGGGAAACACCTACGAAGAGGCCGTGGAAAACATCAAAGATGCCATCCGGCTGCACATCGAAGATCGTCGTGCGAATGGCGAGGAAAATTCCCGAACCAGTCTCTGTAAGCCTCTCCACGGTTGAAGTTCCGGTCTGATGCCCAAGCTCCCGCGCCTCACTGCTCGGCAGATCATTGCTGCGTAGGAGAAGGCCGGTTTTTCCCTCGCACGGCAGAGCGGAAGCCACAGGATATATAAGAACGCGGCCGGTAAGCGCGTGACGGTGCCGTTTCACGCTTCCAGAATCCTGCATCCCAAACTTCTAAAGAGTATCCTGCGCGACGCCGGTTTGGCTGCGGAAGATCTTGAGAAACTCGTCTGAGTGATGGTGGGGCTGGGGAGAGTCGAACTCCCGACACACGGTTTAGGAAACCGTTGCTCTATCCATCTGAGCTACAGCCCCAGGGGTTCCAAGCAAAGATATTACACTGTTTTTAGGGCAGATCTTCGAGGTTCAGTTGGCAGCTCTCGAAGCTTTTTAGGCGGTGCGGCGCTAGGCCGTCCGGCGTCGTATATGGCTTAACGAGCAATTCCGATTTCTTTTCAGGTGTTCGAAGTGATTTCCTAGCTTTCCACCGGCACTGTAAGCAGGCTTCACAGGTTTTCGACATTCCGGACACCGGAACCCGAGCTTACCATCGGGGACTTTCAGTCTTAGTGAACGGGCAACGCTTCTGATCGCGCTTGCTAGGTCAACACCAATCACGCACTCTGTAATCTTCACCATGCGTCCCTCCGTTGTGGCCGGATTCCATCACTCCACTTGTCACTCGGTACCGGAGCGCTAGCGCAAATCGTTCTTGTACACCACCCCGCCTTTCATCACGAACTTCACGCGCTCCAGTTCGGTAATATCGGCGAGAGGATCGCCCGAGACGGCAACGAGATCAGCAAACTTTCCGGCTTCAATGCTTCCCAGGCGGTCGCTCATTCCCAGCACTTCGGCAGCAACCGTGGTCGCCGTGCGGATGGCCTGCATCGGCGTCATTCCGTATTCGACGTAGTATTTGAATTCCCGCGCTTCTGAAAGCTCGGTCCATGAAAATCCGCCGGCATCGGTACCAAAAGCGATGCGCACGCCTTTCTTGAGCGCGCGGCCAAATGCCGACTTTTCCGTCTCCACCATTTTCACCCAATTCCCCTGACGCCCGGGGGCCACGTACGCGCCGACGGCGACCGTCGGCACCCAGGACACCCCTCTTTGCACCATCTGATCCATCAGGTCATCGGTCAGGCCGTCCCCGTGCTCGATCGTGTCCACGCCCGCGCGAAGCGCCGCGGCGATCCCGTCGGAACCGATGGCGTGCGCCGCGACGCGTTTGCCGATGCGGTGCGCTTCCTCCACGATGGCGCGCGCCTCTTCATCGGTAAAATTCACCCAGCTATGCAGCACCCCGTCCTTCCCGTAGTAATAACGCCGGTCCGAGTAATATTTGATCCAGTCCGCCCCGTGCATGGCCTGTTCGCGCACCGCTTTCCGCGCGCCTTCCACGCCATCCACGGTCTGCACTCCGTGCGGCATCTCCAATTCCCACGAGTACCCCAGCAGCGGGTACATCCCCGTCGGGGCCATGGCCCGCGTGGCCACCTGCAAGCGCGGGCCGGGGACTTCGCCGCGCTCGATGGCGGTCTTCACGTCCACGTCTGCGTACATGGCGCCTTCGGTTTCGAGGTCGCGCAGCGCGGTGAATCCGTGCTCGAGCGCGATGCGCGCGTTGCGCGCGGCCAGAATGGCGCGATAGGGTATGGACTGCTTCAGGAGTTGCTCGTCGTAATCGGCCGCGGCAATATCGCCTTGCAGCAGCAGGTGCGTGTGCAAGTCAATCAGCCCCGGCAAGACCGTTGCGTGGGAAAGGTCGATCACCTCCGCGTCGGCGGGCGCGTTTCCCCCGGGAGTCACCGAAACAATTTTGCCGTCCTCCACCAGGATCAGCGCATTGGCGATCGGCCGGTCGCGGGTGCCGTCAATCAGCTTTCCCGCGCGGATGGCGAAGCGGTGTGCCGCCTGCGCGTGGACAACGGCCGCAAACGAAAACCCCAGCAACAATCCTCCGAATAGCGACAACCACGAGCGATGCATCGAACCCTCCACGGTCGTAATCTCTGAACTCCTGGCCCGGAACCAATGTCCCGTGCGGCCAAGGATGCCTTACTTCTTCCTGCAAAACCAGCGCAAGAAGGGCATCGCAAGCGCCGTTTACTGAGATTGGGAACGCGCACCGCCCGTGGTACAGTGAGCTTGCTTCTCACGGTGTGAAATTCCGCACGGAGGACATGATGGCCGAGCGCATTCCCGAAAAATATCTCGATCTCTTCCGCAAGCCCGCGTTTGGAAACTTGGCGACGCTGATGCCCGACGGAAGCCCGCAAGTTACGCCGGTGTGGGTGGATTTCGATGGGCAGCAGGTTCGCGTCAACTCCGCGCGCGGCCGCCAGAAAGACCGCAACCTTCGCCGCGACTCGCGTGTGGCTGTGGCCATACAGGACCCCGAGAATCCCTACCGCTATCTGGAAGTCCGCGGCCGGGTCGCGGAGATCACCGAAAAAGGCGCCGACGAGCATATTGACAGCCTGGCGAAGAAATATCTTGGCAAGGACAAGTATCCCTATCGCCAGCCGGGCGAAGTCCGTGTCATCTACAAAATTCAGCCGGAACATTTTACCTCCATGGGTTAATGGGGTTTCCATCTGCCGGTCGCCCTGAAGCGCAATGCAAATCTGCGCGTTATATTTGCGAACTTTCTACTCAGCTATTCTTCGCCATTGACCCCGGACAACAGAAACAGCAAACTGGCAGGGTCCAGCCGCGCGCATGAACAAAAAAGGGGGAGCAGTTTATGAAAGTGGAGCTGGAATCGGATCGCCGCAAATTTCTCCGCGTGAGCGCCGCTGCGGGTGCCGGGTTGCTCCTGCCGCATGGTGGGAGCCTCGCCGCCCTGGCGCGCGCCCAGGAAAAAGCGCAAGAAAAGGAAGAGGACGTCCCCGCAACGGAAGATTTAATGCGCGAGCACGGCGTTCTCGACCGCGTGCTGCTCATTTATGAAGAAGTGACGCGGCGGCTGGCAGGGAAGAGTTTGTTCGATCCGAAACTTCTGGCCAAATCCACCCAGGTCGTCCGGGCCTTTATCGAGGATTACCACGAAAAAGACGAAGAAGAGTACCTCTTCCCGCGCTTTGAGAAAGCCGGCAAGTTGGTTGAGTTGGTGAGCGTTCTGCGCGAACAGCACCTGGCCGGACGCCGCGTGACCGATTCCATCGAAAGCCTCGCCACACTGGCTTCGCTGAAAAGCGAGCCCGGCCGCCGCAAGCTGCTGCAGCGCATTCACGCCTTTTTGCAGATGTATCGTCCGCACGCGGCTCGGGAAGACACCGTCTTGTTTCCCGCATTCCGCTCCATCGTCTCGCCGCAGGAATATGGCGCCATCGGTGACGAGATGGAGAAAAAAGAGCAGCAGCTTTTCGGTGGCGACGGCTTCGAGAAGGCCGTGGATCAAGTGGCGCAGATCGAGAAGGCCCTCGGCATTTACGACCTCGCTAAATTCACGCCGAAATAGCCTCGGACATTGCCTTTATTTCTTGGCTGGCGCGGGCGGCACCACGAACTCGCTTAGGTAGGCAGCGAGTTTTTCCCGGTTCTTTTCCCGATAAGCCGCGTAGTCTTGCGCAATCCCTTTGTCGGCACCGCTGAGCAGAACATAAGGCTCCAGCATCTTGGCCGCGGCCAGCTTCACGCACAGCGCCAGGTCCGGGTCTTTCGGCGCCGAACTCTTTTTCTTGGAGTCCCCAGCCCAGATTCCCGCGGCAAGCCCGAGGGCTTCGGCTTCTTCGGCAAGGCTGTGCCGGTACTGCTTCTCCTGGGGAAACTGTTTCGCGAACTTTTCGTTGTGCCAGACGATGCGCTCCCCGTTGTACGCGATCCAGGCGGCCATCGCTTCCGTGGACTGGTTCGGGTTCACGGAAATCGTCACGTTTTTCTCGTCATGTTGCGAGCTGCTTGCATGCGGATTGATGTGGACCTGGTTCAGCTCCAGGTGATTTGCGGCCGCCCATTGCTGCAAACCCCGCCAAGTAATCGGGTTGTACGGCTCGGCGACCACGGCCCGGATCGCCATCTCCCGGGCCTTCTCCATATCTCCGTTCTTGGTGAGTTGGTCCGCGTAGTAGCGAAAAGCCGTTTCCTTATCGGGATCAACCCTCGTCGCGCGTTCATACCACGTAGCGGAGTTGGCGAAGTCTCGCTTGGCAAAATAGGAGTCTCCGATGTACAGCACCGCGGAGTAATTTTTCGGGTCGGTTTCCAGGACCCGTGAATAATTCTTGATGGCTTCGTCAAAATCGCGTTTGGCGAAGGCTGCCTCCGCGGCGCGCATGGCCTGATCGGCGGGGCTGTTCTCGTATTTGACGATGCCGTCTTCCGGAAGCAGTTGCAGAAGGTTCTGCAGCAGCGTGCTGTTGTTGCCCAGCTCCCGGGCTTTCAACAGAAGTTCTCTGGCACGGATGCGCTCCTTGGCCGAGGCTCCCTCATCTTCAATTGTAGCGGCCTCATCCACAAGGCCCACTGCCAGCCCCAGCAGAACCTGATGGTCTTTGGGATTCTTTTTCGCCAGGGCTTCGAACAACGGCAGCGCCTCCAGGTGCTTGTTCTGGTTGAAGAGCTCGATGGCCTTCTGGCGTTCCGCTTTGTAACTTTCGTCGTTATCGGTTTGCGCCGGGACATGCGCCGGAAAAACAAACAGACTTAAGACCGCGGCGAGAAAACCAATCCTTCTGAGGCAGGTTCCCATCATGAGTCTCCAAACTTCCAATCGAATTGACGCAGTTATGCCCATAGTAGAACAGATTGGGTTTGGCGGAAGCGGAGGATAGCGCGCAGTTGCGTAGAGCTACAATCCCGGGGCGCGTCAAACTCTTAGTTCCCTGACTTTGCCGGAGCAAAGATCGCTTTGGGGATCATCATGTGCACTCCCTTGTTCCCGTCCACCAGCTCCGTGATGTGCAGGTCTGCGGCGACGCTCGCCAGCATGTAGGCGTCATCGCGCCCGAGATGTTTTTCGGTCACCAGGAAATCGATCATCTCGCGCACCGCGATGCGCGTCGCTTCGCTCAAGTCATCATCGAACCCCATGCAGATGTAATGCGTGGGCGTTTCGGCGCGCGGGTATTTGATCTTCAAATCCTTGCGGACAATGAACTGAAGCTTCCCGGTGAGCGACGTCTCCAGCGCCGTAATGTCCACTTCGCCGTCGCCCTGTCCTGCGTGGCCGTCGCCAATCTCAAAGAGCGCGCCCCGCGCATGAATGGGAAGGAACAGCGTCGTGCCGGCCACCAGCTCTTTGTTGTCCATGTTTCCGGCATGCACCCCCGGCGGAGCGCTGCTGATGCGCCCGTAGGATTCGGGCGGCGCCACTCCCATGCTGCCGAAAAACGGACGCAGAGGGATTTCAATTCCGGGAGCAAACTTGGCCACCATGCGTTCACGGTCCAGGGGGATAATCTTTGTGCGCGAGTAGGTATAGTCCTGCGTCAGGAAGCCTGCTCCGAATCGGAATCCGTTGTAGGCATAAGGGATGGCCAGATCGATCTTCTGAATCCGGACCTCCAGGGTATCGCCGGGCTCCGCGCCCTCAATGTAAACCGGGCCGTTCAGAATGTGGCCCCCCGGACCGTGGGTGGCGATCTCTTTATAGATATCGCGCAGGTTCTGCTGGACCTGGTCCGCAGGAAGCCCCGCTTTTTCCAGGCCAGACGGGCTGTTGGTGAGCAGCGTTTCAAATACTACGGTGTCTCCCGACTGGATACGCAGTACCGGCTCCGCAGCAGCATCGTAATAGCCCCACGCCACTGTCTGGGGCGTGGCTTTCAGCGTGTGCGTCGCGGAAGTTGCGCGCTCCTGCGCGCCGGCGCCGGAAACCGCGAACGCCATGCCTGCCAGAATTAGAATAGCTGAGGCCGGAGCCAAACGTTTGCGCATCGAGCCGCCCTCCTCAATAGATGGTCATTTTGCATCACTCATCAGGAACGAGAATCCCTCGAAACGGTATTCTTTCTTGCCGTCCTTCGCCACGGGCGCAACTTTCCCCGCGCGCACGGCCTGTATCGCCGAAACCACTCTTCGCAGAACGGAGGGTTCGGCCACGGGGATATTGTGGGCCGTCAGTAACAAATGCAAATGTGGTGCGAGTGCCGCCAGGCGCTTCACCGAAGCCACGTAAGCATCCAGCTCCGTTTCCGGGCGATACAAAAAAATCGGCCCCGGGTAAAACGTGTCGCCGGTAAAAAGCAAACCGTTCTTGCGGTCCAGCAGGCTGATGGCGTCGGGCGTGTGCCCGGGCGTCGCAAGCACCAGCAGGGTGCGGCCGCCGAGGTCGAATACATCGCCGTCGTGGAGCCAGCCCTTGATGCGAAAGGGGCGCGTGGCATAGCTCTTGGGATCGAACCCCGCGGGTAGCGGTCCGCAAATCGCTCCGGGAACAATCTCCGCTTGTGCGTCGGCCGTGGATCCTTTGGCATTCATCCGCGTGAAGTCCGTGTTCATGCCGTAGATGTCGCTGAATTCCCAGTTTCCGCCCACGTGATCGTTATGGGTATGCGAGTTGAGAACGGACACGGGCAGGGTGGTGAGCGCGTCAACGACCTTCTTGATGTCGCCGATGCCCATGCCGGTGTCGAACAAGAGCGCCCTTTTCTCGCCCAGAATCAGATACGAGATCACTTCTTCCCACTGATGCGGCTCGTAGATGGCGAAGACCCCGGGGGCGACCTTATACACTTCGAACCACGCCTCGGGCAGCGGGACTCTTTCCAGTTTCTTGTACGCAGGCCGCGGCAGATTGCGGCACCACGCGGGGATTTCCGGCTTCGGCTGTTGGGCAGGAGTTGGCCCGGCAAGGAGCCCGGCGAGCGAAAACGCAAAAAGGATAAATCGTTTCAAAGAAGTTTTCTCCTCGAGTCCCAGACTGCTCTTGTTCTTCACGCGCAAATGTGTTATCGCGCCGCACACTGTATCCCGCGTTCCGTCATACGGCAAGATGGAGGGCCGCAAGACAGTTAACGGCGATGTCTCCCCCATGTCCGGGACCATAAAGACAGAACAAGCCTTGCAGCGTAGAATCCCGTCCTGGGGGAGGCATCGTTCATGCGCACCTGCATTCTTGTTCTCGCAGCACTGTTCACCGTTCCTGCTGCTTCTGCAGCCAGCGAAACTTATCTCTATCGCACGGAGCTCATACAAGCGGCGCCCGGCAAGCTTCTTGAATTGATTTCGCTCCTGCAAGCGCGCGCCGCTGCTCTCGAAACGGCCGGCGACGCGGCGCCCTTCTGGATGCGTCACAGCCAGGGCGACCACTGGGATCTGATGCTTCTTTATCCGATGGGCAGCTACGGCGAATACTACAGCTCCGAGCGCATCGCCAAGCGCGGCAAGGCGGAGAGCGGCGCGGCGGAAATCACCGGACGGATCAAGGCGGACATTGCGTGGCAGGAAGACGTTTTCGTGCATGGGCCGCCACTCGAAATGCTGAAATCGGCATTTGCCAACTCCAAATTCTTTCACATCGAAATGTTCATCGCCCTCGCGGACCACCGGGCAGGGTTGTACAAAGAGCGCGAGATGGAAAACGCTTATTCGAAAGCTTTGAATCTTCCGGAGAATCTGATTTTTCTCCGCGATCAGGGAGCGGCGTGGGATCTTTTCACCATCGGGTTTTACCGCGACCTGGGGCACTACGCGGAAAGCGCCGGCATTCTTCCGGCGAAACAGGAAGCCGCGGCAAAGGCCGCCGGATTCGATTCCGCTTCTCAGATCGGACCGTATTTGCGTAGATTTATCGCCACTCATCACGATACCCTTGCAGTCGCTTTGCCTGCGCCGGCCAGGCAGTGAAAGAAACGCGCTGCCTATCGCGGGGCGGGCTGCTTTTTGTAGCCTAAATTTTTGCGGGTTGCCTCGGCCCAATCCACGAGAGTTTTCTTGTCCAGTTCGGAGAGTTTCGCGTTGCGGTGAATGAGCAGGTACTTGCTGTCGGGCATTCCGCCGGAAGTGATTTGCTCGACGATATCGCCGAGACGCGTGTCTTTCCGCGAGTCCGAAAACGTTCCCCACTCCGACAGGTTCATCATCTTTCGGGCGCCGGTGACGTCGCTCCAGACTCCCCAGGAGATCGGAGCGACGCGGCTGTACCAGGGCCATCGGGTGAGGTTCGAGTGGCAATCCTGGCAGGAGCGCTCGAAGATGGCGGCGACTTGCGGCGGCACGGGCGTGGTCGCGGCCAACGTCTTCGAAGGATCCACGGGCGGATTGGTGCGCGGGACAGGAATGAACTGCGCGACGACGAGAAGCACAAGCAATGTCCAGAAAATCCGCCGAAGCGATTTGCGCAGGATCATTTCACCGGCCCCGCTAAATTCCCGGATGAGCGACCTGGGGTCACGGGTGGGTCATGTCCTCGGGGCGAACGAGTTTATCGAATTCCTCTGCGGTGAGATAGCCAAGCTTGATAACGGCTTCACGGAGGCTGAGGTTTTCGTGGTGCGCTTTCTTGGCGGCTTCTGCGGCCCTGTCGTAGCCGATGCGCGGGCTCAGCGCGGTGACCAGCATCAGCGAATTCTTCACGTAAAAATCAATTTGCTTGGTGTTGGCTTGAATGCCCGCGGCACAGTGCTCCACAAAACTGTTGCAGGTGTCCGTCAGCAGCTCGACGGAGTGGAGGAAATTGAAAATCATCACCGGCTTGAAAACGTTGAGCTCGAAATTGCCCTGCGAGCCGGCAAACCCGATGGCGGCGTCGTTGCCCATCACCTGGACGGCGACCATGGTCATGGCCTCGGCCTGGGTGGGGTTGACCTTGCCGGGCATGATGCTCGAGCCGGGCTCGTTTTCCGGAAGCGTGAGCTCGCCCAGGCCGCAGCGTGGGCCGGAGGCCAGCCAGCGAACGTCGTTGGCGATTTTCATCAGCGAGGCGGCCAGCGTTTTCAACGCGCCGCTGGCGAAAACGATTTCGTCGTGCGCGGAAAGCGCGGCGAATTTATTGGGGTGCGTGGCGAAGGGAAGGCCGGTTAGCTCGGCGATTTTCTTCGCGGCGCGCGCGCCGAATTCCGGAGGGGCGTTGAGGCCGGTGCCGACGGCGGTGCCGCCGATGGCCAGATCATAAAGATCCTGCAGGGTGTCCCGCAGCCGCGCGATGTCGCGGTCGAGCAGGCTCACCCAGCCGGAAAATTCCTGGCCGAGCGTGAGCGGCGTGGCGTCCTGCAAATGGGTGCGGCCTATCTTCACGATGCCGGCGAACTCTTTGGACTTGGCGTCGAGCGCGGCGCGCAACTTCTCGACCGCGGGGATCAATTTGCGGGCGACTTCCGTGGCGGCGGCGATGTGCATGGCCGCGGGGAAGGTGTCGTTGGAGGACTGCGACATGTTGACGTCGTCGTTGGGATGAATGGGTTTCTTGCTGCCCATCACGCCGCAGGCGATTTCGATGGCGCGGTTTCCAATCACCTCGTTGACGTTCATGTTGGTCTGCGTGCCGCTGCCGGTCTGCCAGATGCGCAGAGGGAAATTGCCGTCGAGCTTTCCCTCGATGACTTCGTCGGCGGCCTGCACGATGAGCCTGCACTTTTCGCGCGAGAGTTTTCCCAGATCCTGATTCACCAGCGCGCAGGCTTTTTTCAGGATGCCGAAGGCGCGAATGAACTCGGGCGGCATGACGTCTTTGCCGATGGCGAAATGGACGAGCGACCGCGCGGTCTGCGCGCCCCAGTAACGGTCGGCGGGGACTTCCATCTTGCCCATGCTGTCGGTTTCGATGCGCGTCGAGCCGGGCCGCCCGGCGGCGGGACGCGATGCTTCGGACATGGTGCGCTCCTTGCTCCGTGGGTAGTTTAGCAGAGGATGGGGAGGAGATAGATGAGGTAGAGGAAGTAAAGGAGATGCCGGGATCCCGGTTCGTAGTCCGAACCGGAATCTAGAGACCCCTCCCCAAAACGTCAGGGAGAAGCCGAGCGGCCGGTGGAAATGTGCGCCCATTATTTGGCCGGTACCTGTGACCCGGACCCCCTCCCCCTACCCTTTTTTTGTAAGAGTGTGAAAACAGGGGACTTTAAGTCCTTTGTTTTTGCAAGAGTGTGATTCTAAATGGTTTGCAGACGCGTTTTTGGATAAGAGTGTGAATCTAAAGAGGTTATACGCCATTTCGCTGCACCTTGTCATTTTCCGACTCCTTGGACGTTCGCAAGAAAGATTCAGGACGACCAAGTTTTGAATCTTGGATCAACGGTTAGAGGTCAACCCTGAGGCATATCGAGGCGGCACGTTTGGCAGGACCACTCCAACTAGCAAACGCCTGGCGACGATGCTGGAATGGATATAACACAATCAGTACCGAATGTCAAGGCCTGATTTGGGCCTGAAGGCGAAGCGAGTTCCCACCTTTTCGCATAGAGCGCGAAAAGATGGGGCACCCGGCTGCTAGGGTCACGGCGCGATTCGACCCCAACCCCGTCCGGAACCAACACCGACACACGAAAGGGAAGGTTTTCGGCTCACTTCAGGGTTTCCTTGCCCCCGAGGTAGACGGGCATCAAAATCTCGACGGCAATGCCGCGGCGGCCGTTGCCGAGATCGTCGATGCGGAGTACTTTACCGAGAGATTCGCGGTTGAGCGAGCCAGGTCCATCGGAATAGGGATAAGTGACAAACAGACGCATGCCTTCCGTGTAGAACGCGTTCTTCGAAACAAAATACACGCTGTCGCGCGAAGTGTTCATAGTCGGCAAGATTTCGTCGAAGTCATGCAGGTGAGCCTCGGACGGCCTCACGCGAACAGTCTGTGGAAGCCTGAGCCGCGCTTTGCGCCGGCGCTCAGGACCAGTCAATCGTGCCATAGTTGAGAGTGAGCATACCTCACTTGGTCCGAGCAGTTCCAACTGTCCGGAAGCGGGTCAGTTTCCCATTAATGCGTTTATCAGGCATCGAGTGGATAGAACCGCCCAGGGCCTGTTTCAGCGGCGGAATATCTGCATCCAGGACAGCATCGTAGTGTCCCAAGCACGGTTACAATCGGGTGTCGGGAGGCGCGTTATGAACCGATTTCTTCCAATCTGCGTGACAGTTGTTGTGGCGACAATGGTGCTTGCTGCCGATGATGCCAAGTCCGCCGTCGAGATGATGAATCAAGCTTGGCTGGCCGCTCACGCAGCAGCGGATTTCGACCGCTTGGCGGCTGTATACGCTGAAGATGCAATCCTGATGCCCGCTGGACGGGAACCGATACATGGGCGGGAAGCGATTAAGAAGTTCTTTGCGGAAGACTTCAAATATGTTCCGAAACGTTCAATGAAATTGGAGTCGCTTCGGGTTGAGGGGGCTGGTGATGTGCTGGTTGACTCAGGTGAGTATACGTTCGATGGCATCGACACAGAGGGAAAGTCGCTCCACATCACTGGAAACTACAACACGGTGATGAAGAAGACTGAAGGCAAGTGGCACACAGCGATTGAGATTTGGAATGTTCGAACGCCGAAGAAGCAAAGTGATTTCTGAAAAAATTCCGTGAGTCTCGGCTCGGATGTAATTCACTTGCCTGGTAAGTTCTATAAAAGGGGAAGTCAAGAAAAAACATCTCTCCGGCGGCCGGATTTGTTCTTGCTCTCCTGCCCCGTGTGATTGAGCAAGATTTGTTCTGACCTTCCGCTCCATGAGCTCGGGCGCTGCGCACTGT
>DASWCG010000111.1:0-33837 GCA_036390175.1 Candidatus Acidiferrales bacterium | reverse complement strand
GAACAGCGATCGAGATCGCTTCCTTGTGAACATCCATCCCGATATACTTCGTGCTATCCATTGAGGGTGCTCCTTTCTGGAGGGGGTGAGGCGAACACTCAAAACCTACTCCAAAAGGGGCGCCCTTTTATATTGCGTCGGCTAACCGGAAAAGTGGAGGCTACCCACCTTCGAGGATTGAGGCGTAGACATCGGGCGTTTTGGTGACGTAAAGTCGGGGAAATGGACCAATCCAAAGCAACCCTTCTGGTGATTGCATTCCTCAGTTTGTTAGCGGTTTTCGTTATAGTGGCTTCAATTCTCATCCTCAGTGGAGGAAAGGTCTACCATAAGATTCCAGAGAAGTCGCGGCCCCGAAGGTGGTTTGTTGCTATCTTTTTCTCATATTTTGTTATTTTTTGCGCATGGTTCCCCGTTTGGTTCTTCTACCCTCGCTCAATTATCTCGCACATCTTGAGTTTCATTTTTCTAGCTTTCACCGCCTTCATCGGAGCTTGGTATGCTCTTGGGAAAGTGGGGGCCATCCTTTTGCCTATTATTGCTCTGGTCGAACGGATAGTGGACGCTTACAGAGGCAGAAGCGACGCAAGAAGACGTTAAGAGTCGTCGTGTTCGTAAAACCCAAGTCCCGGTAAGTCGGATTACCGGACATGTTGAATTTCTGGGCTTCCGTTCGGTCACTGACGGTCTACTTTGTGCAGGACGAAGCGACCAACATTGTACATTCCAGACAGCAACGTCACGAACACTAAGGCGATGACCGCAGTATCGACCAGCTTAATCATCTCGTTTTCGCGCTGCTCGCTTCGCAACACCGCTTCATTTTGCGGCGTGCGGTCGTGGAGCCAAGCAGAAAATGCCCTATCGAAATCCCTGCGGTGAATATGTTCCGGAATCAAATACACCAAAACAAAGGTAGCTGCGCAGATGGTCAGAAATCGTAGAAGGAATTTCCAAACAGGCACAGCCGAAAGTTTTCCCTGCAAGGGAGCGAAAATCATCTAGGTTCAAGTGCCTGATAAGCCGGGTTATCGGGAACTCAGCCACTACCTGCCTGGCGGCGGGCCCCATGTCTGGCCCGCAGAGTTCTGCTATGATGGGAGTTGTTCCTGCCGCCATGAACGCATCACACACCGCACCAACTCGCAAGAGCCTGTTTTTGCGCGCCTGCCGCGGAGAAAGCGTCGAGCGCGTCCCCGTGTGGATGATGCGCCAGGCCGGGCGCTACCTCCCCGAATATCGTGAACTTCGGCAGAAGCACCCTTTCCTCGAAGTCTGCAAGACTCCGGAACTGGCCGCCGAGGTTTCTCTGCAGCCCTTCCGGCGGCTGGGCGTGGATGTCGTCATCGTCTTCTCGGACATTCTAATTCCCGCCGAAGCCATGGGCATGGCGCTCGAACTGAATGACTCCGGCCCTGTTCTTCCCTGCCCCATTCGCAACGCAGCGCAGGTCGAGGCGCTGAAAGATTTTGATCCCGAGCAGCAAACGCGATTCGTTCCCGACGCGATTCGCGGCATCTGCCGGGCCGTCGGCCCGGACGTTCCCGTGATGGGCTTCGCGGCCGCGCCCTGGACGCTGGCCTGCTACATGATCGAAGGCCGCTCCCGCGACTCCTTCCCGGCCGCGAAGAGCTTTCTCTATCAGGAGCCGCGCCTGATGCGCTCGTTGCTGGGGAAGATCGCGCGCGCAACCGGGCGCTACCTGAAGGCGCAGGTTGCCGCCGGGGCTTCGGCGGTGCAGTTGTTTGACACCTGGTGCGGCGAGCTGAGCCGCCGCGACTATGAGGAGTTCGCGCTGCCGGCAACCCAACTCTTGATTGCTGAACTGGGCTTGCGCGGCGTCCCTCTGGTTCTTTACACAAAGAATTCCACGCATCTGCTCCCGGAAGTCGCCCGGGCCGGAGCCGATGTGCTTAGCGTGGACTGGCGCGTGGACCTCGCTGCACTGCGGCGGGAACTCGGCGCGCGCGTTGCGCTCCAGGGAAATGTGGACCCTTGTATCTTGCTGGGTCCTGGCGAGGGCATTTGTGCCGCTGTCCAGGACACGATTGAGAAAACCGGCGGGGCCGGGCACATCCTCAATCTGGGCCACGGCATTTTGCCGGACACCCCGGTGGAAAATGCCAAACTGTTCATCGAGACGGCTCAGAGCGTGAAACTCCCTGCGGGAGCCGGCGCAGGAAAGGGCCGCTGAGCGGTAAACATGCCGGACGCGGACATCCATCTTCGCCTCGAACGCGAGCGCTTCGCTATCAGCGAAGAGTTCTTGAAGAAGTACAACCGTCCCGGCCCGCGCTATACCAGCTATCCGACCGCGCCGGTTTGGAATGAATCGTTCGGCCCGGATGATTTTGAGCGAGTCCTGGCTGACTCCAATGCGAAGGGGGCGCCCGTTTCACTGTACATGCACATTCCGTTTTGCGAGAGCCTGTGCTTGTTCTGCGCCTGCAACGTGGTCATCCAAAAAGACAAGAAAGTGGCGCCGCCCTATCTGGAAATCCTGAAGAAAGAAATCGAACAGTTCAGCCGCCGCGTCTCCCGTTCTCGGCCCGTCGTTCAGTTTCATTGGGGTGGCGGGACGCCCACGTATTTGTCTCCGGCGCAAATGGAAGATCTCTTCGGCTTCACGCGCGATCGCTTTTCCATTTCGGACGGCGCCGAGATCGGCGTCGAGGTGGACCCGCGCGTCACCTCCCGCGAGCATCTCGAGTCGCTGCGGCGGCTCGGCTTCAACCGCCTGAGCATGGGCATTCAAGACTTTCATCCCGAGGTGCAGGCGGCCGTCCACCGCATCCAGCCCTTCGAGATGACCCGCGACCTCATCGCCGTGGCGCGCGCCCTGGGCTTCGACAGCATCAACGTGGACCTCATCTATGGACTGCCCTATCAGACCCCCGAGCGTTTTGCCCGCACCGTGGATCAGGTCGTCGGACTCAATCCCGACCGTGTCGCCATGTTCAGCTATGCTCATGTTCCCTGGCTCCGCAAGCAGCAAGGCGCCTTTGCGACCCATCTCCCCGAAGGCATGGCCAAGTTCCACATCTTCCGCGCCGGCTTGGAAAAATTTCTCGACGCCGCGTATCTGTATATCGGAATGGACCACTTTGCGCGGCCCGGCGACGAATTAGCCGTCGCGCAGCGCAACCGCACGCTGCACCGCAATTTTCAGGGCTATACCACCAAGGCCGGCGCGGACCTTTGCGGAATGGGCGTGAGCGCCATCAGCGGCGTCGCCGGCTCTTATGCGCAGAACTACCGCGATGTTCCGCGCTATCAGGCCGGCGTCGAATCGCGCGGCATGGCCACGATGCGCGGCTACCGGCTGAGTGCCGACGACTTCGTTCGCCGCGCCGTCATCAGCCGCCTGCTTTGCCATACGCTTATCCGCAAACGGGAAATCGAGCGTGAATTCTCCATCGCGTTCGACGAATACTTCGCGCCCGAACTGGCGCGCCTCGAGGAATTCTGCGCCGACGGCCTCGCCGTCGTTACGCCGGAAGAGATTCGCGTCACCATGCTTGGCCGGATTTTCATTCGCAACGTTGCCATGCTCTTCGACGCTTACCTGGAAAAGCAGCAGATGGAATCCAAGCCGCTCTTCTCGAAAACCCTCTGAGTCATTCCTCCGTGACGCCTGCTCCCGCACAACCCTCGGCCCGCGTTCTGGTCGTAGGCGGCGGCATCTCCGGGCTCTGCTGCGCCTACTATCTCCGCAAGGCAGGTGTCTCGGTCCTTGTGCTCGAGCAATCCGACCAGCCCGGCGGATATATTCGCTCAGCTGTTCGCGACGCCTGCATCCTCGAGGCAGGCCCGCAAAGCTTTCTCTCCACGGACCCTCTGCTCGAAATGATTGAGGACATCGGACTCCAGTCGGAACTTCTCGTTGCCGACCCTCGCGCTCCCCGCTACGTCCTCATAAACGGAAAGCTTCGGCCGGTTCCACTTGCGCCGCCGCAATTGCTTCTTTCCTCTTTACTCGCCCCGCGCACAAAATGGAAATTCATCCGCGACGCACTTGGCCATTCCCGCCCGCCACAACAGGATGAATCCGTCGCCGCATTTATCCGCCGCAAATTCACCGCGGAGTTATTGGAACGCCTGGTTGGCCCATTCGTCTCCGGAGTTTACGCCGGCGACCCCGAGCGCTTGAGCCTGCGCGCCGCCTTCCCGGCCCCGCATCAGTGGGAGACGCAACATGGCAGCGTGATTCGCGGGGCGATGAAGTCGCGTCCGGCGTCCGCCGCCCGGCACCACTCGCTCATCACTTTTCGCCGCGGCAACCAGGCGCTCATCCACGCTCTTGCCAAGTCTTTGGGCGACGCCCTCCGTTGCGGAGTGCGCGTCGAAAGCATTTCCAGGAATGTCGCTGCCGGAAAGCAGGAGTTCGCGATACAAATCTCTCAAGCGGGCCACGCAACAACTCTTCGCACGAACGCTGTGATCATCACCACGCCCGCCGACATTGCCGGCCGGCTGCTGCAAGATATTTCCCCTGGTTTTGGCGCGCTCTTGCATCCGATCGAGTACGCTCCCGTCGCGGTTATTTCCTCGATTTATCGGCGCCAGCAAATCGGCCACCCGCTCGCCGGTTTTGGCTTCTTGGTTCCCCGGGCCGAAGGGCTGCAGATTCTTGGGACCGTGTGGAACAGTTCGCTTTTCCCCGGACGCGCGCCCGAGGGCTTCGCCGTACTCACGAGCTTTGCCGGTGGCGCCACCAATCCCGGCTTCCTCGACCTGGATGACGAGGCCATCAAGAATTTTGCCGCGCAGGAACTCGGCCCGATTCTCTCGATCCAGGGGCAGCCAGAGCAATGCGTCATCACGCGCCACCGCCGCGCCCTGCCGCAATACAATCTGGGGCATTCGCAGCGGATGGATTCCCTGCGCAGGCTCTACGCTGATTTTCCAGGGCTGTTTCTGGCCGGAAATTATTTTGAAGGACCCTCCGTGGGCGCCTGCGTTGATTTGGCCTTGCGCACGGCGCACCAGGCGCGGGATTATCTGGCATCGGCCGGGGCGTGATGCGTGCCCGGCTAAAGGATGAAGGCCTTTTCCGGCGGACTCATCTGGTGTCCGTGCGGCGCCGTATACATTTGAGGAATCGAGTATGCTAGGTGCCCTGTTCCTCGCTGCTCTCGAACAGTTCCGCGCGGGCGAACCGTCTGCCGATGCGGCGCTGATGGAGCGGCTTATCCAGAAAGATCCGCGCGCCCTCGAGACCCTGTATGAGCGCCACGCGCGCGTCGTCTATTCCCTCGTCTTGCGCATTCTGCAGCAGGCCGCCTCGGCCGAAGAGATCGTTCAGGACATCTTTCTGCAGCTCTGGTGCAACGCTCATCAATATCAAGCCGCGCGCGGGCCACTCCAGCCCTGGCTGCTGACCCTCGCCCGCAACCGTGCGCTCGATCAGCTGCGCTTGAAGCGCGAGAAGCAGCGCCGGCGTGAGGACACTCTCGACGACCTGCATCTAGCTGTTTGCGCGCCGAACCTCGAAGCTCACATAGACCGCGAGCGGCGTGCTGCGCGTGTCCGCGCATGCGTCCGCGCGCTTCCCGCGCCGCAACAGAGGGCCATCGAGCTGGCCTTCTTCGAGGGAATGTCCCACAGCGAGATCGCCGAGGCCCTCAGCGAGCCTCTCGGCACCGTGAAGAGTTGGATCCGCAGCGGACTGTTGCGGCTGAAGGAAGGATTGCAGGCGGCATCATGAGCGACTGCGCCCAGTTCAAGGAGCAGTACGAATCCTACGCGCTAGGCGTCCTCGAAGGCGAAGAGCGCGCGGCGCTCGAAGCGCATCTCGCTTCCGCGTGCCCCGTGTGCGTTCGGGCCGTCGCAGAAGCTCGTTGGCTCGTCGCCCAGCTTGCTTATCTCGCGCCCGATGCCGAGCCCCCGGAATCGCTCCGCCGCAATCTTCTCAGCGCTGTGCGCGTCCCCGAATCCCGCCAGCCCCGCGCGTGGTTTCCCATCTGGGCCTGGGTTGGAGCGGCCGCCCTGATCGCCTTTGCCGTTTTCTCGTTGTGGCAGGCGCATCGCATGCAGAACCAGCTCGCGGAATTGACGGCGCGCTTGAAGGCAGGCGAGGGCCAGCGGCAGAAGCTCGCGGAAGAAAGAGCCGTTGCCGAGCGCACCAATCTCATCCTGTCTGACCCGGCTTCGAGACTCGTCACTCTGCAGGCCAAAATCGGTCCTCAGGTGCATGCCTTTTGCCACCCCAAGCTGGGAATCATTCTGTATGCCGGAAGCGTGCCGATGCCCGCGTCCAATCGCACCTACCAGCTCTGGCTGGTGATGAAAGACAAAAACGCAAAACCCATGAGCGTCGCAATGTTCCGGCCCGATGCCTCGGGAAAAGTAATGCTCATGGTCCCGGCGATGCCTGCGGAGATGGACCTAACCGCCGCGCTGGCCATTTCCGAAGAACCTTCCGGCGGAAGCCCTCAGCCAACCTCCGCCCCCATTTGGGTTGGCGCGCTGACCTGAGCGCCGCCGCAATTTTTTTTCGGAAGCGCAAATGAAAAGCCAGACAAAACGCGAGAGCAGGAACCCTCGGCCGGCTCGAAAGATTCCGGCGGCCGTGGGTTTCCGCGCGCATTCCGGCTGGGCTGCGCTTGTAATGCTCGCGGGGCCGCTGCGCGCGCCGACAGTCGTCGTGCGCACGCACATCGAACTCATTGACCCCGCCATTCCGGGCTCCAAGCAGCCTTACCATGCGGCTCGGGAGCTTGGCGGGGAAGCGGCGGCGAAGCACGTCCAACGCTGCGCCGACACAGCAAAGCAGCTTGCTGAGCAATCCCTAAGGGCGCTGCTGCGCGAATGGAAAGCAAGAGATCACGAAGTAGCAGGCGCGGGGCTAGTTCTCAGCTTCGGCCGCCCGTTGCCCGATTTCGAAACGATCCTTGCGTCGCATCCGCTCCTTCACACTGCCGAAGGCGAGCTTTTTCGTCAGGCCCTCGCGCAGGCCAGCGAACGCTGCGGCCTGACGGTCACTGGCGTCAAAGAACGCGAACTCTTCGCGCGCGCCGAAGCTGCGCTGCGCATCCCTGCCGGGCAACTGCAAAAGCGCTTGCATGAAATGGGAAAAATTGTCGGCTCGCCCTGGCGCCAGGATGAGAAATACTCCGCGCTTGTTGCCTGGATGGCTCTGGCATCTGCTTCGCGATAAGGCCGTTGGACATTTCCTCCCATCCTAAAACGAAGTGTTCTGGAAGCTCTGCTTGTAACGGTGCGCCAGACGGATCTTCCGCCGCCCGAGGGCTTCGCGATAGCGGCGTTTCTCTTCCGCTGTCCGCACCAACAACTGAGGGGCCGCTTTGCGCTTCCCGGTTTTTTCATCAATGGCCACAAACGTCACGTAGGCGCTGGTGGTGTGCTTTCGCTCCCCCGTCAAGACATTTTCCGAGAAGACTTTCACGCCGACTTCCATGGAGGTGTTGAACACACGGTTCACCTGCGATTTCAGAATAATCAGGTCGCCGATGCGCACCGGGTTGCGAAAATCCAGGTAGTCCACCGAAGCCGTCACCACGTAGCTGTTGCTGTGACGGTGCGCGGCAATCGCCGCGGCGATGTCCACAAGGTGCATCACGCGCCCGCCGAGAATGTATCCCAGCGGGTTCGAGTCCTGCGGGAGCACGACCTCGGTCATCTCGGCCCTGGCCTCGCTCGCGGGTTTACCCTGAGTCTCGACCTTCGTCGTTGCCGCCTTCGTTCTTTCTTCAGCTCTCCGGAAACGCTTCATCATCGCTTCTATATTCGCTGTACCTCCGTGCCCTCGTTGAATTCTCTTTGAGAAAATTCTCGGGCTTGTTTTGCATTCAACACGCAGCCCGCTATAATACGCCCGTTCGATTCATGTCCCAACCGGCCAAGACGCGCCGCCAGAAACTCGAAGAGTTCGTCGCCGCCAAGCCCGGCGACGCCTTTTCGCGCTACGGCCTGGCGATGGAATGTGTCAACTCGGGCGACGCGGCGGCCGCCGAAGAGCATTTCCGCAAACTCCTCGCCTCCCATCCCGACTACGTCGCCGGCTACTTCCATTTCGGCCAGTTGCTGGCGAAGCTTGCCCGAACCGGAGAAGCGCGCGAGATTCTTTCCAGCGGGATCGCGGTGGCCAAGAAAAAAGGCGACGACCGGAAGGGAAACCCCAAGGCGCCCCCTCCCCCCGTATGTTTTTTGTAAGAGTGTGAAAACAGGGCACTTTAAGTCCTTTGTTTTTGCAAGAGTGTGATTCTAAATGGTTTGCAGACGCGTTTTTTTGATAAGAGTGTGAAACTAAAGAGCTTAGTCATTTTCTTGCTGTGCTGGGGCGCTTCGACCTCTAGGGATGTCTGAGCGTGAAGCGGTGTCTGGGGAGGTTTTGAAACGGGGTGCGATCCTCAGTAGCAGGGCCTCAGTCTCCTTTCAGCGATTCTCAAACTCTAATTGTACCATAAAAGAATAGCCAAAGTCAATGGAATTCTTAGACTACGTCTGCGGTTAGCCGCCTCCGGCGAGACAGGGGCAGCTTCGGTGGTGAAAAGGCCCCTTTAGCGGTGCAAAAGGAAACCCGCGAAGAGCGAAGGTTGGAACACGGCCCCGAAGGCCATTGGAATTTCCTTGACAAAGGAATAGGGCGAGGGTAACGTCCCGGCCAAACGCGGGGAGTCCCAGTCTTCCTCGACCCGCCACAACTGGAACGCTGCTGGTGGTCGATTCCTGGAGCGCCGCTCCTCTTTGCAACCTGGGTCCCCAAAAGGAGATTTTTCTATGAAGAAATCTAAGCGATTAATTCTAGGAGGAGCTGTCTTAGCCGTCTCAGTCGGCTTGTCGCTTGCAGTTGCGACTTTGCTGAGCGCGCAGGACCCGAATGCAGCCGACCACGATTTCGCTTCGGTTAAGACCATTGCCGCCAGTCCCGTCAACGTCGGCTCTGCCCAGCTCGTGCGCAACAACAACGGGATCACCTGCGTGATCCACACGTCCGGCTTGGTGCCAGGCGATGCGTATAGCGTCTGGTGGGTGATCCCGGATGAATCGCTGATCTTCAATGCCACCGGAGGTATCGCCGGCGGCGACGGAACGGCAAGTTTTGCCGGACATGCCTCCACTGGCCCCGTTGGTCCCGTGGATGGCTCCGTGGTGCTCAGCAACGGCGACGGCTCGTTTGATCAACCCCGCACAGACACCGTCACCGTGATCATTCGCCACCATGGTCCTCCGATTCTTGGGATGATCAATCAGCAGACTGGCAGCTTCAACTTCGGATGCGGCGCGGGGGGCTGCAAGAACGTACAGAAGGCCACGTTTAACTAGGCCATTACACGGAACAGCTGAGTTAACCGTGAGCGGCGGCGGGCGAACCGTGCCGGTCGAGGCTCGGGCGGAGGGAACTATGTATTTCAACGTCTTTGGCCAAAGGGTCTCGCGAACCAAGTACAAGGAAATGGCCGCCGCGGCAAAGAACCGCCGCGAGTTGGTCGCAGCGCAATTAAGCCGTCGAGACCTCATGAAGGCGGGGCTGTTGACCGGCGCGGGCTACCTGATAAGCAAAGGAGGACTGAGCGCGCGTGCAAAGTCGCCCGCCCCACTGGAGCAGGCGGCGAGCCCTCCCGTGACGCCGTTCATCGAGCCTCTCCACATCATTCCCGTGAAAGAGGCCGTGGGAGTCCTGCAGCCTGCCCCGTCGGTCACCCCCCTGCCGCACGAGGGCCGAACACGCCCCCATCAGGCATTGAATGTGTTTCCTCCCAAGAAATTCTATAAAGTTCGGCAACACGTGGCTCCGTCGCGAGTTCACCCGGAACTGCCCGAGCAAGCCCTTTGGGGCTTTGACGGGATGTCACCGGGTCCCACATACGTCGCGAGATATGGCGAACCGATCCTGGTGCGCAACTTCAACGAGCTCCCGCCGGATAACGGCGGATTTGGGTTGGATTCTGTGACCACACACCTGCACAACGGGCATACACCGTCAGAGAGCGACGGTTTCCCTTGCGATTTTTTCGAGATCGGACAATTCTATGACCAGCATTACCCAAACGTTCTAGCGGGAATCCTTTCCACGCACCCAGGCACCGGGGACATCAGGGAATCGTTAAGCACGCTCTGGTATCACGACCACCGCGTGGACTTTACGTCACAGAATACCTACAAGGGGTTATTGGGGTTTTACCTGCTTTTCAACGAGTTCGACACTGGAAATGAAACGACAGGTTTCCATCTCCCAAGCTTTCCGGAATTCGATGTGCCGATGGTTTTCGCCGACAAGGTATTCGACGAAGACGGCCGGTTGTTCTTCGACCTGTTCAATATTGACGGGATCCTCGGCGATCGTTTCATGGTGAACGGCAAGATTCAGCCGTTCTTCCAGGTTCATCCTCGGCGCTACCGCTTCCGCTGGCTGAATGTGGGCCCGTCACGCTTCCAAGAGTTTTTCCTGACAGATCCGGGAAATTCCGCCGCGCACAACCTATACTGGCAGATCGCCAACGACGGCAATCTCCTGCCGAAGCCTGTCCAGGTGGAAAGTGTTCGCATCGGGGTGGCCGAACGGATGGACGTGATTGTTGACTTCAGCCAGTTTGCGGGCAGATCCATCTACTTGGAGAACCGGCTGAAACAGCTTGACGGCAGAGGTCCGGTCCCAGCGCCGGATGATATCCTTCCGGCAGGCACCGGAAACCTGGTAATGCGCTTTGACGTGGTGCTCCCCGCGGTGCAGGACCAGAGCGATGACCCCGCACGGATCACAAAGTTCTACGACTTACCCGATACGGCAGTAGAACCGGCCGTCGTGCGAACGTTTAGGTTCGATCGGTTGAACGGGGAGTGGTCCATCAACGGGACATTCATGGATTGCAACCGGACTCGCTTCCGCGTGAAGCAAAACACCGCCGAGCACTGGGTGCTGGGGAACTTTTCCGGCGATTGGCAGCATCCCATCCACATTCACCTGGAAGAGCACCAGATTCTGACGCGCAACCGCGTGCCGCCTCCGACGGTGGAAGTCTCCCGGAAGGACGTCACGCGGCTGCGTCAGAACGAGCGTGTCGAACTCTTCTTCCGCTTCCGGGACTTCACCGGGCGCTATCCTCTGCACTGTCACAACATGATTCACGAGGACCACGCGATGATGCTGCGGTGGGATATCGAGCCGGATGGCGATACGAACATTACTCCCTAAGAAGGGGGGCAACGGCGCTTGCGGGCACGGAGGACTTGAGGGATGCATACGACGAATCGAAGAGAGTTGCTAGGGGCCTCATTGTTTGGGCCGCACTTCAGTGCCTGGACAGGAGCCAAGCTGGGCCGCGTGGCGGATGAAGGAATGGCGGCGGCGCGGGAGCGAGTGCGCAAGCGTTTCCTTCCCAACGTTCCGCTGCTGACGCAGGACGGTAAGAAGGTGCGGTTTTACGACGACCTAATCAAAGGTAAAATTGTCACCATCAATTTCACTTACACGCGGTGCGAGGGCGTCTGCCCTGGAATCACGTCGAATCTGGTAAGCGTGCAAAAGCTTCTGGGGGACAGAGTCGGCCGCGACATCTTCATGTACTCGATCACGCTGAAGCCTGAAGAAGATTCCCCGGGCGTGCTCAAGGAGTATGCCAAGGCGCGCGGTGTTCGCCCCGGCTGGACATTTCTGACCGGAAATTCGGAAGACATCGAGCTGCTCCGGAGGAAACTTGGCTTCACCAATCCGAACCCGGAACTCGATAAAGACAAGTCGCAGCACATCGGCAACCTCCGCTATGGAAACGAACCGCTTTGTCTTTGGGCCGCTTGCCCGGGATTGGCCCATGCGGAGTGGATTGCCGAATCCATCTCCTGGGTTGATCGCTCGAGAGTGAAGAAGATTTGAAGCAGAAGACCAACGATTTCCGATGACGATTTTGGATAGGGAGGTGCGAACGTGAGTGCGAAACGAACGAGCTGGGTGCGGATCACTGGGATGTGCCTCGTGTTGCTGGTGATCGGGATGGCCGCGGCGGCTTCCCACCGCTGGGGACCCGCTTCCGTGCGAGCTGCCATTAGGCTATCACCACCCTTTGATTTCAATGATGATTTCTATGCCAAGAACGGGATGGATTTCGCCAAGCTCGAGAGTCTAGGGGCGGACTCTCGTGTCGGGTTCAGCGCAGGCACTAAAACGGGCGCCGAATTCGGTACCAATCCCCCGGATTGGGGCGGTGCATACAACTGGATCGAGGACAACACCAATACGGACCCAACTCGCGGGGGAGCGAATGGCGGCGTCCGCGTAACCCAAACGACCGGCGGGTTTGATAAGGATGGGAACCTCATCTATTACAGCATTATGGCCCCCATTCCGGATCAGACCTTCTTTACCCAGGACGCCGCGGGTGCCCGGGCGCACACGATAGCCAACCAGTTCAGGGCGTTTATATTTCCGAAGCAGCGCAAGGGCGGAATCATGCGATTTGATTCCTGTCCCGTGGGAACGCAATTAAAACTTCCTGATGGCACTCCCAATCCGGCGGCTGCCACCTGCGTCGTGCTTGCGCCGCCTCCTGGGAACCGGCGGCAGGACAATCTGTTTGAAACCAAAGATACCTACTTTTGCGGGAATCTGCTGGGGCTCTGGCTGATTGAAATGGTGGTCTTTACACCCGAAATTCAAACGCCCGCGGGCCAGCAAGCGTTGGCGGCTCTGGCGGCCAAGAATGGTGCCACTCTGGATGGTACGCCCGTCTTTAAGACTCTGGACCAGATTCAGCAGTTGATAAACGCGGGATTCGTGCAACTGTTGGAGCTGCCGGACGATCCCCATGCGGGGCCTGGTGACCCCAGGTATGTGGTTTGACCGGTCATTCCTGACCCCCGGTCGGGGGCCATTGCAAAGGATGCCTTCCTGGTGACGGTGAAGCGGGCTGACGGCACGCCGGTATCCCCTGAAGTGCTGGCAAATTTCAATTGCCTCAAGAACACCGGAGATTTCTGCCCAGGAACAACGAACACGGAAAACTAACTCCGGTTAAGCGTCGTCAAGCAACCCTAGCCAAGAAAAATGGCTAGGGTTGTTTTTTGCGGGTGTTACTTATAGCTGGAGACACATGCGGATCACCAAGAAGAAGAATGTTTCACGCCGTGTCTTTCTCAAGGCGGCCGCGAGAATGGGACTCCTCACCGCCGCTGGAGGACCATTCTTCGTGTTTCCCGAGCGCGCCCAGGCCTCGCAAAAGAAGCTGCGCGTTCTGCAATGGAAGCATTTCATCCCAGGCTACGACAAATGGTTCAGCGAAGTATTTGCCCGCGATTGGGGTCACAAATACGATACCAAGGTGATTGTGGACCACGTCTCTCGGGAGAAGATCCGTCACCGTGCTGCGGCAGAGGCGGCGGTGCATAAGGGGCACGATCTGGTGATGTTCCTGTCTCCCCCGGCGGCGCATGAAAACGACGTCATCGACCACCGGGAAATTTATCTTGATCTGCGCCACAACTGGGGAGAGACCATCGAGCTGGCGCACAGATCCACCTATAATCCACGGACAAAGAAATACTTTGCCTTTTCGGATTCCTATATTCCCGCTCCCTTTAATTGGTTGAAAGACATCTGGTCGGAAGCAGGACTCCCCCTGGGCCCAATTGATTACGAGACGCTGCTGCGCGTCGGCGCAAGAATCCGGCGGACGCGCGGAATTCCTTGCGGCTTTGGCCTGGCTGGAGAGATGGATAGCAACATTGCTTTGCGCTCAATTCTTTGGTCCTTTGGCGGCAGACTCCAGGACGAAGAAGGCCGCGTTGCCGTGCGATCCAGAAATACCGTTGAAGCGCTCAGATTTGTGAAGGCTCTTTATCAAGAAACCGAAACGCCGGAGATGCTCGCCTGGAAATCTGATTCCAATGACAAAGCCCTGCTGGCAGCAAGAATCTCCTGCACGATCAACGCAATCTCAATTTCCCGGGAGGCGGAACACAGGAACCCCGAGACTTCGGCCCGCATCATGCTCAGTCCCGCCCTGAAAGGCCCCGCTGACACCCTGTCTCCTCCCCATGTGACTCAGTGCTATGTAATCTGGAGCTTTGCCGAAAACAAAGAGGGTGCGAAACAGTTCCTGATCGACCTGATCGGCCGCTTCCTAGAAGCATTTCGGGCCAGCCAGTTCTGCAATTTTCCCTCGTTTCCGAAAACGGTGCCGGACCTGCTGAATCAGTTGAACGGAGATCCAAGCGCGGCGCCGAAAGGGAAGTATGCTGTTTTGCGCGACACCTTGCTTTGGACGAAGAGCATCGGCTACCCCGGCTATTCAAGTGCGGCCATTGATGAGGTAACAAGCACGTTTGTCATTCCTCGCGTATTTGCCGAAGTAGCGAAGGGCGCGCTGAGTCCGGAAGAGGGCGCGGAAGCTGCCGAGAGAGAAATCAAGCAGATCTTCGCGCAATGGCAGCGGGGTTGAAACTCCATTACCTCAATCCCCGATTATCACTTCGAAAGCGCCCAACTGGGGAAATGACTTCCGAGCCGTGCCGGCCCCTTTCCGACAAGGCCGGAATCTTCGATCGGCACAGCCTCTTACACCTGACCCTGATACTGCTGAATTCATGTCGGAGCTAATCAGGGGTTGGCGATCGGTTTTCTGCCGAGGCCACAAATCCACCCTTTGCCGCGTTCCTCGATGACCTGAACACCCGAGTAACCGGCGTTGGTGAAGAGTTGGCGATGCTCATCAACGCTCAGGAGCGTCATGCCTGTTCGCGAAGCGTATTTTTCGGCGAGCTTTGCAGCGAGGGTATTCGCTCCTTTATAGATTTCCGCGATGAGGAGGAGCGTGCCGCCGGGCTTCAGGACTCTGAAGACCTCGCGCATGTCACCGGGCAAATGGGGCCACCAGAAGTGCGTTTCCACGGCCGTGACGAGATCGAACATGCCCTCCGGAAACGGCAACTGAGACACCGAGCCGTGCCGGACCTCGGCGCGGCCGAGACCTATCCATTGTGCATTCGTTCTTTTTGTCGCGGCGACGCTCTCGCCGGAATAATCGATGCCGTAGACTTTCCCCTGCGTGGCGATGGCCGCCAACTTGCAGACGGTCCTGCCGCCACCGCAGCCTACATCGAGGATCGTGTGGTGGTTCCCTATCGAGACCCGCTTTAAGCCCCAGTCCGTCAGCTTGGAATGGCTCGAATTCATTCGCCACAAAGTGAATCGGCCCAGCCACCCTGTCGGCTTGCTGCATTGATTTACCGCTGTGTTCCTGCTGGCCACGATTGTTTACCCCGTCGGACAGTCTAAATCTCCCCGGCCCCTTCAGGATACTCCCCCGGAATCTGGGGTCGCTTACGCGGAGCCGTGCCGGCCAGAAGGCCGGCGCTACACGCGGCGCTACATGGACGCACAATCGTTTATAATGGAGGAGCGCTGCAAGAACCTGGGATGGCGGCGCGACCTGGGGGCACGATGACCATGGCGGGAACGGCACGAAAAGCGGAAACACTCGGCGAGTTGCAAAAAAGCTCCGGCTTCGACGCTCGCCGCGCCGGGCGCACTGTCAAAGATGAGATGCGGCAGAACCTGCTTCGCGCCATCGAAACCGGCGAGCAGTTGTTCCCCGGCGTGCACGGCTACGACGACACGGTCATCCCGCAAATCGTCAACGCCATACTGGCGCGGCACAATTTCATCCTGCTGGGCCTGCGCGGCCAGGCCAAGAGCCGCATCCTGCGGGGCCTGACGCAACTTCTCGATGCGGAGATCCCCGTCGTGGCCGGCTGCGAGATCAACGATTCGCCCTTCCGCCCCATCTGCCGCTCCTGCCGCGAGCTTATCGCGGAAAAAGGCGACGCCACGCCCATCGCCTGGCTCCCGCGCGAATTGCGCTACGTCGAAAAGCTGGCCACGCCCGACGTCACCATCGCCGACATGATCGGCGACATTGACCCCATCAAAGCCGCGCGCTCCGGCCGCAACCTCTCCGACGAATTGACCATCCACTACGGCCTGCTGCCGCGCGCCAACCGCGGCATCTTCGCCATCAACGAGCTGCCCGACCTCGCCGGAAAAATCCAGGTCGGGCTCTTCAACATCATGCAGGAGGGCGACGTTCAGATTAAGGGCTACCCGGTGCGGCTGCCGCTCGACGTCCTTCTGGTGTTCACCGCGAACCCGGAAGACTATACGGCGCGCGGAAAAATCATTACGCCCCTGAAAGACCGCGTCGGCTCGGAAATCCGCACGCACTATCCGGCCACGGTGGAAGAGGGCATGGCCATCACCGCGCAAGAAGCCTGGGCCAAACGCAGCTCGGGCCGCGCGCTGGAAATTCCTCCGTTCCTCCGCGAACTCATCGAGGAAATCGCTTTCCAGGCGCGCGACGACAAGCGCGTGGACCGCCGCTCGGGCGTCAGCCAGCGTCTTCCGATTTCCTGCCTCGAAAACGTGGTGAGCAACGCCGAGCAGCGCGCCGCCCGCAACAAGGAAAAAGCGGCCGTCGCGCGCGTCGCCGACGTCTATGCCGCCATCCCCGCGATGACCGGCAAGATCGAGCTGGAATACGAGGGCGAACTCAAAGGCGCCGGCACGATCGCGCGGGAGTTGATTCGCGCGGCCGTCGGCAAAGTCTTCAGCAAGTATGTGGGCGAAGCGAACCTCCAGCCGGTGGTGCAGTGGTTCGAGATGGGCGGCGAGCTGAAACTTCCCGAGATGGCTTCGGCGGAGGAAACCTTCCGCCAGCTGGAGCGCATTCAAGGATTGATGGAGCACATCGGACGCCTCGGCGTGAACGGCAACTCCAACCGCGCGCTGGCCACGTCCGCGGCGGAATTCATCCTCGAAGGGCTGTGGGCGCACCGGCGCATCAGCCGCAATGAAGAACGCGGCTTCCACGCCGAGCGCCCGCGTCCGGCCGAGCCGCGCGAACCGCAGAGCCGTCCAAGGCGGCAGTACAACTGAGAGGAAACGGGCACTTCATGAAGTACATCCGTTACGGCCGCTATACCGGGGAGCCCGCCGACTCCGTGGACCTGCAGGAATTGATGAAGCGCCTTTCCGATTTTCTTCTGCAGAGCGGCTTCGAATCGCAGTTCTACGGGATTTCGGAAATGGACCCGGAGCGCTCGATGGAGAACCTGCGCCAGGCGATCCTTCGGGCTTTGCAGGAAGGCGATCTCCTCTCCGATGACCAGCTCTCCGAAGAAATGAAGGAACTGCTGCAAAACCCCGATGCGCTTAGCAATCAGCAGGTGCGCGATCTGATCGACCAGCTCGTCGAGCGGCTCACTCAGGAAGGCTACATATCGCCGCAGCCGCCGCAGGTTACTCCGCCGCCGGAGCAGACCCCGCGCGGCCGCTTGGGCGGGCCAAACGACCGCGAAACGCACGCGCGCTTTGAAATCACCGATAAGGCGCTCGACTTCCTCGGCTTCAAGACGCTGAAGGATTTGCTGGCCTCGCTCGGCAAAAGCAGCTTCGGGCGCCACGACACGCGCGACCTCGCTACAGGAGTGGAATCCGGCGGCGTCTCGCGGCAATACGAATTCGGCGACACGCTGAACCTGGACTTGAGCGCCACGCTGTTCAACGCCGTGCGCCGCGAAGGCGTCAAAGTGCCCATCGCGCTCGATTATCCCGACTTGATGGTCCATCAGTGCGAATACCAGAGTTCCTGCGCGACCGTCCTGATGCTGGATTGCAGCCACAGCATGATTCTCTACGGCGAAGACCGTTTTACGCCCGCGAAAAAAGTGGCTCTCGCGCTTTCCCATTTGATCCGCACGCAATACCCCGGCGATTCGCTGCACCTGGTTCTGTTCCACGACACCGCCGAGGAGGTCCCCATCGGCGACCTCGCCCGCGTGCAGGTCGGCCCGTACTACACCAATACGCGCGAGGGCCTGCGCATGGCGCAGCGGATTCTGCAGCGGCAGAAGAAAGACATGCGCCAGATCGTGATGATCACCGACGGCAAGCCCTCGGCGCTCACACTCGAAGACGGGCGCATCTACAAGAACGCTTTCGGGCTCGATCCCTTCGTGGTCACGCAGACGCTCGAGGAAGTCGGCAAGTGCAAGCGCGCCGGCATCTTGATCAATACCTTCATGCTGGCCACCGATTACAGCCTCGTCCATTTCGTGCAGAAGGTCACGGAGATGTGCCGCGGCAAGGCCTATTTCACCACCCCCTACACGCTCGGCCAGTACCTGCTGATGGACTACATGCAGCGCAAGACCCGTCAAATCCATTGAGGCGGTGCGATTTCCGCCGGGACGATTTGGCCGTCGCGCCAAAGTGCGCTAAACTTTTTCCGTGAAGCTGCTGTGGATCCTGCGGCGTGTGTTGGGGATTAAAACGATGACCAAGGTTCTAACCGGTCAGAAGGCGCCGCTTTTCTCTCTCCGCGACGCCAACGGCCAGGCATTCTCACTGAAGGACGCCCTGCAGAAAGGGCCCGTCGTCGCGGCGTTCTTCAAGATCTCCTGCCCGGTCTGCCAGTTCACCTTCCCGTTTCTCCAGCGCCTTTTCAAGACCTACGGCGGCAAGAACGCCGCCTTTTGGGGCATTTCCCAGGACGACGCGCGCGACACCAAAGAATTCTGCGCCGAATACGGCGTTACTTTCCCCGCCCTGCTCGATGAAGAGGGCTATTCTGTCTCCAACCAGTACGGCCTCACCAACGTTCCGACATTCTTCTTGATTGATACAGACGGCGCCGTCAAGGTGAGCTGCGTGGGCTTCGGCAAGCCTGAAATCGAGCAGATTGCTTCGGAACTTGCATCGCGGCAGGGCCGTCCGCCGGCTGCTGTTTTCCTGCCGAACGAAGCCGTGCCCGACCACAAACCCGGTTGAAGCTCCAAGAACTAGGTTCCGTCGGAACCTCAGCGCCGCCTAAAAAAGCTCCGCTTCGATGATTCTCTTTTTGTGTTTGGGTGGCTTCCGCCGCTTGTCCGCGATGATGCGTTCTGCCGGCGGCGACCCCGCCTTCTCCCGGGCGATCCGCCGCGCCTCGCTGCCGGCAGTAAACATTTTCTTTTTTCTTCTGCGCGCCATGAACCGATACCGTGCTCAGTGAAAAGGAGACTTGGCGGAAGCGTGTGGGAGTCGAAAGTGCAAGTCATTTCATAAGCCCTTTGCGCTGGCGGCGTTGCGCCCACACGCAGCGGCCAACTGGTACCCAATGGAACATCCGCCTTGCAACCAATCACGGGCATGCAACTAGGTGAGACCCAATGTTGAATCCAGTATGAACGCTTAACCTCCCAATATCGGTTTCCATCCAGACTACAAGAAACGCCTCAAGTATCGCCGTCTTCTTAACAACTGCTCGTGCTATCCGTAGCTGGCACTCAGTCAAGAAGAGCTGAGGATGTAAGTAGCATTCCTCACCCCGAGACAAAGCGCGCAATGTCCAGTCATCGACATCTCCAAACTGTCCACCTTGGCTTCCCCAATAGTCTGCTGATGTAAGCATAAGGCTGTAGGACACAATGCGTGCATCAAGAAAAGGCGACGCGTTTCTTACAACTATGCAAAGCCCAAGGAACGCTGGCTTGAAATTGCCGGGTAGATGGACTCTGGGTGGTTCCTGCGGGTGCAGCGACAGAATGATGTCACGCTCAAAATCTTTTGCGGAGTAGAAACGACGGAAGATTCTTGCTGGCAGTAGCCGGACTAACCAATGCTCGATTGGACGGAGTGCCGTCCTCCAAGGTACGTGCGGGCCGGTCATTCTGGAAGTCTAGCACGCGCCGGAACCACGCTGAACCCTGCCCGGCTGCACTTGGTCAACGTGGGCACTCGGGGTCAAATTTGAGGTCGGCGCGCCGGTACTGTGACTGCACACCGCAGTACGGGCAAACCTTTGATTCGCCGTGCGTTCGAATCGGAGGTTTGGCAGGCTCCCCGGAATTGACGACCTCTCTCGGATGCAAGGGGTCAATCTCCTTGTACAGAAACTCTCTTGTGCAATCTGGATTCCTGCCTTGAGGACGGATGCGCTGACTGGTAAAATGCGCGGGCAAATCCATTCCATGAAGCACATCCGAATATGCCGAGTTACACATGGGTCTTGGGTCAAAAGGTCTTGAAGGGCGGAAAGATGACCAAGGGTTCGCGATGGAGGTTGGTTGCGCAAGGAGGGAAAAAGCGCGCCTTCGCCGGGACTTTGCTCACAACGTTCAACCTAGGTCAGAGGCGCATCGCCGTTTTGAGCGTGCCCAAGGATTAGGCAAAGAGCAGTTGGGTCGAACCCGCCGATTTCCTTTCCACACGAGATGTGGGGGCCGTTGTGCGGCGCTTGGCAGACGGCCGGATCATCGAACGTTTAACGGCGCGGAAGCGGCAGTTAATCCCGGCAAGGTGCCCAACCGCTCTCACGGCAGATTCTATCATGGCGCGCCGGGACCAGCCTACTGAGGGGCAGACCCTGCCGCTTCAGCTATCACCTCTGTGAGAGTAAATCCGGGGAAGGTTATGACCGGATTTTTGAGTTCCATATCTCCAGTTTCGCCGAAACGTTCGACCCGCCGCTTGCGGATACCACCGATACTGTCGTTGCAGAGGGGCGTACCGGGAATTCAAGTTCTGTGTGGGGTTCGGGCCCAAGGGCGTCAGGGTGGCGCAGAACTAGGAGCGCCTCGGTTGTAAGCGATGCGACCAAAATCGTGGGCAAGATCTTTTTCTTATCCATTAATGTAAATTTTAACGAGGCAACCGTCTAGCGACGGGCAGCCAAGAAAATCACTGCAAGCACGGTAAATATGAGTGCGATGCTTAGGCAGAAGATTGCCGCATCCCTACCGTCGAAAACCAACGTAGAAGACGCTGGAGCCGCAACCGGCTCTTTCTCTTTTTCCCTGCCAAGAATGAGCTTTACTGGGACAATCGGAAAATCCAGTGTCATATATACCTCCCGAATAGATTCCGCATTCTAACATAGATAGTAGGTCAGACGCCCACGCATTCATTTGGCCCGAGCGTGCCTCCATCTACGACGCGCGAGAGGCCAATAGGCACATAATCCGGTGCGTAAACTGTTTATATCACTGTGATGGCGGAAGCGTGTGGGAGTCGAACCCACCCCCGAGCCCGCGAAGGACACGGGCAATGGCTTTGAAGGCCACGAGGACCACCGGGCCCCTTTCGCCTCCGCAATTCGCGCACGAATCATAGCACACGCGTTTCCGACGTAACCTGTTTGCGGTTCCGAGATCTGCCATTCTGCCCAAAATTCCGAATCTCAAAACTGGCCCACTGAATACGAGTTGCCGCAGCGCGGGGCGACCTTGTTTGGTGAATTGGCCGGAGGAAGTGGCAAAGGGTGCCGCCCTCGCGATGCTGGTGTAATATGGTTTTCAGGAGTTGCATGCGACCCGAAGCTCTAAGTTTTCTCCAGTGCCCCAATTGCGGCGCCGAACTGATTTTGAGCGGTAGCACGCCGAGGGAAGCAGAAGACGGCCATGTAATGGCCGGTGGACTCACATGCCGAGGCTGCGGCTCCAGCTTCCCGATTCGAAATGGCGTGCCGATTCTGCTCCCGGCGAATCTAGCAGCCATAAAACTGGAGACGGCATCGCGGTTCGCGGAGGAGTGGACGCACTGGAACGATCTCCGCGATTACTATGAAAAAGAGTTCTTTGACTGGCTGGCTCCTCTGACGGCCGCGGACTTCGCGGGGCAAGTTGTGTTTGAGGGGGGGTGCGGCAAGGGGCGGCACACGGCGATCATAGCGGCGCGGGGAGCGAAAGCGATTGTATCGATGGACCTCGGTGAAAGCGCCTTCGTGGCTTTCGCGCACACACGGCGGTTTTCCAATGCGCACGTAGTGATCGGCGATCTTTTGAGCCCGCCCGTACAGGCAGAATTTGATCTGGCATTTTCCGTCGGGGTCTTACATCATCTACCGGAGCCGGCGGCGGGTTTTGCGAGTCTCGTATCGCGTGTGCGGGATGGCGGACGGGTAGCGTTCTGGGTTTACGGGTTCGAGGGGAATGAATGGATCGCCCGGTACGTCGCCCCATTGCGCAAAGCAGTCACATCGAAGTTGCCGGCGTGGCTGTTGCGGATCGCTTGCCTTCCGCCTTCCATAGTTCTGTGGGTGGTGATTAAACTCTTTTATCGGCCGGGCAAGGACGGGAAAGGACCGGCGAAACTTCCTTATGGAGATTATTTCGCCTCGATGTATCAGTATCCGTTTGATGAAGTACATGCGAACGTCTTCGACCAACTGGTAACGCCCGTGGCGTACTATCTTCGGGAAGATGAAATACGGCCTTGGGTGGCATCTGGATTTCGGGATGCAGTTGTCCGTTCACATCGCGGCTACAGTTGGACGGGACTCGCGACTGTGTGTCGCAGCAGGGCAGCGGGCAGGGAGCCGCACGGTCAGGGTTGAAGTTTGCAACGCGTCCGCAGGCGGCATCGGGAAGATGTGACCAGCAAGAAAATCAAGAGCAACTTTATCGCATCGTTCCGATACTTTTTCAAAAAAACTGGCATGAGAGAACACTTAGTCAGCCCTGGTAGCGTCAGGCTTCCAGCAATCTGTGACGAATGTAGCGTAGTTTGGCAAGACGAGAATCTGCTCTGGAAGGGCGCAGACCGATCCCAGGCCATAGGCCAGGTATCCGTTGTGGCGAGGAGCGTCAGAACGTGTGTGGGATAGTCGGGTTCACGAACAAGAATTGGACGCCATCGCCCGAGCGCATCCGGGAGGCGACCGCGACGTTGATTCACCGCGGACCGGACCAGCAGGGCGTGTACGAGTCACCCCTTTTCTCGATGGGGGCGACACGCCTAAAGATTATCGATCTGGATTCGGGTGACCAGCCAATTGTCACGGAAGATGGCGACGCCGGCATCGTCTTCAATGGCGAGATTTACAATCACCTGGAGTTGCGGGCGCAACTCGAGGAACTTGGGCATCGATTTGCGTCGCACTCCGATACCGAGACGGTGCTTCGGGCATTCGTGCAATGGGACAAAGAATGCTTCTCACGGCTGCGGGGAATGTTTGCGGTCGCTCTGTGGAAGAAGTCCCAGCAGCGGATCGTGCTGGCTCGCGATCGCATGGGCATCAAGCCGCTTTATATCGCGCGTCGTGGCGACGATCTTTTTTTCGGCTCCGAGTTGAAGGCGATTTTCGTCCATCCGGAGCTGGATCGCCGCTTGAACCTGTCCGGTCTCGATTGCTATCTGTCGCTTAACTATGTTCCCTGCCCGTGGACGCTAGTGGATGGGATCGAGAAACTTCCTCCGGGCCACTGGTTGGAATGGCAGGACGGAAAAACTTCTTCGGACTCCTATTGGAGACTGCCCTTCGGGGTGGTGAGGGAACGGACCTTGGAGTCAGCGAAGGAAGAGCTGGACGCATTGCTGGAACAATCGGTGCGCGAGCACATGCTTTCGGATGTGCCGCTGGGCATTTGGCTGAGCGGAGGAATGGATTCGACAACGATCCTGCATTACGCCGCCAAGGCCAGTACGTCGCGGCTGAAAACCTTCTCGATTTCGTTTCGAGGGCGGAGTTTTGATGAGACGAAGTACATTCACCGGGCAGTCAAGCAGTACGGAACGGAGCATGAGGAATTAGATCTTACGCCCGAGGTGAATCTGCAGAGCGCGATTGAAGACTTTGCGCACTACTCGGATGAACCCAGCGCGGATGCGGGGTCTTTGCCGGTGTGGTTCTTGGCGAAACTGAGCAAAACGAAAACGACCGTGGCGCTGAGCGGAGAAGGCGCAGACGAACTCTTTGCCGGATATATGACGTGCCGGGCAGACATGCTTGCGGAATGGGCGAGGCGGATGCCGCGCAGCGTTTTGACGATGGCCCTGGCGGTGGTGCGGCATTGGCCGGTGTCGGATGAAAAAATCAGCTTCGAATACAAGTTGAAGAGGTTCTTAGAAGGCAGTCTATTGCCGCCGAGCCATGCACATGTCTTCTGGAACGGAACATTCACCGAGGAGGAGAAAAGGTCGCTTTTGAAGGACCATTTGCCGAAAACTTTTCACGGGATGTTGGACGAGATGGATCAATTGCGGCGAATTGGGAATGGTCTGGCGTCTAATCTGTGGTTCGACCAGAAGTATTATCTGGCAGACGATATTCTGGTCAAGAGCGACCGGATGAGCATGGCGCATTCGCTCGAAGTGCGTCCGCCGTTTCTGGATCACCGGATCGTGGAGTTTGCAGCGACGCTGCCCGCACGGCTGAAGATCCGCGGGGCGCGCCAGAAACTAGTGTTGAAAGAACTGAGAAAGGACAAACTGCCTGCTTCGATCTTGCAGGGCAAAAAGACGGGTTTTGACATTCCGGCGCATGAATGGCTGCGAGGCCCGTTGCGGGCGATGCTGGCCGATACACTGAGTGAAGGGCTCTCAGCATACGGAGAACTTTTTCGCAGCGAGGTCGTTAACAGCTTCTTGAAACGACACCTCGAGAGAAAGATAAATGCGGGCTACCATCTGTGGGGATTGATGATTTTGTTTCAGTGGATGAGGAAATGGCGAATTCAGGCAACGTCACGCGCGGCGGCGAAACCACTCCTGCAAGCGACCGCTGGGTCGTATATCTAATCGTTCTTTCAATCGCGGCAGCAATCTATCTGGGTTGCCTGGTTTCTCCACCGTCTCTGATGGACGATTCGGACGCGGTACTCGCACAGGCTGCCCGGACGATGCTGACTTCTGGAGATTGGGTGACGGCGCGGCTCGATGGCGTCATCTATCTCGAAAAGCCCCCCCTCTACTACTGGCCGATAATGATTTCCTACAAGATCTTCGGCTACCACGACTGGGCCGCGCGCATCCCGATTGCACTTTCCTCGATTGCGCTCTGCTGGCTGACCGCCGCTTTTGGCGCGTGGGCGTTTGGGAAGCGCGCGGGTTTTTACGCAGGCTTATGCATGTGCACTTGTGTCGGCCTGTTTCTGTTCACGCGCATCCTGATCCCAGACGTCATGCTGGTGTTTACCGTGACCCTGGCGATGTGGGCGTTTCTTCGCGCCCTCGACGAGGAAGAACCCCATCCGCGTCTTTGGGCATACGTTCTGGCCGTAAACCTGGGTCTGGGTCTTCTGCTCAAGAGCCTCATCGGCGTCCTTTTTCCCGTGGCTGCCGCGCTGATTTATCTTTTCCTTACCCGCCAACTCTTCTCCGCGCGGGCCTGGCAACGGCTTCGCCCGTTCAGCGGCTTGCTGATTGTGGTCCTGGTTGCTGCGCCCTGGCACATTCTGGCCACGCTGCGCAACCCGCCTTATTTTTCCTTTTCCTTGCATAGCGCCCCGGGCGAGTACCACGGATTTCTGTGGTTTTTTTTCATGAACGAGCAGGTTTTGCGTTTTCTGAATCTGCGTTTTCCGCGCGACTACGACACCGTGCCGCGGCTTTATTTCTGGCTGCTGCATCTGGTGTGGCTCTTTCCGTGGAGCGTGTATTTTCCAGCGGTCGCGAAGCTGTCTTTCAAGCCTTCGGATCGCGCGGGAAGGACTCGCCTGCTCGCTCTCTGCTGGGCGGGGTTCCTGCTAGTTTTCTTCACGTTCTCCACGACGCAAGAATACTATTCGATGCCGTGCTACCCGGCCCTCGCGCTGCTCTTGGGTTCGGCCATGGCCGCGGAAGGCGGCTGGATCCGCCGGGGCACTCGCGCGCTTTCCGCCATTGCGGGTTGCGCGGCCATCGCGGCATTCACAATTGTTTTTCTCGTGCGCCACGTACCCACGCCCGAAGATATTTCCGTTGCGCTCAGCCACCATCCTCAGGCGTACACCCTTTCGCTCGGTCACGTGGGAGACCTGACGCTTCGCTCCTTCGCATATCTTCGTGTTCCGCTCATCGTTGCGGGAGTGGCCTTTCTACTGGGAGCGCTGGGCACCATGCGCGCCGCCGGGCAGCGCGCGTTTCTTGCCGCCGCGCTGATGATGGCCCTGTTTTTCCATGCCGCCAGGCTGGCGCTCGTTGTCTTTGATCCCTATATGTCCTCGCGGCCGCTGGCGGAGGCCCTGCT
This sequence comes from Candidatus Acidiferrales bacterium, assembly GCA_036390175.1. GTDB lineage: Bacteria > Acidobacteriota > Terriglobia > Acidiferrales > UBA7541 > DASQHY01. Next base: position 7,900 of record DASWCG010000111.1, on the reverse strand, counting down.
GCGCTCCCCCGCGGGCAAATTGATCGTGGACCATCACTACTACACGTTCTCGTCCGTCTTTTTCTACACCAATCGCGACGCCCTGCTTCTAAACGGCCGCGTCAACAACATGATCTACGGTTCCTACGCCCCCGGAGCGCCCAATGTTTTCATTAATGATTCACAATTCAGGGATCTGTGGTTTCAGCCGGGGCGGTGTTACATTGTTGCCGATAAATCAGCATTGCCTCGATTACTCAGCCTTGTTGGGTTCGAGCAAACGACTATGGTTGCGCAAAGCGGCGGCAAGATTGTTCTGACAAACTACCCATTGTCGGGCCCTGAACTGCCGCAACGCATGTCGAGCACGCAGACCGAGGAAACTACTTTTCATGCAGGCCGCTAACCAGGCGCCTCGGGGCAGTGATTCGTCTGCGGCAAGGCGGGCGCGCCAAATTCTTTTGACTCTTGTCCGGTTGGCCGTCGGCATAAGCCTCCTGATTTATCTCGCCAGATCCGGCACCATTGATTTCCGCGCATTGACGCGGCTGCTGATCGTCTGGCCCATCACAGTTGCCGCGATCGCGCTCCTTCTGCTGGACATCGGGCTGATGGCCTTGCGCCTCTCGTGGCTTTTTCCACCACACGGCCTCCATCTTCCTCTGGGCACTTCTCTGCAACTGACGGTCGTGGGCTTCTTCTTCGCCACGTTTCTGCCCGGCGCAGCAGGAGGTGATCTGGCAAAAGTTTACTACGCGGCCAAGGAGAACAGCGGACGCCGCACGGAAATCATCACGGTGCTGTTATTCGACCGCGCGATCGGGTTGTTTTCTCTGCTGATTTTGCCCGTATTATTTGCTCTCTTCTTTCCCCAACTCCTCCGCACGGCGCCGGCCGTGCGCATCCTGGTTTTCACATCAGCGATTCTTTCCTTCGGGATGCTGGCTGCTTTCCTGGTCTGTCTTTATAGCCAATCCACGGTGATGCGTTTGGCGCAAGGGCCCTTCGCGTTCCTGCACGGGAAAAACATTGCCGGGCGAATCCTGGGAATCATCGGCGCGTATCGCCGCAGCCCCGGGACGCTGGCAGGAGCGCTGGGCCTCGCGGTCGCAGCCAATCTATTCCTGATTGGCGTCACCGCGCTGGCCGTTTTTGCGCTGAGTCCAGCCAACCTCGCCGCGAAGATTTGCCTCATAATACCCATCGGCCATGTGGTGAACAGCCTGCCCTTGACTCCAGGGGGACTGGGCGTTGGCGAGGCGGCTTTCAACGCGCTGTTTGAGCTCGCCGGGCTGCAGGGAGGAGCCGAGGCGCTCCTGTGCTGGCGGATCTGGACGGCCCTGGTCGGACTACTCGGCTTGCTCGCTTATCTGCGCGGTTTCAAGCGCTGCGTCATTGAATCGGAACAGAGCGCAGCCCCCACGGAGGTTCAGGAAGCTGCACGATTAGCCGCGGAGCTTGGCTCCAAATGATGCGTCTTGCTGTGGCGCCTGGGCGCCTCATCATTTGACGGGGCCCCTCGGCATGACAACAGATTAAGGATACGCGCTTGCGTTGCTGCGCCAGAACGTAGAAAATTTATTGGCGTCCGCAGCTTGATGCAGTTGAAACCAGCGATTGCTTTGGGCCGTCTGTAAAGGAAAGGCGCCTCGGGGAGGGGACATGAAGATTGCCGTGCTGGGGGGAGACGGCTATTGCGGTTGGGCCACGGCCCTGTACTTGTCAAGGAAGGGCCACGCGGTATCCATTCTGGACAACTTTTCGCGCCGGCAGTGGGATCACGAACTCGGCGTGCAAACCCTGACGCCGATTCGTCCCCTTGCGGACAGGCTGCGGGTCTGGCAGGAACTCACCGGAAACGTCATAGAAGCGTTCACCGGCGACGTGACCGATTACGACTTTCTCTCTTCCACGATCCAGTTGCTCGAGCCCGACGCCGTCATCCATTTTGCCGAGCAGCGCGCCGCTCCCTACTCGATGATCGACCGGAAACACGCCGTCTTCACCCAGGTGAACAACGTTGTCGGCACCCTCAACCTGCTCTTCGCACTCAAGGAATTCCAGCCGGAGTGTCACCTGATCAAGCTGGGTACGATGGGCGAATACGGCACGCCTAATATTGATATTGAAGAGGGCTACATCACCATCGAGCACAACGGGCGCCGCGACGTTCTTCCCTACCCGAAACAGCCCGGCTCGTTTTATCACCTCTCGAAAGTTCACGACAGCCACAACATCATGTTCTCCTGCAAGATCTGGAAGCTCCGCGCCACCGATCTCAACCAGGGCGTCGTCTACGGCACCATGACCGATGAAGTCTGCCTCGACGAGGCTCTCATCAATCGTTTCGATTACGATGAAGTCTTCGGCACGGTGCTGAACCGTTTTTGTGTCCAGGCAGCCATCGGACATCCTCTGACCGTCTATGGCAAAGGAGGTCAGACGCGCGGCTTTCTGGATATTCGAGATACCGTGCGTTGCATCGAGCTGGCATGCTTGAACCCTGCTCTCGCGGGCGAGTGCCGCGTATTCAACCAGTTCACGGAGCAATTTTCCGTCCTGGACATCGCGCGGTTGGTGGAGACCGCGGCAAGCAAGATGGGCCTGAGAGTCGAGATTGACCACTTGCCGGATCCGCGCGTCGAGTCCGAGGAACACTACTACAACGCGAAACACTCCAAGCTGATAGACCTCGGACTGAAGCCGCATCTTCTCTCGGATTCGCTTCTGGATTCGCTAATGAACATCGCGGTGAGATACCGCGACCGCATAGACGCGTCGCTCATTCTTCCACAGGTGAACTGGCGCAGCTCCCGCAATGAACGCCGCCGTCAGGTGACCGCGGCTGCCGGCGCTTCCGTGTCGCCTTCGCGTTCCTGAATGGATTCTGCCGAGGGATAAAAACCGGCTTCGACGGAACTCTTCATTCGTCGGCGGGATTCGGGGTCACCGGGACCAGTAAGCCGTTCTGAATACGATATTCGCCATCGCGCCACTTCACACTCTTCCGCACAAAACTTGCCAGCCAAATGAAAAACGCCAGCGCGTCCCACAGCACGATGAGCGGCGTTTTCTTCCACAGCGAAGTCTGTTTCAGGCCCCAGACATCAATCATCCACGTCATAGCGATTCGAAATGCAAGATAGGTGCCCAGGTAGCCGAGGGCCACGCCCACCGACGGGTGAATCGCAATGGCGGCCAGGCTCCACGGCAATCCCTGCGTCAGAAGCAACCCCAGATGTCCCCAAGGACGCATGTGCCGCATTACCACGATCCAGCGCAGGCGCTTGTGAAAGAGGCCGCCCATGGATTGATAATCGGCGACCGTCTCCACGGTATAGGGGAGCAGTTCCACTTTGTAACCCAGGTCGGCAATCAGACGGCCCACCAAAAGGTCATCCGCCGGCCGGTCCTGAATTGCCTGGTAACCGCCGAACTCCGCCAGGCGCGCGCGCGTGGTGGCAATCGTCGGCCCCAACGTGAACTTGACGCCGTCCAGTTGCCGGGCTACCAGAATGCCGGCATAGAAATCGGAAACCATTCCGATGGTCTGCAATTTTTCCGCGAAGGTATTCTCGTCGGTGGCCACGTAAAAACACGTTACAGCCCCAACCGTGGAGTCGGCCAAAGGCGCAACTACGGTGCGCAAATAGTCCGGGCGGACGCGCACATCGCTGTCGCTGATCACGAGATGTTCGTACTTTGCCTCGCGCGTCAGCGAAACCAGTTTTGCCACCTTGTCGTTGCGGGCGCCGCTCCCGGAATTGAACAGCACGCGGATTCGCCGTTGCGGGAATTCGCGGGACAGCCTTTCCACGATAGGCAGCGCCGGATCATCGCTCTGCCCGACGCAGAATAGAATCTCGTATTCCGGATAATCCTGCCGGCAGAAGCTGGCGAAATTCTGGTACGCTTCGGGATCAACTCCCCGAATCGGCTTGACGATACTCACCGGCGGGGTGAAGCCGGATTTCGGCGCATACTCCACAGGCGAGCGTCGGAAGAAGCGCCACGAGCTGTACAACACAATCAGATAGTAGAAAACGGGGAGCGCGGCAATCCCGAGGAAAACATACGCCGTGACCATCAGAAACATCGCGCCTCTTTCGTGCCGAAAATCGTCAGCCTCACGCTTGACGCGGAGATGGAGTTCCCCGTCGGCTCCAACCCCGTCGGGAGAAACGAGAAAAGGTCGCTGGGACCCTAATCTTGCCCTCTAGTGCATTCTTACATCGGCCTGCTCTGTTCCGCGGGCAGCCGGCCCCCATGACAGGCCAGGACCAAGCATAGCAGAATGCAAGCAGTTCCGCTCCGGCGGGAATCATTCCGCTGTCCCTTGTCGTCAACGGGCCCGGCCTCAGCTAACCACGACCCGTGCCCGATTCAACCGCAACCAGGCGGTTATCCTTGACCCTGAATTCGGCCCCGCGCCAGTGCACCCGGTTTGACGCGAAGCTCGCCGCCCATACCAGGAAGGCAATGGCATCGCGCAGCGGCACGAGCCATAACCTGCTTCGCAGCAGCGAATCCCTTAAGCCCCAGACGCCCACGGTCCACGCCATCAACCCGCGCAGCACTACATACGCCCCGAGAAATCCGATCGCCGTGCCCGCCGAAGGAGCCACCGCCGCAGCCGCCAGCGACCACGGCAGCCCGAATGTAAAGAGTAATCCCGCATAGCCGCCCGGGCGTGAGAGCCGCATGGCCCGCGCCCACCGTAGTTGGTGCGCGAAGTAGGAGCGGACACTTTGCGCGGGGCAAATCGTGGAAACCGCCTCCGGCAGCAACTCGATTCGCCAACCCTGCCGCGCGATGCGGTTTCCGAGTTCGTAGTCGTCCGCAAGCAAATCCGCGAGTGCTTCGAAGCCGCCGATTTCCGCGAGCCGCTCGCGGGTGGTGGCCATGGCCGCGCCGAGCATGAATTTTATTCCTTCGAGCTTCCGCGCCATCAGCACGCCCGGCAAAAAATCCGAGGTGATGCCGATGGCTTCGAGTTCCGCGCCAAGCTGGCGATCGGCCAGCCCCGCGTACAGGCAGGTGACCCCGCCGACTTTGGGATCGTGGAACGCCGCGCTGAGGGCGCGCAGGTGCCCGGGGGGCACGCGCACATCGCTGTCGCTGATGGCGAAGACGTCGTAGCGCGCTTCGCTGACGAGCCGGCGAAGCTTCGCAACCTTATTGTTGCCACCGGGAAATAGATCGCCGAGGAGTAAGCGAATCTTTCGCTCCGGAAAGTCGGATATCAGCTTCTGAATCACGGGAACGGCGGGGTCGTCCGCATGGCCCACGGCAAAAAGAATCTCGTATTCCGGGTAGTCCTGCCGGCAGAAGCTGGCGAAGTTTTCGTAAGCATTGCGGTCCAGCCCGCGGATTGGTTTCAACACGCTCACCGGCGGGGCAAAACCGGCGGAGGCAGCGCTTCTCCGGCGTTTCTCCACAAAAAAGTTTCGCGCCACCACAGTGGCCGCACAATAGTAAATAAGCGGCAGACACGCCATCGCCAAGATCACCCAGCGCAGCACCACGAATGCCTCCCGCCCACGCCAGAACGTTCCTGCGCCGCCGACGCAGGTCAGCGCCACGCCAAAGCAGACAAGGAACACGCCTTTCCACCGCGCGCTACTCACGCGCTCGCCCAGGAGAAACTTCCCCCCCATCACGCCCACAGCGTAGCTCAGTGCCGACGCGGGCTTCACGAAGCTCAGCGGCGCCCACGACAGCAGCGCCAGAAGCGAAAAAAACGACACGGCCATCAACGCGATTCCCAACCACATGAAGGCTGCCGAGAACGCCCGCATCATCACGCGAAGCAATGCGCGTGGCGTGAACTCACGTACTTCGCCGATGCCCTTCATCGCCCGCGAGACGCAGATTTCTCCGCCGGTGCCGCCAAACACGACAATCGCCAGAAAGAGCGCAGTGCGCACAGTCAATCCGCCTCCGTCGTGCTCGGCGCCGTGCGTCCCACCAGGAATACGCCTACGCAGATGACCGCCACCCCGGCCCACCTTGTGGGCGTCACCGTCTCGCGCAACACCGCGTACGCCAGCAAGGTCACCAGCGCCAACCCGATGGACGACGACGGCAGCACGTAACTGTAGTCCGCCCAAGAGAGCACCAACAAGTAGCACACGAAAAAGGAAAGCAGCAAAAGTATCCCCAGCCAGATCGTGCCGCTCGACACCACGTGAAAAAAGGCCGTTCCCACCGAGCGCATCGAACTGAACTTCACTTCTCCCAGGTCGTGCATTCCTTTCCCCAGCAGGAGGTTTCCCACCGATCCGAACAAAATCATGAGCAACATCACGATGATGGTCTTCACGCGGAGCCGCTTGTTGGTCGCCATTCTGGTTGTCCTTAGGCCCTTTCTTCGCGCAAAAACTCATTCTACCTGAGAATAGATTCTCTCCGCGAAAAACGGTGCGCCCGTGTGCACGGAATACTTCGTCTGCCTCCAGGGGGATCTCAACGGAGGCCCCTCAACCAGCACGGTCAAGCGGCGCCCCAAATTAACCCATCGCGACGGTAGCCGCATCCAATACGTATGGCGTATACTGGAGTCACTCGCGCAGGAACCGACGACCAGGGCCAAGGATAGACGGAGCAATAGGGCGCCTTTCCGGCGAACCTATACTGTGCCCTCCAGGGCCGTGGATGAATGGAGTGATGAAAGCAGTCCCAAAGATGCTGGTTTTGTCGGCTGCATTGGCCTTGTGGCTTACATCCAAGCCGGTTCCGCCGCTATCTGTGTTCGCTTCGCCCGCCAAAGAGAAGCGCCAGGACGGCTCGGCGGCGATTGACGCAGCACGCCGCGCCTACGAAGCGAGCGATTACACCAGGGCAATCCAGGCGCTCCTTGCCGCGGCGGCCAACGATCCCCGCAACCCCGAGATTGACCTGCTGCTGGCAAAGTCCTACTACGAATCGCAGCAGCCCGACGCCGCGATCACCCGCGCGGAAAAAGCCGTTGCGCTCAACCCCAGAAACTCCTCGTACCACGAGTGGTTGGGCAGAGCATTTGGCCAGAAGGCCGAGCATGTCATGTGGTTTTCCGCGATCTCCCTGGCGAAGAAAGCCCGCAGGGAATTTCAGACAGCCGTCGAATTGGACCAGCGGAATTTTTCGGCGCAGCAGGCACTCATCGAGTTCGACTGCAGCGCGCCGGGCATTGTCGGCGGCGGTGAGGACAAAGCAAGAGTGGAAATCGCCAGGGTGGCGGAGCTGGATGCTTCCGAAGGCTACTACGCCCGGGGCGTTTGCCGCCGCGAGAAAAAAGATTTTGCCGCCGCCGACGCCGAATTCACGAAGGCGCTGGACGCGCACCCCACCAGCGCCGCGCTGATCTACGACATCGGCGATTACGCCGTTCGCCGCCAGCAGGCTGACCGGCTCCTGGCCGTCGCCGAAGCGGGAAAGAGATTGGCCCCCGAGGATCCCCGCGGCGATTACTATCGCGCCGTGGGCCTCATTCTAAACAATCAGGACCTCGCCGGGGCCGAGCGGCTGTTGCGCGCTTATCTCGACCATGCGCGCGTCCGCTCGGATTATCCCCATCTGTCCTGGGTGCGCTTTTGGCTGGGCCGTTCTCTCGAAGCGCAGGGAAGCTTCGGAGCCGCCCGCGAGGAATATGAAGCCGCGCTAAAATCCGACCCCAAAGATAAGAACGCCAAAGAAGCTCTGAAGCGCCTCGCCAAACTCCGGCCATCCGACTAATTCTTCCGGCCCGACGCCGATCTCGCTGCGGTTGACATAGGCCACTCTGCCGCGATAACTTCGCCCGTATGATTGTAGGTGACCGCCTTCGTGAGTTGCGCGAAGAGAAAAAACTAAGCCAGGGCGAACTTATGAACCGCACCGGCCTCGCACGGTCCTACATTTCACGAGTGGAGAACGGTCACACAACGCCGAGCATCGAAACGAT
>DASWCG010000110.1:0-3557 GCA_036390175.1 Candidatus Acidiferrales bacterium | reverse complement strand
CCGATTGCCATCGGGTGAAAAACTTTCCGCTGCCCGCGAAGACTCCCTCGGCGAACGCGTCGGCCAGCGCATCCGCTCGCGCTTATACGAGATGTGCCGCACGGTCGAAGTTTTTGCGCCCGATTTTCGCCGCGAAGTTCGGCAAGCGGGCCGCGCCCGGGCGTAAACACCCACACTGTTTTTTAGACGTATTTCGCTCTAGTAAATATACGAGCACTTATGCTAGGCTGCGGGGCACTCTCTTCGCAGAGAACCTTTTCGGAGGGCCACATGATTCCAAATCTTCAGGAAGGTGCATTTCCCGCAGAAGTCCAGAACACAACTTTTTCGCTCGATGTTCTCGGGCGATACATCTGCAATACCTATGCGGAAGCCGTGCACAACGGCGGGTCTCCCTTTGACGCCATTATCCTCGGCGCGGGTATGTACGGCGCCTATATTGCGGAAAAGATCTTTCGCCAGGGCAAGGGCAACTTGCGCGTGCTGCTGCTGGAAGCCGGACCGTTCCTGGTGTCGGAGCACGTGCAGAATCTAAGCCGCATCGGGCTGAACGTTCCCGGACCCACGACCAGCGATCCGGGGATCGCGCGCGAGCGCGTGTGGGGCCTGCCGTGGCGCAGCAACGTGGGCTTTCCGGGGCTGGCGTACTGTGTCGGTGGGCGCTCACTCTATTGGGGAGGATGGTCCCCTCGGCTAACCGACGCCGACTTGCAGAATTGGCCGGCGGCGCTGCGCAGCTACCTGCGCGACAACTACAACCGCACCGAGAAAGAGACCGGCGTGGATCCACAGACCGACTTCATCAGCGGCCCCCTGAATGATGCGCTGCAGACGGCAACGCAAGCTGCGGCACAGAATGTGGCGACGATTGGCGGCGTCGAAGCCGCGCCGCTAGCCGTGCAGGGCGCAGCACCCGTGCCAGGCCTTTTTGCTTTCGATAAATATAGCAGCGCGCCCATCCTGATTGACGCGATCCGCGAGGCGGCAGGCGACCCCGATTCTACGCGGCGGCTGTTTTTGGTGCCCCGCGCGCACGTCATCAAGCTGCACGCCGCCGGCGGGGTGATTCAAGCCGTTGAGCTCGACGCCAACGGACAGCGTCAGTTTTTGCCGGTCACGCGCGACTGCGCCGTGGTGCTCGCGCTGGGCACGATCGAATCCACGCGGCTGGCGCTGGAGTCCTTTCCCACGCCGCTCATGGGCCGCAATTTGATGGCGCACTTGCGGAGCAACACCACGGTTCGCATCCCTCGCGCCATCTTCGGCGCCCTGCCGCAAGGGCTCAACCCGGCAGCACTGCTAGTGCGCGGCTCCACTCCCGAGGGCCGCTTCCATCTGCAGGTGACTGCTGTTGCGGCCGACACCCCGAACTCCGAGGCCACCATGTGGCGCATGGTGCCGGACCTCGACCTGCTCGAACAGCTGCAAGCCTCACAGCAGTTCGACAAAATTACCGTCACCTTTCGCGGCATCGGTGAGATGACCGGGGATAAGAACGCCGTCAACACCAACCCGGCCACAAGCTGGATTGACCTGAGCCCCTTCGAGCGCGACGAATTCGGAATGCCGCGGGCTTGGGTGAACCTCGCCACAACCTCCCGCGAGCAGCGCTTGTGGGATGCCATGGACCAGGCCGCGCTGAAACTGGCTCAGGCCATCGCCCGCACACCGGCAAACATTGAGTATTTCTATGACGGAGCATGGCAAAAAGCTGCGCCCGCCGCCGCAAAAGTGCGCGACGGCTTAGGGACGACGCACCACGAGGCCGGCGCGCTGTGGCTCGGCAACGACCCGAATTCATCGGTGGTCAATCTGGAGGGGCGCTTTCATTTCATCGAAAACGCCTACGCAGCAGGACCGGCCGTATTTCCTGCTCTCGGCTCAGCCAACCCTTCGCTGACTGCATTCACGCTGGCAAGACGGACCGCGGAAGCAATTGTCCAGAAAGCGCTCCCTGTCCCTGCACCCGACCAGGTTTCGCTCATCAACCCCACGCTCGACGGGTGGCAGATGGCGGGCCGCGGAGACTTCCGAATCGTCGGCAGCGATACCGTCGAAAGCGAAGGCGGCATCGGCTTGCTCTGGTATGCCAAGCAGCAATTCTCGGACTTCGTACTTCGCGTGGATTGGAGGGCCAGCGGCCTATTTGATAACTCGGGAGTATTCCTGCGCTTCCCCGCACTGGGCAACGCCAATCCTGGCGAAGACTGGAAGCTGGCTGTCGACCAAGGCTACGAAATCCAGATTGACGACCGCGGTTACGATCCGTTGACCAACACAACCGGAAGCCCAACCCACATGACCGGCGCCGTCTATTCTCTGGCACCCGCCGTCAAATTGGCGTCGCGCCCCATCGGCGAATGGAACACGTTTGAGATTTCTGCCGCGGGGGCCGGCATCACCGTGCGCCTCAACGGCGAACTGGTGTGTGAATTTCGCGGCGATCCTGCGCGGCCGCTCCGCGGCCATATCGGGTTGCAAAACCATCACCCCGGTTCACGCGTGCAATTCCGAAACCTTTTCGTGAAAGCCGCCGCGACGGCGGCAGCCGCGGCCCGCGGGCGGCGTTAAAACACGAAAAAACAATCCGGGGCAGAACCCGCCCGTGCTCTCGCACGTCTGGATGGGAGCCGCGCCGGCCGGTTCATTGACAACGGCCGATCCGGGCGCGTATCATTTCGGCGTTGCAGCGTTAAAAGCGCCCGCAGCAAGTCCTTCCTTGCTCTAGCCCCGTACCCGGGAACCCGCGAGGAGCACTCGTCGGTGAGCAGGGTAAGCATCTCCGGAGGCATCTAACCATGTTGTTGGACCACGATAACCCCACCACGCCCTCTTCCTCCGCCGCAGCGACCGCGCCGGCTGCTGACTCCGCAGGACAATCCGGAAATCCCGAGTCGCCTGCACCCGTTCCCATCGAGGAACCGCAGGAAGCCCCGCCGGAGCCTGGTGCGGCGGAAGCCTCCCCTGCGCCCGCTCCCGCCCAAGCCGAAGGCATTGCTGCGGCTGAAGCGACGGCTGATGCAGCTGCTGCGCCTGCGGAGGCCGCTGCAGAAGCGGAAGCCTCGCAGGAGATGAGCGCGCTTATCGAGCAGTTTGCCGCGGAAACACCTCACCGCGCTCCGGAAGGCGAAATTGTTGAAGGCAAAGTAGTGGCTTACACCGAACTCGGTGTGGTCGTGGATCTGGGCACGAAATCCGAAGGGCTGATCCTGGCCGAGGAGTTTCTCGAGACCGATGTTGCGCGGCCCGACCCCGGCGCGTCCGTTGAAGTTCAGCTCACCGGGGAGCGCAAGGAGGGGATGGCCGTCCTCGCCTACCAGAAGGTGCTGCGCAAGCGCGCGTGGGAAAGAGTGGAGTCCGCCTACAAAGCGCACGAGACGCTTACCGGCAAGATCGTGGACCGCATCAAGGGCGGCCTGGTGGTGGATATCGGCGTGCGCGCGTTTCTTCCCGGGTCGCAATACGACATCCGGCCGACGCCGGATCTCGAAACCCTGGTGGGGCAGGAGTTGCCGTGCCGCGTCACCAAGCTGAACCGCAAGCGCGGAAACGTGGTG
>DASWCG010000109.1:0-28188 GCA_036390175.1 Candidatus Acidiferrales bacterium | reverse complement strand
CGGGGCTCCGCTGTCCACCCAGGACACCAGCGTCTTGATTTGTTCCGGCGTCAGCCTGCGCTCGTTCGAAAAATGACCGTACCGCGGGTCCGCAAACCACGGCGGCATCTTCTTGGTCAGCACCGCCGTCTTGATCCCCGCAGCCCACGGCCGCGTTTGCTCATAAGTCAGCAGCGCCATGGGCGCCACTTCGCCCGCGCGGTGACAGGACTGACAGTTGTTCTGCAGAATCGGAAGCACGTCTTTGTAGAACGTGACGGGAGCGGCGTCCGGGGAGCGCGATGCAGCGGCATCGCTCAGCGCTGCTATCCCCACCAGCGAGAGACTGGTCACAAATATACTTGCCAGCAGAAGCCGTTTCATAGTTGCGCTCTCTCCTTCGGCATTCGCAATCGGCTCGAACCGATCAATTGTCCTGGGTTCGACTGGGCCCGCGTCGGAACGGGTGAATTCTATCACATCTCTACAGATTTCTTGCTGCCGTGCTCGTTCCCATGGCCCACGGAAGACAACCCATCCGCCACTGCTTACATCTGCCTTGCTGTGAGGAGGCTGGTGTGAACTTTCTCCGGCTTGGCAGCGGCGCTCTTCTGGCCATAATTGTAATTTCCCCGCCGAACGCGGCCCGCGCCGAGGATGCCTCTCGAAACCCGGCCGCAGAAAAGGAGTCTGCGGAATTTCACGGAGAGGTGATTCAAAGCATCGAGTTCAGAGGACTCCGGCGGATTCGGCCTGCCGCTCTAAAGACTTGCATCCATTCCCTTGCAGGCGAGCGATTCAACGGCGTTGAGCTGGAAAAGGATGTCCGGAGACTGGATGGCCTGGGCTGGTTTGAATTCGTCCGCGTCGAAATCCATCCCGCAGAAAGCAGTTCGCCTAATTTGCGACCTGGCGAAGAATTGACATCGAAGCCCCAAGAAAATCAAGAGGTCCGGCTCGTATTTGCTCTCGAAGAGCGGCCGTTTCTCTCCGAGGTCAAATTCAGAGGTTCTCATGTCTTTTCACGAGCGCGCATTGACAACCTTCTGGCGGAGAAGCAAATCGTTCTGAAGGCGGCCGCGCCGGTCAGCCGCGCGGAGTTGGGGCGCGCCGCTCGAGCCATTGAAGCAGAACTGGCGAACCTGGGCCATCCCTGGGCGCGCGTGAATCTGCAGTTGCAGGAAATCCCTTCGGCGGCCGAGCGAGCCGTATTCACGATTGACGACGGCCCCCGAGTTGGCGTCTCGAGAGTCTCGTTCGAAGGGAATCAGGCGTTTTCTGAGGAACAACTCCAGCACCACATGCGGCGGGTTGCGCCGGGAACGCGCTTTGCGGGCTTGCGGTCGAAAGACATCTACACCCCCGAGCGGTTGCGTGGCGATCTGGATGGTCTCCGCGAGTTCTATCAGGACCACGGATACGCAGAAATGCGGTTCGGCAGCCCGGTTGCAGAGGTTCGCAGGGAAAGCGTCTTGCGCTGGTGGCCCTGGCCGCGCCATCAGACTCGGCTTCGGTTTCATGTTTCGATTCCGATACAGGAGGGCGCGCTGTACAAGTGGGGAGACGTAACGGTCGAAAATGAAACGGCGGACAGGAGTATGGATAAGAAGCCGGCGGTCCTCGCCGCTTTATCCACCATGAAGGAGGGTGAACCGTATTCCCCCGGGACGCTCGAGGCCGCCCGGCTCGCCCTCAAGCGCGCGGAATCTAACGCCAAGAGCCGGAATTATTCGCGCGCGATCGAGGTGGAGAGTGTTCCGCAGTTCGACTTACAGACGGGCACGGTCAGTGTCACATTCCACGCTCGGGAGGCTGAGCCCTTCCTTGTTCGGCGGATAGAACTGCGCGGCCAGAGGCGTTTCAGCGAACGTTATTATCGCCGGCACATTCTATTGGAAGAGGGGAAGCCATTTGACGAAGGCAAATTGTCGCTGGGGATCGCGCAACTTGTCCGCACCGGTTTCATTCGTCCTGTCAGGAAAGAAGACATCCATGTCCGGCTCGATGAAATTCATCACACCGCGGACATTGCCATTCGTTTCGAGGAGGCTGGACAACAGAGAATGTCGTTTGTAGGAGGGAAGAGCGGTTTTGGAAATACACTGGGGCTGGCCTACAACGTTTTCGATTTGTTTGGCCGGGAAGAGCTGCTCACAGCGCATCTCGAGGGGGGACCAGAGAGCCTGCAAGTTTTGCTGGGAGTCGCCAAGGAAGGAGTGTTTGGCACACGCGCTTCTCTCGCGTTCACACTATTTCAAGATGTAATTCAACCGAACTTGGTGGGCAATCCCAACGGGACCGGGCTGTTTCGTTCCGCCCGCCGAGGCCTGGGACTGTCGTGGGGCCACCCGGTGGGAACGAAAAACTCCTTTGCGGTGACGTATGAGCTTTCGCATTCCTCCACGCGGTATGACCTGCCGCTCCCTTCCGGGATTACGGGACTGCCCAACAATCAGATTCGGTCCGACAACCCGAGCCGCTCCGTCGGACTGAATTGGGCGACAAACACCGGGCGCGAGCGCTTCGACAGTGGGACATCTATTTCCGGCGGCTGGCTGGGAGGAAAGCAAGACGTGCTGCGTTCCACGACCGAGTACGCGCGCCTGGACCACGATCCCTTCACCAACGGCCGAAATATGTGGGGATTCCGGACGTATTTCGCAGGCGTTTCCAGTTACCACGGCGACTTGCCGTTTCAGGACCGGCTCTTCACCGGCAGCGATCTCGTTCGGGGGTTTCGGACGGGTGAGCTTGCCCCGTACGCAATCACGGAAAGCACCGACGCAAGCGGGAAGAACATTTTCAACGCATCGTCGCCCGGAGCAAATCTGACCGGGGCGGTGAACACCGAGTACCGGATACCGCTATCTGCCGGCACCGAAACCGCTGGCTTCTTCGACCTCGGCTCGGCGCATTTGCTTCCCAATTGGCTTGGCCCGGACCGGCCAAACCTGCCCAGCGGAACGAACGGGGTCCCCCGCGCTTCCACAGGTGTCCAGTTGCAGTGGACGGTGCCCGGCGTTCGCCAGCCACTGAGGCTGTATTACGCATACAACCCGCTGCGATTGAAGCGACCGTTGCTGCTCCCCGATGGATCACTCTTTCGCCCACGCGACAGAACGGCTGCCCTCGGCTGGGCCTTCGGCTCCCTTTTCTGATCAGAACTGCTTCGGCGGTTGACGCTTTCGCGGGAGTCGTCAACAATGGTTGCCACCATGGACGTTCTCAAAAAGCTTTTTGAGCAGTATTTTCACGTGCCGGTCGGGCGGATGCAGCCGCTGCAGGGCGAACTCGGCGGTTCGGGGCGTAAGGTCATACGGCTTGCGAGCGAAAAGGCCAGCGCGATCGGCATCCTGTATGACGTGCGTGAAGAGAACGTTGCATTCCTCGAATTTTCCCGGCATTTTCGCGGGCATGGCCTGCCTGTCCCGGAAATTTATGCTGAAGATCTAAGCCAGGGCGCTTATCTCGAAGAGGACCTGGGGGACACGACGCTTTTTGAGTTTCTCTCGAAAAATCGCGCCGGCGAGAACATTGGCCGCCCGGTCGTTGAATCCTATCGCCAGGTTGTGGCCGTGTTGCCGCGCTTTCAGATCGAAGCCGGCCGCGATTTGAATTACAAAGTGTGCTATCCGTGCGCCAGCTTCGACGGCCAGTCCATGGCTTGGGATTTGAATTACTTCAAGTATTATTTTCTCAGACTCGCTGGCATCCCCTTCAACGAACAAGCGCTGGAAGACGATTTCGGACGCTTGACGAAGTTGTTGTTGAGCGCCGGCCGCGATTACTTTCTCTATCGGGATTTCCAATCCCGCAACGTCATGTTGCGCGACGGCCATCTATTTTTCTTGGATTATCAAGGCGGCCGCAAAGGGGCGTTGCAATATGACATCGCTTCTCTTTTGTACGATGCCAAGGCCGATCTGCCGCCGGAGCTGCGCCAGCAACTGCTCGCCCATTACATCGAAACGCTTGCCGGTTTCATCGAGCTGAAGCGCGAAGCGTTCATGGAGCACTACTATGCGTACGTTTACATACGCATCCTGCAGGCGCTCGGCGCCTACGGCTTTCGCGGATTTTATGAGCGCAAGACTCATTTTCTGCAAAGCGTGCCGTACGCGTTGAAAAACTTGCGTTGGCTGCTTCACCACGTCAGGCTCCCCATCGCGCTGCCGACGCTGATGGATGCATTCAAAAGCATGCTGGCCTCGGAGAAATTGCAGAGCCTGGCTTCCGAAGCGGAAAACCTGATCCTCCGGATTTTCAGTTTTTCGTTTCACCGGGTCCTGCCGAAAGACGAGACCGGGCATGGCGGCGGGTTCATTTTCGATGGACGCAGTCTCCCGAATCCCGGGCGCGAAGAGCGCTTCAAGACCCTCACGGGCAAAGACGCGCCGGTGATCGATTATCTGAATCGGCAAGAGAGCGTACATCAGTTTCTCGCCAGCGTGATGTCCCTGGTGGATGCCAGCGTGAGCGATTATCAGCGTCGCGGCTTCAAGAGTTTGATGGTGTCGTTCGGCTGCACCGGCGGCCAGCATCGCTCGGTATATCTGGCGGAGGAACTGGCGAAACATTTGCGCGGCAGGAACGGCGTGGAAGTGGTGGTGCGGCATCTTGAGCTGGAGAACTTGGGCAAATGAAAGCGATGATTTTGGCCGCCGGGCTCGGTACGCGCTTGCGGCCACTCACCGACCACCGCCCCAAGGCCCTGGTGGAGGTCGCCGGCCGCACCCTGTTGGAGATCACGCTCTCTCGCCTGGTCGCCTTTGGGATTCGCGAGGTGATCATCAATGTGCATCACTTTGCCGATGCGATTCTCGACTATCTGAAAACCAACAAAAACTTCGGCATACGCATTGAAGTCTCTCGCGAGGACGTCTTGCTCGACACGGGCGGCGGCCTGAAAAAGGCCGCCTATTTTTTCCTCGAGGATTCCAAGCGTCTTAGCGAGCCGTTTATTTTGCACAATGTTGACGTCATCTCGACCATTGATCTCCGGCGTATGGTGCAATTTCACACTGAAAATCAGGCTCTCGCCACACTGGCGGTGCAAGACCGGGAGACGGCCCGATACCTGCTCTTCGACGAGCAGCTTAAGCTTTGCGGCCGGCGACGCGGTCAAGAGACTGAACTTGTTCGACCTTCCAAGCACGTGCAGGCACTGGCTTTTTCCGGCATCCATGTCATTTCTCCTCGTCTCTTTGCGATGATGATTGAAGAAGGCGTTTTCTCCATCATCACTTCCTATCTGCGGCTCGCTGCCCACGGAGAAAACATCCTCGCCTTTCGTGCCGATGAGTATTATTGGCGTGACCTAGGCAGGCCGGACGACGTGATGCGAGCCGCTCAGGATTTGAAGCAAAAAGTTGTTTTGTAATGCCGGGTAGCGGGAAAATGGGAAACTGACCCGGTACCGAAGCCCGTGGTGGTTGGTCCGCGCTTGACCGGTGTGTTAGGATGATTCGCGGAACGAGCGATGCCGAGTGAATACATCCCCGTCCTGATTTTTGCGGCGCTGGTCGCCGCGTTTCCTGCGGTCACCCTGGTGGTGATGAAGTTCATCCGGCCGGATTCGCGGGCCGTGGGAGCGAAGCTGAAGCCTTATGAATGCGGCGTCCCGGCCGAAGGCGACGCGCGCGGCCGGTATTCCGTGCGCTTCTACATTATTGCCATGCTGTTTGTAATTTTCGACGTCGAAACGATGTTCCTGTTTCCCTGGGCCATCCGGTACAAGCAATACGGGTTCTTCGGGCTCGTCTCGATGTTCGTGTTCCTCGGCATCCTGGTGATTGGCTACGTCTGGCTGTACAAGAAAGGCGCGCTTGAATGGGTGTAGCGCGCGAGCAAATCAGATTTCTTTAGCCCGGCCCTGTGCAGCGGCCGGGATTTTTTTGTGGCGGGAAACATTTGACGCCGTTTTCCGCCGTGTGTTAGAACCTACGGTTCACAGTTTTTAAGCTGGCAAATCCTGTGCAGTGCGCTGCACCCCGGACAAATGGCCGACGACTCTCAGGACCAAAAGCCGCCTGTACCCCCCGCCGGCGATAAGCCCGCGGCGCCGGCCCAGCCAGCCGCTCCGGCAGGAGCCGCGCCTCCGAAGCCGGCCGCTCCGCCGCCACCGAAACCTCCTGCGTTCGCGCCGGTTCCCCTCGATAACGACCTGGTGAAGCGTTACAAAGCGCGCTTCGGCGAGGCCATCCGCGAGGCCTGGGAAGACCGCAAGCAGGCCATCCTCGTGGTGGATCGCGCGCGCCTCCTGCAAATTGCCGAATACACGCGCGATGAAGAAAAATTCACTCTCCTTTCGGACCTTACGGCTGTGGACTGGCCGAAGCGCGAGAAGAGATTCGACGTCGTGCTGAATCTCTATTCCTTCGAGCACAATGCGCGTCTGCGCATCAAGGTTTACGCCGGAGAAAATGAGCCGGTGCCCAGCGTTTCCGGCATATGGTCTACGGCCAACTGGCTCGAGCGCGAAGCCTTCGATATGTTTGGCATTCGCTTCGAAGGCCATCCAAACTTGAAGCGCATTCTGCTGCCCGACGAGTGGCAGGGTCATCCGTTGCGCAAAGACTACGACATTCTTACGCAGGACACCGCCTGGGTGCGCGAAAACCTGGGGATCGAGAGCGGACAGTAGCCGATGCCCGAGACACCTAGCGCCGGCTTCCCCAACGTCGAAACCACGGTTCTCGGCGCCGACGAAATCATCGTAAACATGGGGCCGCAGCATCCCTCGACGCACGGTGTGCTGCGCGTGAAGCTGAAGCTCGACGGGGAGAAGGTGGTGGACTCCGAGTGCATCATCGGCTACCTGCACCGCGGGGTCGAGAAAATCGCCGAGCACCGCACCTACCAGCAGTTTGCCCCCTACGTGGACCGCATGGACTACGTCGCCGCGGTGAGCAACGGCCTGGGTTATTGCGAGGCGGTCGAGAAATTGATGAACGTCGAGGCGCCGCTGCGCGCCCGCGTCATCCGCACGATCCTCACCGAGTTGCAGCGAATCGCGAGCCACCTGCTCTGGCTCGGCACGCACGCGCTGGATATTGGCGCACTGACGCCGCTGTTTTACTGTTTCCGGGAGCGCGAAGAAATTCTGAAGATTTTTGAGAAGTACTGCGGCGCGCGGCTGACCACCCACGCGTTCCGCATCGGAGGCTTGCAGTACGAGGCCTACGACACCCTCGAGAAGGACGTTGCGCGGTTTTGCAAAGACTTCGCATCGAGAATTGACGAGTACGAGGCGCTGCTCACGCAGAACCGCATCTGGCTGGGCCGCACCAGGGGGGTCGGCGTGCTGGTCGCGCAAGACGCCATTGACATGGGCGCGACCGGGCCGGTGCTGCGCGCGAGCGGCGTGAAATGGGACATTCGCAAAGCCATGCCGTATGCGGCCTACGACCGGTACAGATTTGAGATCCCCACGGGCAAGACCGGCGACACCTACGATCGGTACCTGGTGCGCGTGGAGGAGATGCGGCAGTCGCGCCTGATCTGCCTCCAGGCCATCGAAAGCATCCCCGCCGGGCCGATCATGGCCAAGGTCGGTAAAGTATTGAAGCCCCCTCCCGGCGAGGCATATCACGCGATTGAAGCGCCCAAAGGGGAACTAGGCTACTACATTGTGAGCGACGGCACGGTGCAGCCTTACCGCGTGCGCATTCGCCCGCCGTCCTTCATCAATTTGCAGGCGTTTGACAAGATGGTGCGCGGGCACCTGGTGGCGGACGTGGTCGCCATCATCGGAACGCTGGACATTGTTCTCGGGGAAGTGGACCGGTGAGGCGGAGGAGCTGCTGATCGCGGATGCATGACTTGATCGAATTCTTTCGGCCGCACTTGTTGCCGCTGCTCTATGCCGTGGTGATCGTGGCGCTGCTGCCGCTCGTCGCGGGCTACATCGTTCTGCTCGAGCGCAAGGTGATGGCCGACATGCAAGCGCGCCTCGGGCCGATGCGCGTGGGTCCCCACGGCTTGCTGCAGCCCATCGCCGACGCGCTGAAGCTGCTGATCAAAGAAGACATCATCCCGGAAAGCGCCGACGCGTGGATTTTCTGGTTTGCTCCGGTCATTTCGGTCACAACGGCGATGCTGGCGATGGCTGCGCTGGCGTTTGGCCCGTCGTTCCAGATTGCCAAGGACATCAACATCGGGATTCTGTTTGTGGTCGGCGTGAGCGCGCTGGGTATTTTTGGCATTGTGCTGGGCGGCTGGGCCTCGAACAGCCATTACTCGCTGCTGGGTGCGCTGCGGAGCTCCGCGCAACTCGTGAGCTATGAAACCGCCGGGGGCATGGCCATTGTGAGCGGTCTCCTGCTTTCTCGCTCGCTGCGCATCCGCGGGATTGTGGAGATGCAGAACGCACAGCACGTCTGGTTCGTATTCCTCGCTCCTATCGCGTTCTTCATTTATCTGGTCGCATCCATCGCCGAAACGAATCGCGCGCCGTTTGATCTTCCGGAAGCGGAGTCGGAACTGGTGGCCGGCTACATGACCGAGTTCAGCGGCTTCCGCTGGGCGCTGTATTTTCTGGCGGAATACGCCAACATGATGGTCGTCGCGTCGGTGGCCACAACGCTGTTTCTCGGCGGCTGGCTGCGGCCGTTCCCCAACGCGAGCTGGGGAGTTGTTTTCGATTACGTTCCACTCCTGCTGATGCTGCTCGTCGGCTTTTACTCATTCCTGCGCGCGCCAAAGCAGCCTGTCCAGGTCCAGAAACTGTTCATGGTTGCCGTGGGTGGTCTGTGCCTGCTGCTCGCGGTGGCGTTGGCGCTGCCGCAATTTGCAGCGGCGGGGAGTTTCCTCGCGGGCCTCAAACCCGCGGTTCACGGCGGATTCTGGTTCCTGTTGAAAGTGTTTTTGTATCTCTACGTCTTTATGTGGCTGCGGTTCACGCTGCCGCGTTACCGCTTCGACCAGTTGATGAAGCTGGGCTGGCACTTCCTGATCCCGGTTTCCATTGTCAACGTGATGAGCCTGGCGCTTGGATTGGCGCTGTACTGGCAACTGCACTGGAAGCCGTGGGCGGCGCTGCTGCTGACCACGGCGATCACCCTGGCGATTGCCTTGTGGCTCATAGCTGGCGAGACGCGGCGAAGCACCACCGAAGCGCAAAGGTCGGGTGCTCATGCTGGATAGCGTTCTTTTTTATTTCTTCGCGGGGGTCGCGGTACTCTCCGCCATCCTGGTGGTCACGCGCCGCAACGCCGTGCACAGCGCGGTCTTCTTGATCACCACGCTGCTGGCAACAGCGGGAATTTTTCTGCTGTTGCGCGCGGAGTTCCTCTTCATCGTGCAGATTATTCTGTACGCCGGCGGCGTCATGGTGCTGTTCGTCTTCGTCATCATGCTGGTAAACCTGGACGTTGCGCTGCATCAATTGAAGTTCAACCGGCAGACCTGGGTTGCGGTGATTTTGGCGCTGGCCTTGGGCGGGATGACCGGGTTCGCCATGTACTTCGCAAGGCACAGCCAGAATTCGCCTGTGTTTCAGCTTCCCGCGGCCGCGGCGGCGCGCCTGGAGCCCAATACGGAACTGGTGTCGCAGGGCCTGTTCCACGAGTATCTGCTTCCCTTTGAAATTGCTTCGGTGCTGCTGCTGGTGGCCATGATCGGTGCCGTGGTCATGGCCAAGAAGAAGGTGTGAGCGAGCGATGATGCCCGTCGGCCATTATCTTTTTTTGAGTCTCGCGCTGTTCATCATCGGCGTGGTCGGCGTGCTGACGCGGCGCAACGTCATCATCATTCTGATGTCCATCGAACTGATCCTGAACGCCGTGAATATCAACTTGGTGGCTTTCTCGCGGCTGTTCGGCTCCGTGAACGGCCAGATTTTCGCGATCTTCGTTATTACCGACGCGGCCGCTGAGGCGACCGTCGGGCTCGGCATCATCATCGCGTTTTTCCGGAATCGCGAAACCGTGCTGGCCGACGAAATGGATTTGCTGAAATGGTAGCTGTGGGGCGCTGACGAGTGAATCCGACGCCATATTTTCTGGACCATATCTGGCTGATTCCGCTGTTTCCCCTGGCGGGAGCGGCGCTGATGATTTTAATCGGCCGCAAGCTCCCGAACTCCGCGGTCAGCGCAATTTGCGTCGGCAGCGTGCTCGTGTCGCTCGTTTACGCCGCAGGCGCCGTCCGGCAATTGATTGCGCTTGATCCGGGACACCGCGTCGTCCAGAAAATCCTTTTCCAGTGGGTTCCTGCCGGGCTGATGCACACCAGTTCCGGCAGGCTCGTTGATTTTGTCGCCGATTGGGGCTTCCTCCTCGATCCGCTTTCTGCGGTGATGGCGCTGGTCGTCACCGGTGTCGGCTTCCTGATTCACGTGTATTCGATCGGGTACATGGGCCACGAAGGCGGTTACTACCGTTTCTTCGGCTACATGAACCTGTTCATGTTCTCGATGCTCACGCTGGTCCTGGCGAACAATATGCTGTTGCTGTTCGTCGGCTGGGAAGGTGTGGGCCAGTGCAGCTATCTTCTGATTGGTTTTTATTTTCAGCGAAAATCCGCCGCGGATGCGGGAAAGAAGGCGTTCATCGTCAACCGCATTGGCGACGCGGGCTTCCTGCTGGGAATTTTCCTGACGGTTGCAACGCTGGGAACGATTCGCTTCACGGAAATTGGCCCCGCCCTCGCAGCGGGACATTTCGCCGCTGGAGCCCCCGTGCTGACCGGGATAGCCCTGCTGCTTTTTGTCGGTGCGACGGGGAAGTCGGCGCAGCTTCCGCTCTACGTCTGGCTGCCGGATGCCATGGAAGGACCCACGCCGGTCAGCGCGCTGATTCACGCGGCCACCATGGTGACTGCCGGCGTGTACATGGTCACGCGCATGAACGCCATTTATCAACTGGCGCCGCTGGCGCTGGAAGTGGTTGCCGTGATCGGCGCGTGCACGGCAATCTTCGCCGCCTCGATGGGTCTGGTGCAAAACGATATCAAGCGTGTTCTCGCCTATTCCACTATCAGCCAGCTCGGCTACATGTTTCTCGCC
This sequence comes from Candidatus Acidiferrales bacterium, assembly GCA_036390175.1. Taxonomy (GTDB): domain Bacteria; phylum Acidobacteriota; class Terriglobia; order Acidiferrales; family UBA7541; genus DASQHY01. Next base: position 17,204 of record DASWCG010000109.1, on the reverse strand, counting down.
CTCGGCGTGGGCGCCTTTGCCGCGGGGATTTTCCACCTGATGACCCACGCGTTCTTCAAAGCGCTCCTCTTCCTCGGTTCCGGCAGCGTGATCCACGCGCTCTCCGGCGAGCAGGACATGCGCAAGATGGGCGCGCTGTGGGGAAAGATTCCCGCCACTGCCCGAACGTTCTTTATCGCCACTCTGGCCATTGCGGGAATTCCGCCCCTCGCCGGCTTTTTCAGCAAAGATGAAATCCTCGGCAAGACCTTCGAACGTTTCCCCGCGCTGTGGATGGTCGGTTTCCTGACGGCGGGCATGACCGCGTTTTACATGTTCCGCCTGGTGAATATGACCTTCTTCGGGAAGTCGCGCGTCGCTCCCGACGTCGAGCACCACATCCACGAATCGCCGAAGACGATGACCGTACCGCTGATGATTCTCGCGCTGCTCTCGATCGTTGGCGGATGGATTGGCTGGCCGGCCTCGCTTGGCGGCAGCGGCCGCTTTGACCGCTTCCTCGAACCCGTCCTTGCCTCTCGCGTGGAAGAACGCGCCGAGGCTGTTGCCGGGCAGGCTGCTTCGATGGAGTATTTGCTCATGCTCGTTTCTGTCGCCATTGCCGTTGCAGGCATCCTTCTGGCGCGCTATCTCTACCTGCAGAGGACCGAGCTGCCCGGCAAGCTCGCGGCAAGCTGGCCGCGGCTCTACCAGTTGCTCTATCGCAAGTATTACGTGGATGAGATCTACGATGCGATGTTTGTGAACCGCGCGAAAGATTTGGGAACGACACTCGGCGCCTTCGACAATGCCATTGTGGACGGCTTGGGTGTGAATGGCGCGGGCTGGCTGACCCGCGTTACATCGCGGCTCTCCATCGCTTGGGATACCTGGATTGTGGACGGCCTGGTGAATTTCGTGGCGCGGGTTATCAACCTTTTGAGCTACCCCGTGCGCATGATCCAGAGCGGGCTGGTGTCCGGCTACGCGCTGCTGATTATTCTTGGGGTGCTGATTTTTCTCGGTTATTACGGATTCCACTTGCGCTGAAAGGCGAGGGAAATGGACTTCTTTGCGACTCACATCTTGAGCGTGATTCTCTTCACGCCGCTCGTGGGCTCGGTCTTGCTGCTTTTCGTGCCGCGCGAATCCGGGAACGCCCACCGCGTCCTCGGAAACCTTTTCGGCATGCTCGGGTTCATCGTTTCGCTGCCGCTGGTCGCGTGGTTCCAGGTGGGCAAGTCCGGCTACCAATTTCAAGAGACGGCAAGCTGGATTCCGTCCATCGGCGCAACCTACCACCTAGGGATTGACGGCATCAGTTTTCTACTCGTGATGCTCACCACGCTGCTCGGCGCCATCTCGATTCTTTCCTCGTGGTCCGCCATTCAGCTTCGCAAGAAGGAATACTACATTCTCTTCCTTTTGTTGCAGACCGGGATGCTGGGCGTCTTCATGTCCCTTGATTTCTTCCTGTTCTACGTCTTCTGGGAAGTGATGCTCGTGCCCATGTATTTCCTCATCGGCGTGTGGGGCAGCGACCGCCGGCTCTACGCCGCCATCAAGTTCTTCCTGTACACGCTGGCCGGCTCCGTCGTGATGCTCCTGGGAATCCTGGCCATTTATTTCAAGGCCGGGGGCACCACGTTCGATGTGCCGGCATTGCTCGCCGCCGCGGCCAATTTCCCGGACTCACTCAAGGTCTGGCTTTTCTGGGCGTTCTTCTTCGCCTTCGCCATCAAGGTGCCGATGTTCCCGTTTCACACCTGGCTGCCGGATGCGCACACCGAGGCTCCCACGGCGGGCTCGGTCATTCTGGCCGGTGTCCTGCTGAAAATGGGAACGTACGGCTTCATCCGCTTTTCGTTGCCGCTGCTCCCGCGCGGCCACGACGCCAGCCACAAAATCATCATCATCATGGCGGTGCTCTCGCTGATTGGCATCGTCTACGGCGCGCTGGTCTGCATGATGCAAAAGGACATGAAGAAGCTGATTGCCTATAGCTCGGTCAGCCACCTCGGCTTCTGCACGCTGGGTATTTTTGCGCTGACGCCGCACGGCCTGTCCGGCAGCGTCATCCAGCAGATCAATCACGGCATCTCCACCGGCGCGCTCTTTTTGATTGTCGGAATACTCTACGAACGCCGCCACACGCGGTTGATTTCCGAGTTCGGTGGGCTCTCTACGCCGATGCCGAATTTCGCGGCGGTCTATTTGATCATCAGCCTGAGCTCACTGGGTATGCCGCTGCTCAATGGCTTCATTGGAGAGTTCACGATTCTTCGCGGCACGTTCGAAGTAAGCAAGACCTGGGCCGCCTGGGGAACTCTGGGCGTGATTCTCGGCGCGGCGTATCTGCTGTGGCTCTACCAGCGCGTGATGTTCGGCTCGGTCACCAACCCGGCAAACGAGCGCCTGCCGGACCTGAACGCCCGCGAGTACGCCACGCTGCTGCCGCTCGTGGCCCTGGCCTTCTGGATCGGCATTTATCCGAAGCCGCTGTTTGCCTATTTGGATCAGCCGGTGCACGAGATTGTCGAGCGCGTAAATCCGGGCTATTACAAAACGGAAAGCGCCGTTGTTCCGGCGCTCCCCGCAGCGCCTAAAGCCGTGGATGAGAAGGCGCTTCCACCGGCGGCTGCGCCCGCTCCGGCGGGCGATGTGCCCAAACCTGCGGGAGCGGCTCGCTAAACGGACTCTATGGTCAGCCAATTCTTCGACATCCGGGAATTCCCGCTGATTCAGCCCGAAGCGGAGTTGGCGCTGTTCGGTGTGGCCATCCTGCTGATCGATACGTTTTTGGAAAAACGGGAGAAGTGGTTCAACGCCATCACCGCTCTCATCGGCGTGGGATTCAGCACGCTGACCTTGGTGGGGATGCCGGATTTCCTCATCCGGAATCTGCAGGGGTTCGCAGGCGGGCGCTTTGCAATTCGCGGGTTGATGGGATTGATGCGCGATGCGGAGAAAACCAGCCCGGACTTCGGCGGCTTTCCCGGCTTCAATGGCACAATCCTTGTGGATCATTTCTTTATTTTCTTCTCGCTCATTTTCCTCGCGGCCGCGGCGCTGGTGATCCTACTTTCGGTGCATTACCTGGAAATCGAAGACGAGCATCACGGCGAATACTACGCGCTGATGCTGTTCGCCACCGTCGGGATGATGTTCATGGCTTCCGGCGTGGACCTGATTGTCCAGTTCCTCGGCCTGGAAACGATGGCCATCAGCTTCTATATTTTGGCGGGCTTTCTGCGCCGCGAGCGCCGCTCGAATGAAGGCGCGATGAAATATCTTCTCCTCGGGGCCTTCAGCTCGGGCCTTTTGGCCTATGGCTTTTCGATTTTGTTCGGCCTGACGGCCTCCACCAACCTGTTCGAGATCGCCACCGTGCTGGCCAGGAGCTACAAGCCGGATGACATGCTCGTGTTTCTGGCGTTCGTCACCATCGCTGCCGGCCTGTTCTTCAAAGTGGCGGCGGTGCCGTTCCATCAGTGGGCGCCGGACGTGTACGAAGGCGCGCCGACGCCGATCACCGCTTATGTCAGCGTCGCTTCCAAGACCGCCAGCTTCGCACTGTTGCTGCGAATCCTCTATTATGTCTTCGAGCCTTCCAAGTCCGTGTGGCTCGTGCTTGTCGCCGGCGTCGCGGTTGCCTCGATGACGGTCGGCAATCTGGCTGCCATCACGCAGTCCAACGTCAAGCGCCTCCTGGCCTACTCTTCGATTTCTCACGTCGGTTACATTCTGCTGGGCGTGGTGGCGGCCTATTCGCCGGAAGACGGCCTCAATCCCACGGCCCTGAAGGGTATTGCGTTCTATCTTCTGGTGTACGCGTTCATGAACACCGGTGCGTTCGCCATCGTGATTCTGCTGCGCCACAACGGTTTGATCGGCGACGAACTGGAAGACCTGAACGGCCTTTACCAGCGAAGCCCGGGCGCGGCTGTTCTCCTGCTGATTTTCATGCTGTCGCTCGCGGGCATTCCGCCGACCGCGGGCTTTCTCGGAAAGTACTACATTTTTCTCGCGCTTATCGAAACCAAGCACTATTGGCTGGCCGTATTCGGCGTGCTCTACGTTGTCCCGGCGCTGTACTACTACTTCCGCCTGGTGAAACATGCCTGGCTGACCGAACCTGCGGACCCCATCCGTCCGAGGGTGACGTTCGGCCAGGCCATTGCGTTGACGGCCACGATTCTCATCACGCTGGGCGCCGGCATCTATCCCGAACCGTTTGCGCGACTTGCCAGCTTCGCCTTTGCCCTTGGACGATAGGCCATCCAATTCCGGATCCGAATCGCCGGAGAAGCGCCGGGCCCGGAAGATCTCGCAGCAATTCGCTGTGGCGATGGAGCTGCCTTTTATATTGGTGTCGGCCATTCTGGTCGGCGGGCTGATTGGATACTTTCTGGACCGCTGGCTGCACACCAAGCCGATCTTTATGCTGATCCTCGGCGGACTCGGATTCTTTGCCGGTCTGCGCGATATTCTGCGCCGGTTGCCGGGAAATGACGATGCAAGCTCAGACTCTTGAGAGCGGGCGGCACGAACGCACCGAGCGGCGAATCGCCTGGCTTACGCTCGCCCTTGGCGGCATGGCTGGAGCATCGGTAGCCGCGATCTATTCTTGGCGATGGGGGCTTGGTCTTCTTGTCGGGGCAGCGCTGGCTTGGTTGAATTTTCGATGGCTGCAAGGTGCGCTGGACGCCTTAAAACTGCTGTCTATTGCGCGGCCAGACTCTCCCAAGCCGCAAGTGCCGTTGTCCACATGGGTGCGGTTCGTCGGGCGGTACGCCTTGATCGGTATATGCTTGTATGCTATTTTTATTGGTTTTAATGTGCCTATTTTGAGCATGTTGGCGGGGTTGTGTGCTTTAGGCGCCGCGGCGCTCGCGGCGAGTGTGTACGAAATCCTCCACCCGGTGCCATAGAGAATGGAACATCACGTAAGCTGGCTGACGCACTTCCTGAATCATTATTTGGGTTCCGCGGTGTTGCCTCTTCTTCATGCGCTCCACATTGCTCCGCAAGATCCGAAACTGCCGATTCCGGAGCATGTCGTGATGATGATCGTTGTCGTGCTGATTGGGTCGCTGCTCGTGTTGTGGCTGCGCTCCCGGCTTTCGGTGGAGCGGCCGGGTGCGGCGCAGCAAATAGCGGAAATGCTCCTGACGAATCCGATGGGATTCGGAATCCGCGATCTGGTGGAAGAAAACGCCGGGCACGGAGCGCAAGAGTTTATCGCCATGGTGGGGACGGTCGGTTTGTTCGTTCTTCTGGCCAATTTAATGAGCGTGTTTCCATTTTTTACGGCCCCCACATCGGTAGTGAGCGTTCCGCTGGGCTGCGCGACCATCACATTTCTCTATTTCAATTGGCAGGGAGTCCGTCATCACGGAGCATTCGGTTATCTGAAGCACTTTGGCGGGCCCATCTGGTGGCTCTCGCCGCTCATGTTCCCGGTGGAAATCCTGAGTACGACAGCGCGCGTGCTGTCTCTTACGGTTCGTCTCTGGGCAAACATTTTCGCAAGCGATTTGTTGTATTCGATCTTTTTGGGTCTCCTCGTCGGCCCTACGGCCTGGGGGCTGCACAAATTCACCCCCTTGGGCGTCGTTCTAGGTATCTTCCCGGCGACGATTCCCATCCTTTTCATTGGGCTCCATATTTTCGTTTCGATTATTCAGGCCTACGTGTTCACGCTGCTGCCGTCCATCTACATCGGATTGGCGGTTGCCGAGGAACACTAGGGCGCACCGAGAAAAAGGAATTTTACCGTTTGTCAACCGCTTCAGTGTGAGCCCGGTCTGCACGAGGGGTGATCGGGAACCACCGCCTGGCGGAATTCGTAAGGAGGAAACAATGAAGAAAGTGATGTTCGTAATGATTGTGCTCGTGGCGGTGATCATGCCGGCGCCCGCTGCGTTCGCGCAGGGCGCGGGAGCTACGCCGTTGAGTGGCCATGCCGGCACATTTGCCATTGCCGCGGGATTCGGCATGGCGCTTGCTGCATTCGCAGGTGCCTTCGGGCACGGGAAAATCGCTGGAGCTGCGTGCGAAGGCATGGCCCGGAATCCGGGAGCTGCAGGGGCAATCCGCGCGGCAATGATTCTGGGCCTAGTGTTCGTCGAGACGCTCTCGCTGCTGACGTTTGTTGTCGCGATCACATTGTTGCTGAAGGGATAGAAGGATCACGCGAGGGTTTGAATGGCCCGGGGCGCAAGCCTCCGGGCCTTTTCTTTTAGGGAAATTTTCGGGATGCAGCTTTTGTTAGCGCTGAAGGAGTCCTGCCTGCGACACGAATCCCATCACGCGATTCGGAAAGAGACCTAGATAAACCGTGGCGGCCGAGGCCAGCAGCAATACCGTCGCCACCGGCGCCGGGACTCGTATCGCGCCCACTGCTTGCTGCGGCTCGCGCATATACATCACCACGATGACGCGCAAGTAGTAGTAAGCGCCAATCACGCTGTTGACGGCCATCAATACCGCCAGCCAGATCAGCCCCGAATCGAGTGCCGCCTTGAAGATGTAGAACTTGCCCAGGAATCCCGCCGTGATGGGCAGGCCCAGGAGCGAAAGCAAAAACAGGCTCAGCGCCGCGGCCGTGAATGGCTGGCGTTGGCCGAGCCCCGCGTAGTCCTCTATTTCCAGTTGCCGCTCGCCCGTGCCGCCCAGGTGCGCCACCACCGTGAACGCCCCCAGCTTCATCAGCGCATACGCCAGCAGGTAATAGAGCACCGCGGCCAGTCCGATTTCGCTCCGCGCGGCAAACGCCACCAGGATGTAGCCCGCGTGGGCGATCGAGCTGTACGCCAGTAGACGCTTCAGATTCGTCTGCACCAGCGCGCCCAGGTTTCCCACGAACATCGTCAGCGCTGCGGCGATCCACAGCGCCCAAAACCAGAAATCCTGCGCCGCAGTCACCGTGGCAAAGATTCTCAAAAGCAGCGCAAATGCCGCCGCCTTCGGCCCTGCGGAGAACAACGCTGTGACCGGTGTCGGCGCGCCTTCGTATACGTCCGGTGTCCACACTTGAAAGGGGGCCGCCGCGACTTTGAACGCCAGTCCAATGAAGATCAGCGCCAGACCCAGCCGCACGAGCATCAGGTTCGGAGGTGCTCCAGAACCGTTCATTTGCGGAAGGATGGTCGTTCCCGTTCCGCCGTACAGCAGCGCAATTCCATACAGGAAAAACGCCGTCGCAAACGAACCCAGCAGGAAGTACTTCATCGCCGATTCGTTCGACTTGGGGGCGTCCCTGCGATAGCCGGCCAGGATGTAGCTCGATATCGAACTCATCTCCAGGCCGATGAACCCCGTGACCAGTTCCTGCGCGCTGGCCATCACGCCCATCCCGGCAGTGGCGAAGAGCACCAACGCGTAATATTCGCCGCCGCGAAGCTGCTCGCGTTCGAGGTAATCGGCCGAGCCGAGGATCACCAGCGCCGCCACGGCGCCTACCAGCACGTGGAAGAAGAAACTGAATCCATCAATCGCCAGCAGCCCGTTAAACGCTCTTCCCGGCAGGGCCTTCAAATAAAATGTGGACGCGAGGCTCGCGACTGCGCCGAGCAGAGCCAACACGCCTGCGACCCGTCGCCTGCGGCTGGAGAGGAAAGGCTCGACCAGCATCACCAGTGCGCCCGTCGCACACAGTACGATCTCGGGCGCCAGCCGGTAAAAGTCTTGGGAGAGAGGAGACATTTATCGCTTTCCGGGTCCTTTCGCCGAGTTGCTCCATGAGCCGCCGGTTCCGCCGCTCCGCGGGACGCCGACCGAATAAATGGTGTTGCGCTTCATCTGGTCGAGAACATTCTGGCAAGCCCCCGCAAAGCGCCGCGTGAACGTTGTGGAACCCACGCCCATCCACAGAATCACCACGGCCATCGCCACCAGTATCCATTGCTCCCGTGGGGAGGCGTCCGGCAGCGCGCGGTTCTTTTCTGACGTGACCTCTCCGAAGAACACCCGCTGGTACGACCACAGCAGATACACGGCGGAGAAAATCACTCCGGCCGCCGCAAAACTGGCCCACTGCCAGTGCTGCTGAAACGTTCCGAGCAAGATGAGGAATTCCCCGACGAACCCGTTGAGCATCGGCAGGCCCAGCGAGGAGAGCACTACAAACAAAAACAGTGCCGCCAATCGCGGCATCGGCGTTGCCAGCCCTCCAAACTCGCCGATCCAGAACGTGTGACGCCGGTCGTACAGCATCCCCACCAGAACGAACAGCGCGCCGGTTGAAACGCCGTGGTTGAGCATCTGATAGACGGCGCCCTGGATCGAAATGGCGTTAAACGCAAAGATTCCCAGGACGACGAATCCCAGATGGGCCACCGAGGAATAGGCGACGAGCTTTTTCAAGTTGGGCTGCACCATCGCCACCAGCGCTCCATAAAGGATGCCGATAATCGCCAGCGTGGCGATCGCCGGCGCGAACTTGTGGGATGCTTCCGGAAACAGCGGCAGGCAGAAGCGCAGCATGCCGTAGGTGCCCATTTTCAGGAGCACGCCAGCAAGAATTACGGAACCCGCCGTTGGCGCTTCCACATGCGCGTCCGGCAGCCAGGTATGCAGCGGAAACAGCGGCACCTTGATGGCAAAAGCCACAAAGAACGCTCCGAAGAGCAGCATCTCGGTGAGCGGCGAGAGGTGAATCAAGCCGGTTTGCAGCATTTGCTGGATGACGGGCAAGTCGAAGGTGTATTTTTCCGCGCCTGCTCCCGCTTGTACAGCCAGAAAATGAAGCCACAGGATCCCCACCAGCATCAGGATGGAGCCGGCCATGGTGTAGAGGACAAACTTCACCGCCGCGTAGATGCGCCGCTCGTGTCCCCAGATGCCGATGAGGAAGTACATCGGAAGCAGCATCACTTCCCAGAAGAGGAAGAAGAGAAACAGATCGAGCGACAGAAAGACTCCGATAACCCCGGTTTCCAGCACCAGCAGCATCAGGAAAAATTCTTTTACGCGCTTGTTGATGCTCGTCCAGGATGCCAGGACCGAAATCGCGGTCAGAAAGGTGGTCAGCAGGACGAGGAACAAACTGATGCCGTCCACGCCCAGGTGGTAATTGATGGAAGGGTCTTTGATCCAGGTGTGAAATTCTTCCAGCCCGTATCCGCCCGCTCCCATCCGCACGCCGGGAATCAACAGAAGCGACAGCGCAAATTCCGCGAGCGCGGTGGTCAGCGCCAGCCGCCGGATCCACACGTGGTCGTCGCCGCGAAGCAGCAGCAGCGCCAGCGCTCCCAGCGCCGGCAGAAATATGATAGCGGTCAACAGGTGCATGTTCGGCAAATCAGTTTCCCATTCCCCGCGGCGGCTTGAGCGTCGGCCACAGCACCATGGCGATGAACAAGATCGCTCCCACCACAACCCATGCGGCATAGCTGCGCGTGTTTCCCGACTCCACCCGGCGCAGGCGGCCACCCACGGCCTGCGCGCCGTCCGCCAGGCCGTTCACGGAGCCGTCGATTGCGCCCTCGTCTACCGCGTTCCAGAGCACGCGCGTCGAAATCCAAACCAGCGGCTTGACGAGGATCGCGGCGTAGATTTCATCCACGTAATACTTGTTCAGCAGAAGCGCGTATGCGCGGCTAAAGGATTTCGCCAAACGCTCCGGCGTATCCCTCCGGCGAAGATAGAACCACCCCGCCATCAGGAAGCCCGCCAGCGCAATCCCCACGGCCACCGCGGCCAGTTGCGTTTCGAGCGATCTGGATGCAGCGGCATTCCCGGCAGCTCTCGCCTGTCCCATCGCCGGCCCGAGGAATTCCTCAAAACGGTCCACACCGCCAAAGAATGTCGGCGCCGCCAGCCATCCTCCCATCACCGAAAGCACACCCAGCACTACCAGTGGCCCCAGCATATTTTTCGGCGATTTATGCACATGCACTTTTCCCGCGTCAAACCGCGGCGTGCCGTGGAACGCGAGGAAAATCAGCCGGAACATGTAGAACGCCGTGAGCAGCGCGCTGAACAACCCAAGCCCGTAGAGCCACCGGCCGCCCGTTTCGCTTTCGAACGCGTGGAACAAGATCGAGTCCTTGCTGAAAAACCCCGAAAATCCCGGTGCGCCGGCGATGGCTAGCGTCCCCATCAGCATCGTCCAGTAAGTCCACGGAATCTGTTTGCGCAGCCCGCCCATCTTGCGGAGGTCCTGTTCGCCGCCCAGGGCGTGAATCGCGCTGCCCGCGGCGAGGAACAGAAGGGCCTTGAAAAATGCGTGCGTCATCAGGTGGAAGATGCCCGCCGTAAACGCTCCCACGCCGCAGGCCAGGAACATGTAGCCCAACTGGCTCACCGTCGAGTAGGCCAGAACCTTCTTGATGTCCGTCTGCACCAACCCGATCGTCGCTGCAAAAAACGCGGTCATGCAGCCCGTCACGGCCACCACCAGCATCGCTGTCGGCGCGTGGAGAAACAGCACATGCGTGCGCGCCACCACATACACACCCGCGGTCACCATCGTCGCCGCGTGAATCAGCGCGCTCACCGGAGTCGGCCCCTCCATCGCGTCCGGCAGCCAAACGTACAGCGGAAACTGCGCGGACTTGCCTACGGCGCCGGTGAAGAGCAGCAGGCAAATCACCGTGAGTCCTCCGAACTGGCCCATGCCGTCGGGCGCCATCCCGTTGGCCTGGTCAAACACCTTCGTGAAGTCCAGCGAACCGAACGTCCGAAAAATCAAAAACATTGCCAGCATGAAGCCGAAGTCGCCGATGCGGTTCACGATGAATGCCTTCTTTCCCGCGTCGGCCGCGGATTTCCGCAGGAAGTAGAACCCGATCAGCAGGTAGCTCGACAGCCCCACGCCTTCCCAGCCCACAAACAGCAGCGGAAAGTTCGCCGCCATCACCAGGATGAGCATGAAGAACATGAACAGGTTCATGTATGAGAAAAACCTGTAGTAGCCGCCCTCGCGGGCCATGTACCCGGTCGAGTAGATGTGGATGAGCCAGCCCACCCCGGTGACCACCAGCACCATGACCACAGTGAGCTGGTCAACCTGCAGATCGAAGCCCGCGCGGAAGGTTCCCGCGGCAATCCATGTGAAATAAGATTTCGTCCAAGTCTGCGTCGCAGGGAGCTGCGAGAATTCCCGAAAAAGCTCCAGCGCCGCCGCGAACGAAAGGCCCGTGCTCGCGACGCCGGCGATGTCCACCCAGCGCTTCGGCCAGGTCGGTCCGAGCAAGCCGTTCAGCGCCGCGCCCAGCAGCGGCAGCGCGGGAATGATCCAGAGATATTCGAGAATGAGCATCAGAATTTCAGCAGGTCTACGCGCTCGACGTTGAGTGTTTGCCGGTTGCGCGCAATCATGATGATGATCGCGAGTCCCACCGCGGCTTCCGCCGCGGCCACTACGATGACGAAAAACACAAACACCTGGCCATCCAGCTTGCCCATCGCCCGGCTAAACGCCACGAACGCTAGGTTGACGGCGTTGAGCATGAGCTCGATGGACATGAAAATCGTGATGATGTTGCGCTTGAAAAGAAACGCGATGACGCCCAGCCCGAACAACAGCGCGCTCAGCACCAGGTAGTACGAGGTGGGCACCACTTCTATCTCTCCCTCTGCGCCAGCACCACCGCTCCGAGGATCGCAATGAGAATCAGGATCGAAGTCAGCTCAAAGGGCAGCGCATATTTCTGAAAGAGCAGCTTCGAAAGCTCTCGCGTCGAGCTCGCCGCCGTTTGCGCGCTGGAGCCGGCCGGACCGGCTCGCGCCACCCAATAGACCAGCTCGAACGCCAGAAAAAATCCCAACGGCAGACCCACCAGTCGCGCCATGCGGCTCAGGTTCGTGCGCTCTTCCGCTCCCGCGTTGAGCAGCATGATGACGAATACGAACAGCACCATGATCGCGCCGCCATACACGATGATTTGCACCGCGGCCACGAATTCCGCCCCCAGCAGCAGGTAGAGTCCTGCCAGCGCCACCATCACGACGATCAGCGACAGCGCGCTGTGAATCGGATGGCGCTGCAGGATCAGGCTCACCCCCCCAGCCAGCGCGATTCCGGCCAGCAGGAAGAAAATAATCGCGGGCGCCGTCATGGCTCCTCCGCCTTCATCGGTTGAACCACACGATAGCCAGGCTGGTCAGCACGACATTGGCGAGGGACAACGGAAGCAGGACTTTCCATCCTATCGCCATCAATTGGTCGTAGCGAAATCGCGGCAACGTCCCCCGCAACCATACGTAGAAAAACAAAAACAGAGAAACCTTCAGTAGGAACCAGAAAGGGCCTTGCACAAAATCGTTCACGTTCGGAATCGTAAATGCCGCTGCCAGCAGGCAGAATGCCGCGCCAAGACCCGGAAGAAGGATTCGTCCAAGAACGGTTTCATAGCGGATCCCATCCCAAATCACGTACAGGCCGCCCAACCCGAACAGGACCGTCGGTAAAAAGCGCGTCCATGCCCACGCCCCCGTGTCCGGGAAAGGGGAGAGCCATCCGCCAAAAAAAAGAATTGTCGCCAGGCAAGAGACCGTAATCATGCTGGCATACTCGGCCATGAAGAACATGGCGAACTTGAAACTGGCGTATTCCGTGTGAAATCCGGCGACGAGCTCGGATTCGGCTTCCGGCAAGTCAAAGGGCAGCCGGTTGGTTTCGGCGATCGCCGCCACAAAAAAGCAAAAGAAGCCCAGCAGTTGTGGAAACGGCCCCGCGAAAATATTCCAGCGCGGCAGGAATCCCCAATGAAAGTTCTTTTGGTTCTCGATAATCTCCCGCAAATTGAACGATCCCGCCAGCAACAGGACGCCCACAACAGACATCGTCAGCGCCAGCTCATAACTCACCATCTGCGCCGAGCTGCGCAGCCCGCCCAGCAGCGGATACTTGCTGTTCGAGGACCAGCCGGCCAGCGCCACGCCGTAAACTCCCAGCGAAGTAATCGCGAACAGGACCAGCAATCCGATGTTCAGATCGGCAATCGCCAATGGCGTGCGATGCCCGAGAATCTGGATCTCTTTCGGCCCGAAGGGAATCACCGCAATCGAAGTGAGCGCCAGTGAAAACGACAGAAACGGCGCCAGGTAATAGACGAGCCGGTCTACGCCCGCCGGTCGTGGGTCTTCCTTGAACAAAAACTTCAGCCCGTCGGCAAGCGGCTGCAACAGCCCGTGCGGCCCCGCCCGGTAGGGTCCCCAGCGCGATTGCATGTGCGCGACCACCTTGCGCTCGAACCAAGTCAGATACGCCAGCGTCGTCAGCAGCAGGAACATCAAAACAATTACTTTGATCGCCGAAACGATCAGGATGGGGTGCCGCGCGAGGAGTTCGCTCACGGTTTCGCTTCGGCCTCGCGAAGGGAATCAATCACCTTGCAATAGCGCCCCAGCGTACCACTGGTGAACAGCGTGTCGCGCGAGGAAAAAATCGTCCCCGCGGGAACGTCGTAGGACGCGCGGCCATTCACCGCCAGAACCGGCACGGCCATTTCCGCGCCGCCGGTCAGCAGCCCGGCGAGCGCGACATCATAGCCGCGCACGTTTTTGCGGATTTCCTCGAACACGGCGTCCGGCGCCTTGAAGGGAAAGCCCTTGCCGAGCCCCATTCGTTCGAGCTGGTAGGAAAGGATGCGCAGGATTTCGAAATCGCTCCGTGGCCCCATCACGTCCCCGCCCTTGTGCAACAACTGCACTTCCCCGGCCGTATTCGTCACCGTGCCGTCTTTTTCATAAGCGCACTCCGCCGGAAACACGATATCGGCCAGCGTCGCCGTTTCGGTCAAAAACATTTCATGAACAATGAGCAGCTCGAGTTCTCCGCGGCCCTTGTCTTTTCCGGACGCAAACGTCTTGATCGGATTTGCGCCGGCGACATACAACGCGCCAAGCTTGCCATTCCGCGCGGCCTCGAGCATTTGCTGCGCGCTCAGTCCCGGCTTTTGGGGCGGCTCGGCGCCCCAGAGTTTGCCGAACGCCGTCCGCGCCGCCGGATCATCGGGATGCCAGTAACCGGGCAGGCGATCCGGCAACAATCCCATGTCGGCGGCGCCGCGGGAGTTGGAATAGTCGCCCAGCGCCATGTAGCGCGTCTGTCCCGCCAGGGTCGCGCCCAACTGAACCAGGTCGCGCGTCGCCGCGCCAAAAATTTCGGAGCCAAACACGATGAACACATCGGTTTCACGGGCAAGGGCATCCTTGAGCGCCGCCAGATCCGCGCCAAGGCTTCCGTCCACATTTCCTTCGCCGCGCGCCAGCCAGTGGACCGCCGCGGCTTCCGCGCCCGCCTTGACCTGCACAAACACCTTCGCCTTTCGCCGCAGCTTTATGTTCCGCGCGTTCAAGATATAAAGCCGCGCGCCGTACTGCCGCACGGCGCTGCGAATCTGCCAGCCAACAAGCGGGTTTTGTTCGGTTGGATCATTCCCGACCAACAGGATCGCCTTGGCATCCCCAAGCTGACCCATCGTTGCCATCGCGCGCGGCGCTTTTTCCCCGAGTGCCTCCACCAGGCTCGCATAATCCGCCGTCCGATGGTGGTCCACATTGTTTGTTCCGAATGTGGCGCGCGCCATCCGTTGCAGCAGGTAATTCTCTTCGTTGGTCGTCCGGTTCGAGCCGATGAAGCCTACCGCGTCAGCCCCGCGCACCCTGTGGACTTCTTTCAGGCGCCGCGCGGCCGTTTCAAACGCTTCTTCCCAGCTTGCGGGTTCGAGTTTTTCATTTCGCCGGATCAGCGGCTCACGAAGCCGGTCGCGGTGTTCCGTGAAATCGAAGCCGAAGCGCCCCTTGACGCACAGAAATTCCTGGTTGATCCCGGAGAGGTCGCGGTTATTGGCGCGAAGAATCTGGTTGTTCCGCACGCTGAGCGTCGTCTTGCACCCGTTCGAGCAGTGCGTGCACACCGTCGAAACGTATTTCATCTCCCATGGCCGGGTCTTGTAGCGGTACGTCCCGCTCGTGAGCGCTCCCACCGGGCAAATGTCTATGCACATCCCGCATTCTTCGCACTCCAGGTGGTCCTGGCGGTTCGGAATAATCACGGACTGCGAGCCGCGCTGGCCCACTCCCAGCGCCTTCACGTCCATCCCTTCGTCGCACACGCGCACGCAACGGAAGCACAAGATGCACCGCGGCGCATCGTAATAAACCGCTTCGGACCATTTTTCTTCCGGCCGGTGTCTCTTCTCTTCGGTGAAGCGGCTCGTGTCGGCGCCGTAGCGGAAGACCATGTCCTGCAATTCGCACTCGCCGCCCTTGTCGCACACCGGACAATCGAGCGGGTGATTGGTCAGCAGGAATTCCAGCATGCTTTTGCGCGCGGCCTTCACCGGATCGGTCTCCGTCCGCACCACCATGCCTTCCAGCGCCGCCAGCGTGCACGCCGTCTGCAGCTTCGGCGCTTTTTCCACCTCGACCAGGCACATCCGGCAGGCCGCCTGCAAAGAGAGCCCGGGGTAATAGCAAAACGACGGCACTTCGATGCCCATGCGCCGCGCCGCTTCTATGACCAGCGTGCCCGGAGCGACCTTCACTTCGCGGTCGTTAATCTTCAGCGTGACTTGCTTCTGATCCGCCATACATTCTTATCGCGCCCCGAGAACCGCTTCGCTTGTACGCGCACCGCCCGTTCAAGTGCTCCTCGAATTCGTTGCGCCACTTGTTCACGATGCTGATGGTCGGCAGCGCCGCGGCATCTCCCAGCGGGCAAAACGTTCGGCCGAGCATGTTTTTTGCCAGTTCGCCGATCAGAGGAATATCTTCCGCCCGTCCCATCCCGGCATGAAAACGGTCGAGCATTTTCTTCAGCCACGCCGTTCCCTCGCGGCACGGAATGCACCACCCACACGATTCGTGCGCGTAAAAATGCATGATCCGCCGCGCCAGGTCCACCATGCAGGTTTCTTCGTCAATCACCACAAGCCCGCCTGACCCCAGCATGGACCCCGCCTTGGCCACGGAGTCGTAATCCATCGGCAAATCGGTTTCTTCCGCCTTCAGCAGCGGGCAGGAACTCCCGCCGGGAATGACGGCCTTCAACTTCTTCCCGCCGCGAATGCCGCCGGCCACTTCATGGATCATCCGGCGGAGGTTGAATCCCATGGGCAGCTCGTAGATACCGGGACGGTTCACATGTCCGGAAATGCAGAACAGCCGCGTCCCTCCGTTTCTCGGCGTCCCGCGATTCGCATATGCCTCGCCGCCCTCGCGAATCACGGCCGGCACCGAGCTCAGTGTCTCGACGTTGTTGATCACCGTCGGGCATCCGTACAGCCCGACCACCGCCGGGAAGGGAGGACGGATGCGCGGATAGCCGCGTTTGCCTTCGAGCGACTCCATCAGCGCGGATTCTTCGCCGCATTCATACGCGCCCGCGCCGGTGTGCGTGCACAAATCGAAATCGAATCCGCTGCCAAGAATGTTTTTGCCCAAGTATCCGCGCGCGTAAGCCTCCTCGATGGCCCGGTCCAGGATGTCGAGGATGTAGCGGTATTCCCCGCGGATATAGATGTATCCGTTGTGCGCGCTCACCGCACGCCCCGCGATCACCACTCCTTCAATCAATTGGTGTGGGTCCATTTCCATCAGCGGGCGGTCTTTGCACGTGCCGGGCTCGCTCTCGTCCGCGTTGCACACAATGTACTTCTGCTTCGCGGGGTCTTTCGGCACGAAGCTCCATTTCATCCCCGTGGGAAAGCCGGCGCCGCCGCGTCCTCGCAGGTTCGACTTCTTCACTTCCTCGATCACCTGTTCCGGAGTCATCTGTTTGAGCGCTTTTTCCATCGCCACGTAGCCCTGGTACCGCAGGTACACGTCGAGCCGGGTCGAATCGTTCACTCCGAAGAGCCGGCTGATGAGCGGGGTTTCCGCCGAGTGTCGCTGATGCACCGCCCCAAAGGTGTACGCTGACGGGCTCGGCTTGTGTCCCGCATCGAGCTCGTCCACGATTTCGTCGAACTTATCCGGGCTTACGTCCTCATAGAAATCGTAATTCACCTGCATCGCAGGCCCGCCCGTGCAGGCGCCGATGCACTCCACCTCTTCCAGAGAAAACACGCCGTCCGCGGTCACTTCCTTGTGGCCGATCTCTAGCTTGCGCTTGGCATGTTCGAAAAGTCGGTTCCCGCCGCGCAGCATGCAGGAAACATTGGTGCAAATCTGGATGTGGTGTTTCCCCGCGGGCTTCTGCCGCAGCATCGAGTAATACACCAGCGTTTCCGTTACCTGCAGCGTATTCAAATCCAGCCGCCGGGCAATCT
>DASWCG010000108.1:0-32414 GCA_036390175.1 Candidatus Acidiferrales bacterium | reverse complement strand
CCGCCCGGCAATCACCACGTGATTGCCCTCGATCTGCCCTTCGACCTTGGCATTCTCTCCCAGGATCAGGCTTTGCTCGGAGATGATGTTTCCCTTCACCTGGCCGTTCAGCCGGAACGTTCCCGAAAGCTGCAGCGTCCCTTCCAGCGACACGCCCTGGTCAAAAAAACCCGTCCATTCATCGCTGGCGCTGACGTTGCCCGCGCCCTTGCTTCCCCCCGACCACTTCCACGCCATGGCTTCCCCCAATGCCGGTAAAGATGAACCTCCAATCTACCGCAGCGCGCCGTTTAGTCAAAGCGCCCCGCCGCGCCTCGTGCCCAATCGGAAATCAGACTGCTGGAGGCCCCACCGTTTCTCGCGTCCCACCCTTGCATTGTCACGGAGCCTGCCCTGCTTGCCCTGAAGAATTCCATGAAGGGAGCGAAGCCGAGGGAGCGGAGCGGCAGCGCAGTCGAGGAATCTCTCTGCGTCCTCCGCGCCTCTGCGTTTAGCTCTCTTCTGGTCATGGAGCCTGCCCTGCTTGCCCTGAAGGGTTCCATGAAGGGAGCGTAGCCGATGCCGGGAACATCCCTGATCCAAAATTAGGGTATGTACCCGATTGGAAATCTCGAAATAACCTATATACACGCTACAACGAAGTTTCAGAGCGGAGGCTCCTTTGCTCCTGCTGCTCTCCCACCCGATCCCCGGAGCCTCCCGCTCCCTCTCCCCCGCGTTAACTCCCCGATGAGTTTTTGGTGACCTTAATTTACCCCTTGACATTAACGCGGCGGAATTATCGCCGGAGGCGTCATCACCGAATACCTCTACGATCAATTCGGCCACGTCGCCACCGAATACAATAACGCGTGCTCGTCCTCTCCCTGTTGGGCTAGCTCGTGGCGCAATACAAGAACGGCACCACCTACTTCGTGCACAAGGACCATCTCGGCTTGACCCGCCTCGTTACCGGCATAGATCAATCCGGCATACATTGGCCGGTCCATTGACCCACAAAAGAGAGCCCGGCAGTTACGCCGGGCTCTCCCTCTCCTCGCCCACTTAGGGCTTATTACGGGTGAGCCGAGTCGGCGTGCGCCTCGCCCACTATGACATCCGCGCCTTGGGGAACGCCCAAAGCATTGGGGTTGTCAACGATCACATGGATTGCGCGCACCCATATACCGCTGCTGGTGGTGCCAGAACACGGTAGAGCGCCGCCGCCATCGCAGGTTTGCTCGTTGAGGGTGACCGAGCCGATCCCCGGCAACAGGATAGTCGTGTTGGGCGGAGGATTGTCGCTCACCGACATGCCTCCGACTGAGAGTCCAAGCAGACTCGTGCCCTGCGGGTCGGATGAGGACTTGCCGCCACCCGAGACGCTGTTGGCTTGCGAAGTGATTGCGCTGGCGAACACCGTACACACCCCGGCCACGGGCAGCGCGCACACATTTTGCGCCTTCGCGAAACTCGACGAGTTGCTGCTGGAGCTGACTACCGTACCGGCACTGTCGCTCACCGAGGTTCCGCCGCTCACCGACGAGGTAGATAGCTGGTCTAAGTCCTGATGATCGTGCCCGCCCTGCGGCGGAATGCTCACGAAGCCAACTATCACGGGTAGTTCCGACGGATTGGTCTGCTCATTGACGATCGTGGCATTCCCGCTCACCGTTCCGGCCAGCGAGGGACATCCAGCGGGCTGCGGGAAGTCGGCGTGTGCCTGGGCATGCGACACTACCACATCAATAGCATCGCCGGTCAGCGCCAGGCTAGTGATATGAACCCTGATCATGTTGACCGTTAGGTCGGCGGCGAAAGTCCCGCCAGCGAGCTGGCCGGAGGCAGGCTGGGAACTAGACCCTATCTCCTCGAAGAGTTTGACAAAACTGCCGGCTCCGAACTGGGCCGCGGGCAGGTCTATCGTTGTGTTGGAGTTGACGTTATTCACCTGCGTGCCGTTAACGACGAGGTTGTTGAAGGCCGATCCCGCTGAGCTGAAAGAAGAGTTGAAAGCAGAGGCTTGTGCGGTAGCCACTCCCCGCACCACGTCTGCAGTCACCAGTCCTCCCACGAGGTTGACCCCGGCCGACTCGGCAACACCGGTATCCGTCGCGGAGTTCGTTGTCGGGTCAACCGTGCTTGTGCTCGACGCGCTAAGCACGTTGGCCTTCAGGACAGCGCCGCCGGGAGGCGGGACCGCTACGTTCAGCACTTGGTTGCTGTTGCTCGTGGAGCCGATGCCGGACTGCGAGCTGCAAACGCCTTGTGTGCAAGTGGCAGGGGTCGCAGCCGGTAGCGTCTGGTTGATTCCCAGGAGCGTGTCTTGGACTCTAGCCGCCAGGGCATTACCGTTAGCGTTCGCACCTGCAGGATTGAAGACGGTGAAATTGACCGGCTTGACCCTGGTACGGTCCTTTAGTTCAGCGCTCAATGAGGTCGAAGCCCGCGTCTTCATGGCCGCGAAAAGAACTTTGTTGCACGGGATTTCTCCGATTGTATCGCTGACATTGAGGGCCAGCTCGCCGAAAAGGTTGATTCCTGTCGCCGTTAATCCGGTGATGCTGGGTGCGGTGTTTACCGCGGCGTCCCAAAGAATCCCCTGACTCCCCACGGAGAGCGGCACAAAAGTAGTGCCGTTCCACGCGAAGGCGCTGACGCCGATAATCGCTCCCCCATTTTGAGTGTCAAAGGAGATCAAGAAGTCGCCGGGCGTGCGTCGCGGCAGGTGCGGGCAACTGGGACTGGCCGGATTAGTCGAGGGGTCCGCCTGGCTGAACTCGTAATCAATGTGGGCGTCGCCGTTGTTGGATAGGCGCGACCAGTTGGCGTAGAGGAACTGCTTCTGCACCCCGCTGACAGAGAAGAAGCGCAAGGCGATCTCGCCGGCGATGGAAGGAGCGCCATTTATTGAGATTTCGTTTACGACGTCGTCCTTGGGCGGAGCGCTTCCCGTGGTGCAGACCCAACTGCTCTGGTCGTTCTCTTTGGAGCCCAGGCCGAAAATATCGTCGGTCGACCCCGTCCCATCGGTGAACGTGGTGAGGGCGGCGGGAAAGGGGTTGCTGTCCCAATCGATGGGCTCTGACGGCGGCACCAGGTGATCGACAGCTAGGTTTCCGTCGATCTCGAAGCTGCCTACAGTGTTGCCGGCAAGCGTGGTGCGATTTGCGACCCGCTTGCCGATCAGGAACAACAATAGAAACGTTGTGATCAGCAATAGTAGACGCGGGGTCGTGCTTGCAACCACGCGCCAGTACCTTTGGAAATGTGCTTTCGTCTTCATGACTCCTCCTATAGGGTGGCCGTGATGCCGAGTACCGTGGCGCGCACTACAGTCGCTTGACCGCTGAACGCTACGGCACCGGATTGTGTTGAGTCAGCACTTAGCCTTGTTGGTCAGACCAGCAGGGTGATGAGCGCCGCACTGAAGACAATTCGGCTCGCGGAAATTTTGCGAGTGATGGTACCCTCCAAATAAACGATTTAGCCGGGGAGGCGGTGATCATGAGGCGGGCGTTATCATTTATCAATCGGGTGTTTACCATATATAAGTAATAGTAAATAAGTACTAGCCAAAAGGTTCTGGTACTGACCGTCGTATGCGCATTATCGAGCGAACCAATCCGCAGCAGCCCCGGCCGCGTCCCCGCCTTCGGCTTCAGATACGCCTTCGTCCTCAAGTACCTCTGCAGCTCCTCCCCCGCGTTTACTCCCGATGAGTTCCACATGAGACTGAGGAATTCCATTGACATTACTTATCTGAATCCTTATAAGCGTAGACTATCTAGCGCTGGCAATTCGTCCGATATTCAACCCCGTTGAAGTGGGTAGGAGTTGAAACAATGACTCGGAAAATAATCTTTACTTGTATCTTTCCCTTCCTTCTGAAATCTAGTCATCTGTCGCTATTTGTGTATCTTGGCCTGCTTTGTACCGCTGCCGTTCTGACCGCGTGCGCAGGAGGCAATAGCGGGGGAGGTCCTATCCCGGTGACCCTCCAATCGATTACGATGACCTCGCAGAACTCTTCGGTCGCCGCAGGGCTCACTGACCAATTCACAGCGAAAGGAAACTTCTCGGACGGCACAGCAAAGCCGCTCACCTCAGCAAACTGGTCAACCTCCGATGCAACCTTAGCGACGGTGAGCTCAACCGGGCTCCTGACCACGCTCAAGCAGGGCATGGTTACGGTGACCGCAGCCTCAGGTTCGGTGATGGGGAGTGTGGCATTCAACATCGGCCCGCCGGTACCAACCGGTTTGAGCATTTCGCCTGCGAGCTCATCGATTTTAATCGGTGGCAGCCAGCCAACCAAACTCACTGCGCTTCTCATTTTTACTGACAAGAGCACCGTGGATATTTCCGGCCAAGTGATCTGGAGTAACACAAACTCCTTTACTGCAAGCATCGATGCCACCGGCAACGTAACCACGCTGCATACCGGCTACACCAAGATCGGCGCGACCAATGGATCCTTCTCGGCGGCGGCGGATTTCACCGTCGTCGCCGTCCCCAGGTTTCTGTATGCCTCATCGAATTCAGGTCGAATCTTGTCGAAGGCGACGATCGACTCGGGCACAGGCCAACTGCGAATGGCCGGCTATATGACCACCAATGCAAACAACGTGGCTTTTCCATGTGAGACAACGGATCCCTCGAGCCAATTCCTTTATGTCGGAACTGCGGTTAACAGCACGTCGGGAGAAATCCTCATTTACAGCATCGATCAGGCCACTGGAACGTTGACGCCCTTAACGGGAAGTCCGTTCCCCGCAACCGCTCCCATAGGCTGTATTCAATTTGAACCGAATGGGAAGTTCGGTTATGTCAGCAGTATAGATAACGGGACAACGGAGCTTCTGACATATTCGCGAGATGCAAACACCGGCACGCTCTCGCTGATCAATACGATCTCGTTGAACAGTACCGCCTTGCAAGTCGCAGTGGATCCCCTGGGAAAATATCTGTATGCCGCAACCATTGCTCTCACCAACCCTGCCCAAGCCTATGGGTACTCAATTGACTCGTCAACCGGGGCGCTGATGCCCGTTCCCGGTACGCCCTTTGCACTTCCCAATGTCACAGGAGTTTTCTCGTTTCACCCTTCAGGAAACCTTCTATACATGGCGAACACCAATGGGCAGTCTGTTGATGTTTATTCTGTGGACCGTGCGACGGGCAAATTGACTTTAGCCAGTTCAACTGCGACTTGCATTAACCCTACGGCTGTTCGGTTCAGCCCGAACGGAAAGTTCGCCTACACCGCCTGTTCGGAAGATGCCGCTCGGAATCCAAACAGCGCATCGGTCGATGGCTATGCAGTTGCCGCCGATGGCACGTTGACCCATGTCGGAAGCGCTTCGTCTGCGACTGCTCCGTTCGATCTGAACGTGGATCCTTCTGGTCAGTTCCTGTACCTCAGCGCAAATACCTCGTATGTGTATTCGTTTCAGATCGGCGCTGACGGGACCCCTAAATTCTCCCGCCGCGTCGGAATTCAGCCAAACCAGGGTCTCAGCATGGTCGTCTTGGGCGGCCATTCTCCAGTCAAGTACACTCCGAAATTCGCCTATGTCAGCTCCACGGGCGACAATAAGCTCTCGACATATGCGCTGCAAACCGACGGAACGTTGGGAGTTCCGCAGAGCATCACCGCCCAAACCTCTCCTTTCTCGCTTAGCCTGGTGCCGTGGGGGACCGATCTAATGGTTGCCTCGGAAGTTTCCGGTCCACCAAACCTGACGGCCTATCCGCTGTCCGTCACAACTGGCGCCCCCGGTTCGGGTTTCAACTTCGGTCAGGCCACCACAGCAGGTGGTGTTGCCATCGATCCTTCCGGGCAATGGGCGTTCCAAACCGACTCTGCCAATGCCGCCGTCTATACTTTCGGCAAATTCGGCACAAACTGGGACTTGTTAAGCTATCTCGTGAATGGGACCACAGTCACCAGCTTCGGCGCTGGCCAGGGTGCAGGTCCCATCGCGGTCGATCCTTTTGGACGCTTCGTCTATGTCGCCAACCAAACGGACAACTCCATTTCGGCATACCAGTACTTCGGCACGAGTCCGGAATTGATCGAATCCAAAGGCACATTTGTCCTGCCGTTCACTGACGGTTCACCCTTTGCTGTCGGCGGGAAGCCGGTGGCGTTCACCGTGGATTCCACCGAATCGTTTCTGTACGTGGTTTGCGGCGACCAGACACTTCGCGTGTATGCCATTGACTACAACAGCGGAGGTCACATCGCACTAATGACAAGCGTCAGCCTCGCGGGACAGCCCGCTGGCGTGGCCGCGGAACCGACCGGCCGGTTCGTTTATACAGCGGACAGCACAGGCGTGAGCGCATTTTCGGTGAATGCCCAATCCGGTGCCCTGACGCCGATCTCGCTGAATCCTGCGATTTCGTTGGCCAACATCGCGGGCGTATACGCAGAACCATCGGGCAAGTTTTTATATGTCACGACCAGCACCCAGAATGTCGGAGGTGCAGTGTTCGCCTACACGATCAATTCCGACGGCACGCTGACTGCGGTCTCGGCAGCGCCGGTCGCCAACCCGAACCGGCCTTCTTCTATGGTGTTTTCGGCTGACATTCGTTAACTGGATTGCGAGAGTGGAATGTCGGCCTATTTGGCACACATTTTCCACTCAACCCAGCTACCGTGAAGTCCACTATAGGCTGCCTTCCTGCCCTGGACCTCGGATCCCGCGGAGCGCCGTGCGGAGATTCCTTCGCTGACACCGCGAACATCGGCAACGTGCTCGACTTCAGCTACAATTTCAGTTTGGGGAGCGCCGACAACGGCAACGTGACCGGCATCGCCAACAATCGCGACACCACCCGCTCGCAGTCCTTCACCTACGACGCGCTCAATCGCATCGCCACGGCGGCGACGGCCTCTACCTACGCAACCAGTCCCGCGTACTGCTGGGGCGAGGCGTTCTCCTATGATGCCTGGGGGGATCTGCAAATGATTGGCGGAGCGTCCTCGGCGTACACGGACTGCACGCAGGAAAGCCTCACCGTCTCGGCCACCACGAAGAATCAGGTCAGCGGCTACGGCTATGACGCCGCCGGAAACATGACCAGCATCCCCTCCGTCGCCAGCTACGCCTACAACACCGAAGGCCAAATGACCTCCGCTGCCGGCGTCACCTACACCGGAGCCTGTCCCGAGCGTAGCCGAGGGAACGGCGACGGCAAGCGCGTCTCCAAATCCAACGGCAAGCTCTACTGGTACGGCATGGGCAGCAGCACGCTGGACGAGTCAGACGCTTCCGGCAATATCACCAACGAATACGTGTTCTTTGCGGGCAAGCGCATCGCCCGCCGCGATTCCTCGAATAACGTCTCCTACTACTTCGCCGACCACCTCGGCACCGCCCGCGTCGTCACCAACGCCTCCGGCGCCATCCTCGACGATTCTGACTTCTATCCCTTCGGCGGCGAGCGCCCCATCGTCTCCTCCTCCGGCAACACCTACAAATTCACCTCCAAAGAACGCGACTCCGAATCCGGCCTGGACGATTTCGGCGCTCGCTACTACAGCAGCGCCCTAGGCCGCTTCGTTTCTTCGGATTGGTCGGCAATTCCCGTCCCCGTCCCCTACGCGAAGTTCCTCGATCCACAAACGCTGAATCTCTACACCTATGTGCGGAACTTGCCGACAACCAGCACCGATCTGGATGGGCATATGCTCGTGGGCTTCACAGAGTCAGGAGCGCCGTTCGGTCCCGGGACTCCTCCCAACAGTGGCATGGAGTTCGGCTCTGGTTCAGGCGGTAGCGAGGAGAAATCTGACCCGCTACTGGCTCTGTCCGCTTTACTCGCCCTCGGCACGCCCGCCGACCCCGAGGTTGCACTCCAGGAAGCTCAACAGCAGCCGCAGCAGCAAAGTCAGCCAACCTCGGGAGAAGGCAGTCAACCGAATCTGGACAGGCGCGCTGCTATCGCAGCTGCGGCACAAGCACACGACGGAGACACCTCGATGCCGTACACTCCGGGGCATCCTACCTGTAACCTATTTCTCCAAAAGGTGGTCGCAGAATCTGGAGCGCCGAAGCCGGAAGTGACAAAGGCTGACGGCACAAAAGGTGCTCCTGGAGCAGCGGAATGGGCTGGCTCCAAGATTCCCAACTTTAGAATCCTAAAGCCGGGCGAGAAGCCTCAACCTGGAGATACGGCTGCTTACAAACTGCCAGGGCATGCCGACTACACCGGACACTCTGGGATCGTCGTATCCGTTGGCAAGAATGGCGTTGTTGTCGCCATGGCTGCTCACGAAACAGTCATCGGTCCGGACTACAAGTTTCAGCCGAACGTCGCAACATATCAGAGATATATAGGCCAATAAGGCAGATAGGAGATGGCAAATGACAATCGTATCGAGGACAGAGGTCCTATTCCTCGGAGCGGTCGCACTCTTTTTCGGTACTGGTGTGGAACGTTTGCCGGGACAGCAGGACCGCGAAAAACCGATCGTCGTCACGGTTCTGAAAACACACGGGCGAATAAGTTATAAGATCGAATCTAAACCCGTCGAGGACCCACTTTCCCCTCTCGGCGATCTGCTGAGGGAAAGAGGGGGGGATTGCCCGGTAGTCGCGATCCTACCGTGGGACGCGACCTTCAGAGAAGAATACGATGTGGAGGTCATTGCATCGAAAGCAGGTTTCAAGAACGTACGCTCATTCGTCTACGACCCACAAAGAGGGTTTATGGCAGAGATAAGGTGGGGCCCGAGCCTTCCGTTTACAACGAATCCTCCCCCCGACTAGTTTTGCGGCGGACGCCGGACGCTTTGGTTTTTCAAGGTTGCCGGTTTCATGTTCCCTCACCGCATCAGACGGTCGTAAATCTCCGCCAACTGCGCATCATCATAAAACTCCAGTATCAACTGCCCCGGCCGGTTCCCCGCCTTCGGCCTCAGATACACCTTCGTCCCCAAGTACCTTTGCAACTCCTCCACCGCCGCCTTCGTATTCGCGTCCAGCTCGATCGGCTTGATCATCCCTCCGCCGCGGCCCCGTTCTCGCCGCGCCATCATCTTCTCGATCAACCGCACCGACAGGCCCCCGCCCTTCGCTGCGCGGCCCGCCAGCTTGATCCTCAAGAACGTGTCCGGAACCATCAGCAGCGCTCGTCCATGGCTCGCCGTGAGCCGTCCGTCTTCGATCATGTCTCGCAGAGTAACCTCCAGCGTCAGCAGACGCAGCGCATTCGTCACCGTTGTGCGGTCTTTCCCCGTGCGCTCCGCCACCTGTTCCTGCGTCAGATTGAACTCCTTCATCAGCCGGTCAAACGCTCGCGCCTCTTCGATGGGGTTCAGGTCCTCCCGCTGGATGTTTTCAATCAGCGTCATCTCCAGCGCCAGTTCGTCCGGCACATCCTTGAAAATTGCCGGCACCGCCTGAAGCCCCGCGCGCTGCGCCGCCCGCCAGCGCCGCTCCCCGGCAATCAGTTGGAATCGCCCCTTCACCGGACGCACGATCACCGGCTGAATGATTCCGCTCTTTTGTATCGAGCGCGTCAGTTCCTCGAGCGCTCCTTCGCGGAACTTGCTCCGCGGCTGATACGGACTCGGATCGATCAGGTCAATGGACACGCTGTGCGCCCCGGTGGGAATCGGCGTATGTCCCTCGGCCCACACGGCGTCTTTCGGAGTCGGCGGCGCCTTTTGCGGCTCAGCTTCCCGTATGAGCGCTCCGAGCCCCCGTCCCAACGCGTTTCTTGGCATTGCCGAGCACCTCCTGTGCAAGTTGCTGATAGCTTTCCGCCCCGCGGCTATGTAAGTCATAGAAAATGATGGGCTTACCGTGACTCGGCGCCTCCGCCAGCCGCACGTTCCGCGGAATCACCGCATTGAAAATCTGCTTTCCAAAAAAACTTCTCAGGTCCGACGCCACCTGCTTGGAGAGCGTGGTCCGCTCGTCGAACATTGTAAGAAGAATACCTTCCACTTCTAGTAATGAGTTTAAGTTCCGCCGGATGCGCATCAGCGTGTCCAGCAGCTCCGAGACCCCCTCCAGCGCCAGATACTCCGTCTGGATCGGCACCAGCACCGAGTCGCTCGCCACCAGCGCATTCAGCGTCAGCAGATCCAGCGCCGGCGGACAGTCCAGGATTATGAACCGATACTTTTCCTTTAATGGTTCGAGCAGCGCCTTCAGCCGGTATTCGCGGTTCTCTGCTTGCACCAGCTCCACCGCGGCTCCCACCAGATTCTTGTCCGACGGCAGCAGATCGAGTCCGCTGACCTGCGTCGGCTGGATGATCTTCTCCAGCGGTTCGTCCATGACCAGAGCGTGATAGAGCGTGTGCCGCGAAGGGTCCTTGGCAAATCCCAGTCCGGCCGTGGCGTTTGCTTGCGAGTCGCAATCAATGAGAAGTGTCGGCTGCTCGGCCGCAGCGAGCGAAGCGGAGAGATTGATGGCGGTAGTGGTCTTCCCGACGCCGCCCTTCTGATTTGCAATGGCGATGATCCTCGCCAAAACCACCCCCGAAGTCTGCCCTGGAATTTAACCGAAGATGCTGGAGAGCGCAAGATGTTTCACGTGAAACATTGGCCACACGTCTTGGCTCCAGACACCTGCCGGGTTGCTGGGCCTGGCCCCGCCACTGGGCGGCGAGAGGGGCGGCGCGCGCGCGTCTGCACCGGCAACGAGTGAAAATAGGGCTCCGGGAAGAATGTTTCACGTGAAACATTTTAGTGATCTCAAACAAAACAATGGACTTAGCTAGATCGCGAGTTTTTGCTATCCCGGCATCTCTCCTTCAGCAAAAACATCCATGAAGAGGGTTGGTTGGCCCCCCGCCGAGGGCGAAACTGGTGTAGTTTTACACTTCGCGGCTATAGGGGGCTGCCCTTTGAGAGGTTAGCTGAGGTTAGTTAGGGGTCGACTAATCTCATGCTGATGCTGGAGGCGTGCCGACCATGAGAGAACGACGAAGGGACTCAGGAATGGGGATAGGTTCGCGCCAAGTCCAGCCGGGCAGCGCCGTGACGTGCCTGGCGTCTTCGACTCCGAGCCACAAGACGACTTGTCCGCCTATGTTTAAATTGTACTTGGCCCAATCCAGGAGCTGGTGGTGATCTCCGAGGGCGCGCGCACAAATGAAATCGAGAGGGGCCAAAGTATCGCGGAGCTCTTCGAAACGGCTAACCACGACCTTGACACCAGTCAAATTGAGATGGCGGACGACCTCAAGTAAGAATGCCGCCTTCTTCATAACCGATTCAATCAAAAAGACTTCCAGGTCAGGCGCAAGAAGTTTAAGGGCTAGGCCGGGGAAGCCGGCTCCGGAACCGACGTCGGCGAGCCGACCTGTTTCAATGAAGACGGAGTGAGCTGCAAACATGGACTCACCGAAATGACGGCGAAGAATTTCCTCGGGATCGGTAATGGAAGTCAGGTTAACTTTATGATTCCAAAGGAGTAACAGGTCAATGTACTTGCGGATGGAAGAGGCAAGGCCGGGAGTGACGTGAACTTTGAAGGGAAGGAGCGCGGTAGCGATGGCCTCGTCGGTGAGGGTGGGACCGGGCGGCTTGGGGGCTCGGGGCATGGGCTCAATATTAATTTATAAGTTAACAGTAATCAGTGAGGAAACAAGCCGACATCGGACAGGCGCCCTAGGGCCGCGGAGGGCCAGGGCCGCCGCCCGCACTTGCCGCCGGCGCTTCCCCCGACGAGGCTGCGGCGGCCACGAAGAACTTTGGCGCGAGCAGACCGCCCAAAAGATCCACGGAAAAATGCGCGACGATGCTCGGTGCCAGGCTCTGCACAAAGGCCCTTACGGACGCGAACACGACGCCAATCAAAAACGTCGAAAACAGGCCGCGACGTCCCTGATACAGATGGGCCGCAGCGAACAGAATGGACGAGCCTAGCACGCTCGCGGCCCACATGCCATGCGTGGCTCGCTGAATGGCGGCGAAAGCGAAACCTCGGTAGAGGAACTCTTCGCAGAGGGCGACGGTGGCGCAAAGGGCGGCGAAGGCAAGTTTCTCGACGCCGATTTGCGGGAAGATTTTCGTGGCCATTTGCTGGACGAAGGCACGGCGTTCGGGGGGCAGTTGAGGCATGCGGCGGAGGGCCAAGAATTGGGTGGTGCAGAGGAAGGCGGTGAGAAACAGCGTGGCAAGGACCGCGTGGAAGAGACTGGGCTGGGCGGGCGCCTTGGAGGCGAAGGAACCGAGGGCGAGATCGGAGGCGGTGAGTCCGCCGGCAAAGCTTCGCCAGGCGACGATGAATGCGGCGAGCCATTGGAACGCGATGGTGGAAGCGTAGAGGGAGAGGCGGTCCGTGGTGGAGAGGGCGGGTTGGGCGAGGAGTTTGCGGACACGGACGGAGCCGCGCCAGGGAACGAAGACTCCGAGGATAAGGAAGATGATGATGAAATCCCAGGGCATGATTGCGAATGAGAGCATTTTCGCAGACGAACGGCAAGAATTGAAACACCCCGACCCCGACAAAGTCGGGGCAGGCGCCGGACGCGGAGAGCGCAGAGGAGGACGTGGGCCCATAAATTCGCCGTTGCTGGGCCGAAGAAACTTTGCTCGTAAAGGGGCGAGCTAGAAAAGCGGGGATGATGATAGGCTTCTTGCGGGAGCAGGGGAGCACAAACTTTCTTGATGAGATGGCCGAAGGTGGGATTGCTCGTAGGGATTGCCCTGTTGGCTGGGGGCGGAGTGGTGTCGGGGCAAGAAGGGCCCTCCGCAAACGCGTTCGGAGCGCAAACAACGCGCTTTCCGACTGGGTCGGAATCTCCGCGCCTGGGCGCTGCGATCGCCGACTTACCATTGGTTCAGACCAAACCCTTCGCCGACTTACAGTCGGCTCAGGGCAAGGAGGAAGCGACGAAGAGTCCGACGGCGGAGTGCGTGGAGCCGCCGCCGATGGTGAGGTGGCAGGACTACGACGGGCCGCTGAAAAAGACGGTGGGAGCGTTTGCGGGGAGGCTGGAACGGAAGTCGGCGCACCCGCCGCACTACAAGCCGGGAGCGGTGCTGTGTTCGTTCGCGCCGAAAGATAAATTCATTTTGTTCGTGCAGGACACGATTGACCCGGTGACGTTTCTGGGTGCAGGGTTCGATGCCGGAATAGACCAGGCGCAGAATTCAGACCCGACGTTCGGACAGGGCGCGGCGGGTTATGGGAAACGATTTGGAGCGAACTTCGCCGACGAGGCTTCGTCCACATTCTTCAAGGACTTCGCGTTTCCGTCGCTGTTTTCCGAGGACCCGCGCTACTACCGTTTGGTCCATGGCAGCGGCGGAAGGCGATTGTTCCATGCCGTGCGGCACTTGTTTGTGGCGCACCGCGACAACGGCCAGAGGATGTTTAATTTTTCGGAATGGCTGGGAACAACGAGCGCGGTGGCGCTGAGCAATACCTATCACCCGGGGAACCAGCGCGGGTTTGCACCGGCGGCGGAGCGCGTGGGCTGGAGCGTCCTTACGGATGTGGGGTTCGACGTGCTGCGGGAATTCTGGCCGGAGATTTCGAGGAAGTGCAAGTTGCCGTTCCGCGGGGCGCAAGAGCCGGTGGCGCAGATCAAACCCGAGACGAACTGAATGCTGGCCAGGCGCGCCGTGAAGCGACGAGTTTCTATTGATCCTGGAGGGGAACGAACAGAGCGGCCAGGTCGTGGGCAAGCTGGCGGGTGGAGTGGTACAGGGCCTCGATTCCAACGGTTTCCGCGGTGATTTCGTTTCCCCTCAAGTCCTGCGTAACGGTGGCGCAGAGCTGCACGGCGCGGCGGACACGCTCCTGGACGAGCAAGGGAAGGACCGTGGCGGTGTCGCGGTGCTGGATTTGGCGCTCCTGCCATTCCTGAACGGCCCAGGCGGTCTTACGGACGTAATCCACAGCGTCGCGGAACTCGCGCAAAACGCGCGCGTCAATGCTTCCCGATTTGATGGCGTGGTCCAGCCTCAGTAATTCCGAAGTGGTCTTCTTCAAGCGGAAGGTCAAGCCCCAAAAAGTCTCGCTGGGGAAAAGCAGCTCGACGGCGACTCCGAGGACCGCTCCGGCATCGGAGCAGCGGATGGCCGCGCTGCGCGCCCGCGCCTCCTCGCCAGAAAACAAGTTGGTCAATTCCATCTCGGTGCCGACGGGCGGATACACCTGCGTGTCGAGAAACTGGAGCAGCCCTCCGTGGATGTTGACCTCTTTGGCTTGCGCGTCGGCTTTCGTGGCCTTGCCGTCCCGCTCTTTCCAGCGCGCTTCGACGGGGACAAGCACAGGGAAGCGCCCACTCCTGCGACGCCCTACTACGGGCATTTCCGGGTCAGAGGTCTGTTTATCAGAGGTCAAAGGAACCCTCAAATTGGAGACTCCGCGATCGAGCCCAAGCGCCTACCCGCGAGTGAGCCGCTGCCCGCCCGATCTCAAAAACTCCTTTTCCCGCGGCGGCAGCATATCCCCCGCGTGAATCATAGCACGCGATTCCGAGGGCGGCGCGCGGTTGTACTTAAGATTAACAGAAGAAGATTCAAGAGAAATCACTCGCCGGGGAGGGCGTTCGGGAGCGCGGCCTCGCCCGGGAAAATGCGGCGGCCCTTGCGGAGGACTTCCCGGGCGGCGCGCGGGTCACCCAGGGCGCGGTCCACTTCAGCAAGAGAGGCGTAGGTTTCGGAGTCGGCGTCGGGGAAATAATGGACGACGAACTCGAGGTGGGCGCGGGCTTCCGCTAACCGTTTTGTTGATTTATAGAGGTTAGCGAGGTTGCGGTGGCAGGAGTAGCTGTAGGGATCTTCCGAAATGCCGCGCAGATAAACCCGCTCAGCATCGGCAGAATTGCGGGCACGAAGCCAGAACTCCCCCAGAGTGCAGTATTCCTCGGGCGGAGGATGCGGCATGGCAACCATGCGGGCCATCTGGGCTTGAGCGGCGGCGGGCCAATCCTCGCGGTCGCGCGCGAATTCCATCAGGTCGGTGAGAGCCGGAAGAAAATTGAGGTTGCGGCGGAGAATCTCGCCGAGGAGCTGCTGGGCTCCAGCGTCGTCGGCGAGGCGGTGCCTGGCCACAGCGAGCCAGTGGGCGGCTTCGAGTGAATCGGGATCGAGATGCCGAGCGGCTTCGAAGAAGGCGCGCGCCGCTTCGAAGTGGTTCTGGGCAAGCTGCAAGCGCCCGCGAAGCAGGGCCAGCGTGGAAGTGGCCGGCAGGCCCTCCAGGGCCGCGAGATAGCCCTGGGCAGCGGAGGTGTCGCTCAATTCGAGATGCGTTTCCGCAGCGCCTTCAAGCGCAGCGGCAGCTTCCGCAGGGTCGAGATTGGCGGGGAGCAGGCCGTCGCGGAATTGCCGAAGCATGTCCTCGTTGGTTTGGACCAAGCCATGCCGGAGCAGGGCGCGCGGCGCGTGGTACTCGAGCAGGGCGAGGTCGTCGGTGTTGAGGACGCTGCCGGCAGCCAACCGGCGGACGCCGGCATCGTTGAGGAGA
This sequence comes from Candidatus Acidiferrales bacterium, assembly GCA_036390175.1. Taxonomy (GTDB): domain Bacteria; phylum Acidobacteriota; class Terriglobia; order Acidiferrales; family UBA7541; genus DASQHY01. The sequence continues at coordinate 16,986 of DASWCG010000108.1, read as the reverse complement.
AAATACGCCGCAAAGCTTTCCGGCCGGCGAAGACTGAGAGAATCGAAATCTTCGCGCAGACCGGCGTTGGACCAAAGCCGACGCGCCCGGTCGAATCGCAAGGGAGATGTGGCGGTGCGGGCGAGGACGAGCAAATCCGGATCCAGGGCGTGCCAGACGGTGGCTTCGGGAAAATGATTGGCAAGGGTGGCCAGGACCATGCGCAGGTCAGCGGGATCGAGGGAGTAGGCCTGGACCCATTGCACGAAGCTGCCGCCGGGAGCGAGCCGCTGCCGGACGGCGGCGTAATACTCATCGGTGAAAAGCGTGGCCACGCCCGCGATCCACGGGTTGGAGGGCTCGGAGATGATGAGGTCGTAGCGGTCGCGCGAGGTGAGGAGAAAATTGCGGGCGTCGTCGAGATGGACGCGGAGGCGCGGGTCACGGAGAACGCCGCGATTCAGTTTTTCGAGGACAGGGGCGGCCTGCATCACGGCGGGCTCGATTTCGACGACGTCAACGCGCTCGACATCCGGATAGCGAGCCACAGCCGAAGCGGTCATGCCGCTGCCGAAGCCGATGATGAGCACGCGGCGCGGCGCAGGATGAAAGATGGTGCCCAGATGGCCGACCAGGAGCTGCGTGGCGGCGTCGCGGTTCGATGCGTCCACTTTGCCGTTGGTCTTGAGCGCCCAGTAGTCGTCGGTGCGGGCGACGGCGATGGAAGCATTGAGGCCGTCGGTGGCGAAGAGCAAGTCGGTGGTGGCGGCGCTTTCGGCGAGGGTGAGATGGGATTCGCGGTAATTCCAGTAAAGGACGGTGCCGAAATAGGCCAGAGCGCGGTTGTAGAAGAGCGAGGTCCAGCCGGTCAGCGCGACAGCCATGAGCAGGGAAACGTTCACGGCCAGCGCAAGAATGCGCCGCGGAGAGATGCGCAACTCGAGAAGCAGGGCAAGAACGAGATTGATGCCGGCGACGAGAGCCACGACGCGGAAGGCTCCCAGCAAGGGAATGAGCCAGAAACCCGCGGCGACGGCTCCGGCGATCGCTCCGCAGGTGTTGGCGGCGCAGGCCCGGCCGACGGCGGCGGCATAGCCGGCGCCTTCGCGGGGCGTCCCGGCAAGGAGGACTACGACGGCGGGAAAATTGAAGCCGAAGACGACGGCGGCGGGGAGCATGGCGAGCGCGCTGGTTGCCAATTGGGCCAAGACGAGCCCGCTGAAAGATTCGTGCGTGGCGCGAAGAATCGGCGGGACAACCAGGGGCAAATACTGGAAAAAGACGAGAAACAGAAGCGCGGCGAGGCCGGTGCAGGTTTGCGTGCGAGAGAACGTGGAGAACCCGACGCGGCGATTGCGCGCCGCGGCGCGGGCGGACCAGCGCTCGAAAAGGGCGCTGCCCAAGACGATGCCGGCGAGGAACGTGGCGAGCATCAAAGTAAAGGCGTAGGTGGAGCTGCCGACGATGGTGGAGAGGAGGCGCGTCCAGGCGACTTCGTAGGCGATGGCCGTGGCGCCGACAGCAGCGAACAAAATAAGCAGGAATCTGGAAGCCTCCGGGAAAGGATTTTGCGCGGCGGAGCGAGAAGCGGAGGCGACAGACTCGAGGGTTTGCGAGGGAAGAGACCTGCGGGCGAGACGGAAAGCAATGAGGGCCGCGAAAAGGTTGAGGGCGACAGCACAGGCGATGGTGCGACGCAGTCCAAGCGCGGGAAGCAGGACAAATCCGGCGAGAAGCGTTCCGGAGACGGCGCCGAGCGTGTTGACCCAATACAGGCGGCTGAGGCGAACGCCCAGTTCGGCGAGATTTCGCGTGACGCCGCGAACCAGGATGGGGAGCGTTCCGCCCATCAAGAACGTGGGAAGAAACAGCACCAGCGCAGCGCCGAGAAAACGGAGCAGGAGAAGAAGAGGCTTTGCGCCGCTGAATGCGGGGTACGCGGCGAGATAGAGGCCGCGGACCCCGGCGAGGCCGGCAAGAGAGAGTGCGCCGAAGGCGGCGACGCCGAACTCGACCCAGGCGTAAAGCGCGACGGGGCGGGGGTAGGTTTCGCTCCAGCGGCCGAGAACGGCGCTGCCCGCGGCGAGACCTCCCATGAAAACCGCGAGAACCGTGGCAACAGCATAAACGGTGTGGCCGAAGATGAGACCGAGGGATTTTCCCCAAGCCACTTGATAGACAAGCCCAGCAGCGCCGGAAAAGAAAAAGCAGAGGAGAATGCCGAAGAGGTGTTCACGCCTGGAGGGCGCAGGGCGCATCGGTGAATCGTAGTGCCGTTCCAACTCCTCAGCAAGCCCCCCGAGACGGCGGGGCTGTAGCTATCTGGGATCTCAATTGGTTCGCTTTTTGTTCGCGAACTTGTGCACTCGCTTCAGTTACCCATAAAATGCCTAGGATTTTTCTTGACAAGGTTGGACATTGGAGCATAGACTCCAGCCATGGACTACGAACAGACTCTGAAAGATGCCCAGGAAAAGCTGAAAACGCTTGCGGTGCAACGTGACGCTATTGACCGCGAGATTGAAGCATTGATGCGGATAATCGAGGGCGCACAAATAGCGACCAAAGACCCGAGCTACTGGGATCCTGACAATCCGGCTTGGGTACCCAAGAAAACTCCCGATGCTGAACCAGTTGGCGTCACTGAATCCATGCGCAAAGTGCTCCGTCGCAATCGAACGGCGATGCTTCCCACGGAAATCCGGGACGCACTGGAAGCTATGGGAATTGAAGGCAGCTCGCCCAAGAACCTGCTGATTCATGTTCACAAGACATTGGGCCGCTTGCATGGCAATGGAGAAATTGCCCAAGAGCCGCGTGAAGGTAAGATGGCGTACCGCTGGCTCACTGATATGGAGCGAATGATGCGCGATACGACGCGGACATTCGCCACTGGCATAGCCACGGCACTTGGTCTTGGAGAGGACCAGGACAAAGCCGGACAACCTTCTCCCGTGATAGCCGAGCACGATAAACAGAAGATGTACAAAAAAAACCGTCAGCTTCTTAGAGAACTTTCAAAGATTGAGAAGAAGTGAATAAGAAAGTGCCCCGCCACTAGCTTGAACTAGTGGCGGGGCGAGATTCAAACGCGGACGCGAAGCCCGCATCTGAACCGACAGACTTCATTGTCGGGCTTCTCCCGCAGAAAGTCAAAAGGAGAAGCCTTATGACCTGCCTGAGATGCAAGTACCGCGTGAAGCAATGGATTCCTGCCCTTGCGCGCCCGCCACCAATCGACATTCATTTAGAGGGCCACGCATAGACTCGATCCGATTGACACTGCAGCGGGGGGCGAATATCGTTCGAGGACTGAGGAGTTCGCTGGCGAGCGCGGCGAGAAGGGTGCGATGAAAATTCTGGTGATTGGCGGCGGAGGGCGGGAACACGCGCTGGTATGGAAGCTCGGCGAGAGCAAGCGCGTGGAGAAGATTTGGTGCGCGCCGGGAAACGGCGGGATCGCGCAAGAAGCGGAATGTGTGGCGCTGGACGCGGGGGACGTGAACGCGATTGTCGCGCTGGCAGAGCGGCTGAAGCCGGACTTGACCGTGGTGGGGCCCGAAGCGCCGCTGGTGGCGGGCGTGGCGGATGAATTTTCGAAGCGCGGGTGGGCGATTGCCGGGCCGGCAAAACAAGGGGCGCAACTCGAGGGAAGCAAAGTGTTCGCGAAAGAATTCCTGACGCGGCACAACATTCCGACGGCAAGCATGTACGGGGTTTACGATTCGCCGGGGGACGCCTACAGCGCGCTCTGCGCGGTGGACTGGCCGGCGGTGGTGAAGGCGGACGGGCTGTGCGCGGGCAAGGGCGTGCTGGTGACGGCGTCGCCGGACGAGGCCACGGGGTTCATCGAACGGCTGATGGAGAAACACGAACTGGGCGCGGGCGGCGAGCGCGTGCTGCTGGAAGAGACGCTCGAGGGCGAAGAGCTTTCCTACATCGTGCTGACCGACGGCGAGCGCGCGGCGCCGCTCGCTCCGGCGCGCGACCACAAGCGGGCGTTCGACGGAAACCAGGGGCCGAATACCGGCGGGATGGGCGCGTACACGAGCGATACGCTGCTGCCCGCGGAGCTGGAGAGAACGATTGTGGAGACGATTGTGCAGCCAACGATCCGCGGACTGCGGGGAGACGGGATTCCCTATCGCGGGTTCTTGTATTTTGGGTTGATGCTGACGGCGCAAGGGCCGAAGGTGCTGGAGTTCAATTGCCGTCTGGGAGACCCGGAGGGGCAGGCGATTGCCGCGCGGATGGATTTCGATTTGGCAGAGGCGCTCGCGGACGTGGCGCGCGGGACGATTGAGCCGGCGAAAGTGAAATGGAAGGCGGGAGCGAGTGTGTGCGTGGTGATGGCGTCGGGAGGATATCCGGGGAAATTCGAGAGCGGAAAAAGGATTGAAGGGATCGCGGAGGCGGACAAGGTTCCTGGGGTGAAGGTGCTGCATGCGGGAACGAAGCGCGAGGGCGACGGGTTCGTCACGAGCGGGGGCCGCGTGCTGGGCGTGACGGCGACGGGCACAACGGTGGAGTCGGCGGCAGCGGCAGCGTACCAGGCGGCGAGCAAGATTCGCTTCGAGGGCGCGCACTACCGCAAAGATATAGGGGCGGCGGCGAGCAAGAGCCGCGTGGCATCGTGAGCCTCGCGTCGTGGGAAGGGAGGATTCGCGGTTATGCCATCGCCATTCTTGTTGCTTATCTCCTGATTCTCCTCCTGCTGCGAATCTTCGAATCGAAGCTCATCTTTTTTCCAAACTATCCCGGCCGATTGACTGGCGATTGGCAGCCGCACGGGCTTCCTATTCAAGATGTTTGGATTGAGACCCCTGACGGCGTAAAACTTCATTCCTGGTGGGTACCAAACCCAGGAGCGAAATTCACATTCCTCGCGTTTCACGGAAATGCCGCCAATATCGCCAACCGCGCCGACCTGTACCGATTCTTATGGAACCTTCCCGCGAATGTGCTGGCCGTGGAGTATCGCGGGTACGGGCGGAGTGATGGTGAGCCGAGCGAGCAGGGACTCTACCGGGATGGAGAAGCAGCCTACGATTATCTTCTTCGGAATCGGGCGATCAAACCTGAGCAGATTGTTTCGTTCGGGCAATCGCTCGGTACGGCGGTAGCCGTGGATTTGGCGACCAAACGAAAGGTTCGGGGCATTGTCCTGGAGGCGCCGTTTCCTTCGACGCGCGCGGTCGCGAAGAAAGCCTATCCTTTCCTGCCCGGCGCAGGATGGGTGGCTAAATCGAAGTTTGACACGGCGCGAAAACTTGCGAGTGTTAATGTCCCCATCCTTATCGTCCACTGCTCGAACGATCCGGTGCTGCCAAGCCCGTTGAGCGAAGATGTCTTTCACGCCGCCCATGATCCGAAAAGTTTCTTTGAGATTCAGGGTATGTGTCACGAAGAGGCTTCGCTGGTCTCACCGGAACGATATGCGGCGCAGTTGCAGGATTTCCTGGCAAGACTTTCACAGAAGAATTAGGGTTTGCGGCGGAGGGAGGGAGCGCCGGGGGGACGGTTCTTGTCCTCTGCGGCCTTTGCGGTGGACTCCGCGGGTGGAAGGACCCAATCCCAGCCGCGCTCTTCGCGGAGGACGCCGAGAACGAGGCGGTTCTCCGGGCCGGCGATGGGGTCGAGCGCGGCGCGGAGAAAGTCGGCGGCAGAGTCCACAGGAACGGTCTGGCTTTTGCCGCTTTCCAGGCTTTCGATCACTTTGAGCAATTTCGGATCGCCCTGACGCAGCGGAGCGAGGAGCGGATCGTTCTGGCGAAGCAGATCGAGAACGGTGGGGCCGGCAGCTTCGGGCGGATAACGGATTTCCACGAGGGTTTTCGGCTGGTGCTTTTCCGGGGGATACAACTGCGTGTAGCTGGGACGCAGCGTGCGCGTTTGATAGAAATCGCCGCGCAAAGCCTGTTGCTGGATGCGGTATTCGAGGAGCCAGACCTCGGGGCCATAGTCGGGCTGATAGTCCACCAGGACGAGGCTGACAAGCGGCTCGTCGGGGCCGAGAGCGATTTTATGATGGAGCTGTTCGGCCATGGTGCGCAGCTTTTCGAGAAAGGCCACGCCGATGGATTCGATATCGCCGGCCTGGTCGGGATTGTCGCGGCTTTCGGGACGCACCGCTTCGCTGCTGATGCGCGGAATCACGCGGTCGAGGCGCACCGGCGAAAGGCCGGTGCCGGGCAGGGTCCACTCGGCGGCGCCGAGGAGAATGGCGATGCGGCGGTCGTTAAGGGGGAAGACCAGCGGCGGGCGGGAGTCGGCTTCGATGCGCTGTTCGATGGCGCCGATGACGATGCCGTCGCGAGCAACGTCAATGACCACGCGGCCGGCCGCGAGATTGGCGACGATCTCCTCCTGAGCGCGGGCGGGGAAAGCACAGAGGCAGAAAAGGCAAGAAAGCAAGGACAGAATGCCGCTCCGCTCGCAAGAAAGGATGGTCATCGCGCCAGGCCCTTTGTGTTTCACAGTACCACAATTCGGCGGGCGCGGAAGAAGCGGAGAAGCGCGGTCTCTTGCGGGTAACTTGCGAGATACTTCGTGCGGCGCCGCTGCTTGACCGCGGAAGTCTCTTCTCGTAGTGTCCGCAGTAAGCGGCAATCCATCCGGCGCTTCCCGCATTGGTGAGAGTGAAGGAAATGGCGAACATAAAAATCAACGGCATTCAGGGGCTGACGGGCTCGCAGCTCGACTTCGAGCTGCAGCGCGGGGCTAAATTCGTCCTGTATCAATACTGCGTTTCGATTCTCGTGCTGACGTTCAAGAGGCCCTCGAACATTTACTTCATGAAGAGCGGGGAAAGCACGGTGACGAAAGGGCTGCCGTTTACTCTGCTTTCGCTGGTGGCGGGCTGGTGGGGAATCCCCTGGGGACCCATCTATACGATTCAAGTGGTCTACAATAACTTCAAGGGCGGGAAAGATGTGACGAACGAGGTGGTGGCGTCGCTCAAGCAGAGCGCGGCGCCGGCCCCAAAGCCAACATGAGGGCGGAGGACGGGATACGGTCAGGGTGCTATAATAAGGCCTCGAGAGAGATACGTATGACACTTGGAGACTACAAAACCGTGTTGTATCGGCAGGATGATGGCTCCTGGGTTGCCGAGATACCTGCCATTGCGGGCTGTTATGCCCTGATGCCTACCCGCGAACAAGCTCTTGAGGAATTGCAATGCGTCTTCGACATGATTGCCCAGGAGTACCGCGAAAGGGGCACGCCCCTCCCTCAGGACACTACCGAAATACTGCATGCCTAGCGCGTCCGCTAGAGAGTTTCAAGGAGTGGCCCAGCGACTGGGCTTCTTTAAGACGCGACAAACGGGAAGCCACGAACGATGGAATCACCCAGACGGGCGCGCCGTGACGATTCCGATCCACGGAGGCCGCGAAATCGGGCCGCCTTTGTTCTTTAAGATCCTCCGGCAAATGGGCATAACGCTCGACGAATTCCAGAGTCTGCGTTAGGAACATGCGGCGGAAACCGGCTTGAAGTAAAATGCCATTATTTTGAGGATCCCCCATGGGACTGAGGAAAGCGAAGAAGATCACGCATCAAGGGAAGCGACTGACGGAAATCCTGGAAGCGCATGAGAAATTCTTCCGCCAGCAGGAAGGCGGCGCGCGCGCGGATCTTTCGGGCGCAGAGCTGTCCCGCGCCGATCTGACCGAGGTGAATCTCACGGACGCAATCCTGAAAGGCGCAAACCTCGAGGAAACGGATTTGCGCGGAGCGAAACTTACGCGAGCGGACTTGAGCGGAGCGAAAATGCGCAGGGCCGACCTGCGAAACACGGACATGACCGAGGCGATCCTGCCGGGCGCCGACTTGAGCGAAGCGCAGGTGAGCGGCGTGGAATTGTTCCGCTGCGACATGCGGGACGTGATTTTTCACCGGGCCAATCTTCGGAATGCGAATTTTCGAAGCGCGAACGTGCAGGGAGCGAAATTCGCGGGCGCGGATATGGGCGTGACGATTTTGCGGGAGACCGATTTGACCGGCGTGGACCTTTCCGGCGTGGACCTTTCGACGACGCTGATGCCGAGGAATTACGCGGCGGAAGTGCAGAAGAAATAACCGGGCGGATTCCTTGCCTACGGGCCAACCTCGTGCGTAGCACGGGGTTTAGGGCAGGCTGGGAGGCCCGCCCCCGCCACCCGCTATGCTTAGCCGTAGATGCCCGTCAAATCCATCTCTTGAATCGCGTCCTGCCGCGGGGTGTGCTTTACCCGCACAATCCACAACCCATCCGCGTTGGTGAAATAGACCAGGCCGCGATCTTCATCCGCGAGGAAGCTGGTCAACCCGGTGAACGGCTGTGAACCATCCACTCCTTCAGGTGCTCCGAAGGCGACGATTCCGGTGGGCCCGGACTCGCCGGCCTTTTCGCCCTTCACCAGGAGAAGATTTGTGCCGAAGATCTCGCCGGCAGACTGTGCGCCGCCGGGATAGTCCACGTTCTTGGTGACCCTGGGCTTCTTGGGATTGGTAACATCCAGCACGATCACCGCCTTTTGAGACGGCTGACTGATGAACACGTAGTGATGGCCCTGGACCTGGCGCTGTGCGATCACCGCGGCATCATTCCCGTTCAGGGAAAGGTGCGCGACAACGTCGTCCAAAGCCGTTTTTTGGCTCTTCGCAGAAAGCCCGGTTGCACCGGAGAGCATGGCGACCAGAAACAAAATGGTCTTCGCTCTCTTCAATAACCCGCTGAAATTCGTTTTCATGGAAATCCTCTCTCGATCAGATTTGCAGGGTCACGGCCCCACATCTGTCATGACAAGAAAGGCGCGAGGTTTATTCCGTACGCGGCGGCAAAATTTCGGGAGCGCGAAAGCGGAGGCTTGCCAGCCCTTCGCTCGGAACGACACGCTCCCGCGATTTGGCTCAGACGCCCAAGTCGGGCAAGGCCTGCAGGGCATCGTTGAAGCGGTTGGTAAAATTGGCGGCGCAGATGACCAGCGTAAGCTCGACGATCTGCCCTTCATCGTAAAACTTCCGGAGGTCTTCCAGAGTGCCGGCGCGGATGGCGGCGGCGCCGCGGGTGACGCGCTCGGCATACAGGATGGTGGCCTTCTCTTTCTCATCGAACAGAGGGCTGCGCTCGTAGAATTGCAGCGCCTGGATTTGTTCGGAAGTGATCCCGACCCGCTTCGCCGAAGCGGTGTGGGCGCGCGTTCAATACTCGCAGCCGTTGATGAGAGCGGCTTTCAGATAGGCGATCTCTTTGTAGCGCGGCTCGACGGTGCCTTCGTTGATGATGGCCGCGTACAGGGGAAGGAATTTGTTCAAGACATCCGGGCGGTGGGCCATCAGCGCAAAAAAGTTGGGCATCTTGTTGAAGCGTTGCGTGAGGGCGTCGAATGTGGCGTGCGCCGCGGGCGCGGCCTTGTCTTTCGTCAGCGGATTGACAGCAGCCATGAAACCTCCTTGGACGAAGTGATGTTTTCTTGGGGTGGCAGAGGGAGTGTACACCCGATTTGCCGGGGCAGACGGCAGGTAAGGCCGGGCCGCAATTACAGCCGAGGTTACACAGAACGCTGCGATTCCTCACCACGCTTCGCGTGGTGAGGAATGACATCGTTTTGGCGCAGGGCACTTACGGCGGCAGGCCCATGCGGCGCAGGAGATCGTGGTAGCGCGGATCGGAATGCAAGCTCTTCAGTTTGGGCGAGCACTTCAGGTAGGTCAGGGTTGCATCGTGTTCCTGGTAGGCCTTCTCCAACATGGCAAACGCCTGTTCCTTATCGCCCGCCACGGCATAAACATCAGCCATGGTGATTGCCGGCGGCTGATGTCCGTTCGACTGTGCCTTCAACTGATCACGGATCTTCAACACTTCGTGCCTCCTGTCTGAGACGGCATAGGCCCAGGCCAGGTCGGACAGATGCAAGGAGTCGTTTCCGCTGAGCTGCGCGCCCCTCTGGAACTCAGCAATTGCGCTCGCCCTCCTTCCTTGTTCGAGGTAGATCACGCCGAGAAGGTGGTGGGCACTCGCGCGGTTGGGATCAATCTGGAGCAGGCCCTGCGTCTCCTGGATCGCGAGGTCGTACCGGTGTGCGCAAGCATACGCCGCAGCTGCGTTTTCTCTAAGGGGAAGAGTGAAAGGATCGAGCTCACGGGCACGCTGGAACTCGGCCACTGCTTTGTCGAAGCGGCCTACCGCGTCCAGGTAGAGCCCATAGGCGTGATGGGCCTCGTCATAGTTCGGGTTTAGCTCAATGGCTCGCTTGAGTTCTCTCTCCGCCTCCGCGAAATTCCAGGTGACTAACGCAACATAGCCCAGCGCGCCGTGAGCTTCGGCAAGGGATTCGTCGAGTTCGAGCGCTTTTCGAGCCGCTTCTTGTGATCTTGGATACAAGTCCCGGCCGGCGCGCCCGGCGAGCCAATGATATGCTCGCGCCATGGCAGCGTAGGCTTGGGCGTAGTTCCGATCAATCCGGATCGCCTCCTGGAATTGCTCGATGCCCCTCCGCAAAGTTTCCCGCCCCTGCGGGGTATCAAGCGTGTCTCGCCCGCGATTGAAACTGTAAAGGCCGCGAAGGTAGGCGTCGTGCGCCAGCGGGTCAACTGAATAAGGTCGGCCGAGCCGTGCCTGTTCCTGTGGCGTGAGCGCAACACGGATTTCGTCCGCGATGGCGCGTGCGAGCTCGTCTTGCAGGGTCAGGACGTCGCGCAAATCCCGCTCGTAGCTGCGCGCCCACAGGTGCCGGTCGGTCGGCGCCTCGATTAACTGTGCGGTGATGCGCACGCGGTCTCCGGAGCGCTGCACCGAGCCTTCGATCACCGCGTCTACGCCCAGCTCCTTCGCCACCTGGGGCAGCGGCTTCCGGGCGCCCTTGTACTGCATCACCGACCTGCGCGAGATCACCTTCAGCGCGCTGATCTGAGCCAGGTCCGTAATTAACTGCTCAGTCATTCCATCGGCGAAGTATTCCTGCTCGGAATCTCGCGAGAAGTTCTCCAGTGGCAGCACGGCGAGCGAACGGATCTGCAGCGTGGCGCTGCTCTTGCCGAGCAGGCGCTCACGCAGGCCGACCACATTCAGCGCGACCAGCAGAAGGAGAATAGCCACGACGCCAGCCGCAGCGCCGACGCCTATCCTTCGCCAAGTGATGCGCGCGGGCGCAGGACGCACGCTAGAAGCTACTGTCGGCAACGCCAGTCGTCGCAGGTCCACGGCCAGCTCTTTGGCGGACTGGTATCGGCTCTCCGGCTCTTTCTCCAGGCACTTCAGGATGATTTCTTCAAGTCGGGGGGAAAGGTCATGGTTCAGCCGCCCGGGTGGTGGCGGGGGCTTGTGCAGTATGTCATCGACCAGCGCAGTTGCCACCTTTTCGCGAAACGGGCGCTTTCCAGTCGCCATCTCGTAGAGCACTGCGCCCGCAGCGTAGATGTCGCTACGTCCATCCGCCGGCTTGCCCCGCAGTTGCTCCGGCGGCATGTAAGGCAGTGTCCCCGCCACCGCGGCGCTACTGCTCAACTGGTCGGCCGTGGACACCTCGCTTTCGGGACGTAGGAGCTTGGCCAGCCCGAAGTCGAGCACCTTCGCCTGTCCCTTCGGCGTGACAACGATATTCCCGGGCTTCAGGTCCCGATGCACCACTCCGTGCTCATGCGCCTCTTCCAGCGCCGCGGCAATCTGTGCTCCGAGCTTCAGCACTTCCCTTTCAGGCAACGCACCCGCCGCAAGTCGCTCCGCCAGGGCCGTCCCAGGGATATACTCCATCACCAGGAAGTCCACACCGTCATGCCTCCCGAACTCATACACTGATTCGATGTTGGGATGATTCAGTTTCCCCAGCGCGAGGGCTTCTTTGTGGAAGCGCTTGCGGGTGGGTTCATCTGACAACGCGCCTAGCGGCAGAACCTTCAGGGCCACGTCACGCTCGAGCAGCTCGTCCCTAGCGCGGTAGACCACACCCATCCCCCCCTCGCCGATTTTCCCAACGATGCGGTAGTGGCCAAGTGTGAGGCCAACCATGGGGAGGGAACCCGCCCTCGCGCAGGATCTTAGGCCGCGCCCTCAGGCAAGTCAACGCGGAGCGCGCAGTTATGCGCGCCGGTCTGTTGGTTTGTCACAAAAAGGGTTGAAAACTGCTCCCTCTCGTCCAGATTGGGTCAAAAGCCCAACGTTCCAGCAGCGGTGCATGACAATGTTGCGGGAGGCGTGATAGCCTCTGTGCAGTATTTCATCGGCCCGGACTGCCCATGGCCACTCCCAGCATTCAATTCGAAAGAACAGACGTCACTGAGCGAGTGCTCGAAGTGATTCGCGAACTCCTGGTGGAACTGGGGAGCGAAGGGGCGCTGGCGTCGCTCTCGGGACAGGCACATCTGGACAGAGACCTGGGGCTGGGCAGCCTCGAGCGGGTCGAGTTGCTGGCGCGGCTGGAATCGGCGTTCCACGTGCGCCTGCCCGACCGGGCGGTAGGAGAAGCCAATACGCCGGATGACCTGATCGGGGAGTTGGTGCGCGCCAATGCGAACGGCGGTGCGGCGGCAGAAGCTTTTTCCGGAGTGCACGCGGCGGTCACGACACAGGCGATGCGCGCCGCGGCGCGGGGTTCGCCAGCGGGCGGCCGGGGCGTGGAAGCCGCGGAAACGCTGCTTGACGTGCTGCGTTACCGCGCGCGATTCGACGCCGAGCGGCCTCACCTGATTGTCCAGGACGATGAGGGCACGAGCGCCACGCTGACGTTTGCGCAGCTTTATGAAGGCGCGCAAACGGTGGCAGCGGAGCTGGCGCAGCGCGGGGTGGCGCCCGGCGACACCGTAGCGGTCATGCTGCCGACGTCGCAGGAGTTCTTTCTTTCATTCGCCGGGATTTTGCTGGCAGGCGCGATTCCTGTGCCGATTTATCCGCCGTTCCGCGCGGACCAGATTGAAGAATACGCCGAGCGCCAGACAGCGATTCTGCAAAACGCGGAGGCGCGGCTGCTGGTGACCTTCCGCCGGGCCGAAGCGGTAGCGCGGTTGCTGAAACCGAGGGTCAAGTCGCTGGCGGGCGTTGTGGACGCGGCGGAATTGGCGGAATCCGGCGCAGGAGAAAAGCAGCCGGTAGCGCCGGGAGCGCTGCCGGTGAATCTGACCGGGCGGCGCGCCGCGCGAAAGGCGGAGGACATCGCGTTTTTGCAGTACACCTCGGGCTCGACGGGCGAGCCCAAGGGCGTGGTGCTGACGCACGCCAATCTGCTGGCGAACATCCGGGCCATCAGCGAAGCCGTAGAAGTGAACCCCGCGGACGTGGGCGTGAGCTGGCTGCCGCTTTATCACGACATGGGCTTGATCGGCGCGTGGCTGACGCTGCTGTACAACGGCCTGCCGGTTGCGGTGATGTCGCCGATGACGTTCCTGACGCGGCCGGAGCGCTGGCTGTGGGCGTTTCATCAGCATCGCGGAACGCTGGCGGCGGCGCCGAACTTTGCCTACGAGCTGTGCGTGCGGAAAATCGCGGACCGGGATATCGAGGGACTCGACCTCAGCTCCTGGCGCGCGGCCCTGAACGGAGCGGAGCCGGTGAACCCGGAAACGCTCGAACGATTCAGCGCGCGGTTCGCAAAGTACGGGTTCCGGCGCGAAGCGCTGCTGCCGGTCTATGGACTGGCGGAGGCTTCGCTGGCGGTAACGGTGCCCCGGCCGGGCCGGGGGTTCCTGGTGGACCGCATCGAGCGGGAAACGTTCACCAGCCAGGGGCGCGCCGTGCCCACAACGACGGAGGATCGCTCGGCGATTGCGTTTGTATCCTCGGGCGCGCCGGTGCCGCGCCATGAAGTGAGAATCGCGGATGCGCGCGGCAACGAAGCGGGAGAGCGCGTCGAGGGGTATTTGTGGTTCCGCGGACCTTCGGTGACGCGGGGGTATTACCGGAACCCGGCGGCTACGGCGACGTTGTTCCCGCAGGGTCAGGCCCACGCAGAAGAGCCGAATGAGTTCGCGTGGGTGGATTCGGGCGACCGCGCTTATCGCGCCGACGGCGAGATTTACATCACCGGGCGCGTGAAGGACATCATCATCAAGGCCGGGAGAAATATTTATCCCCACGAGGTCGAGGAGGTTGCGGGGCGCGCCGAAGGGGTTCGAAAGGGCTGTGTGGTGGCCTTCGGGCTGCGGGACGCCGGGACAGGGACCGAGCGATTGGCGGTGGTGGCGGAAACTCGCGAGACGCAGCCGGCCAGACGGGCGGAGATCGCGCAGTCCATCAAAGAGGAAATCAACGCGGCGCTGGGATTGCCTCCCGACGTGGTGGAACTGATTCCTCCGGGAAGCATTCCGAAGACATCGAGCGGAAAGTTGCGGCGCGAAGAGACCAAGCGCCTCTACCTGGCTGACCGGCTCGAAAGCAAGCCGCCGGCGTGGATGCAGATTGCGCGGCTGGGGACGGCGAGCGCGCTGCGAGCGGCTTGGCAAGGAGCTCGACGGGGCGTGCGCCGCACATTGGAGGTGGCGTACGGCGTGTATGCCCTGATCGTGTTCGGGATGTGGATTGTCCCGGCGTGGGCGCTGGTGCAACTGATGCCGAGCCGGCGCGCCGCGTGCCGGTTCACATCGGCGGCGCTGAAAGCCTACCTGGCGCTGGTGGGCTGCCGGGTACGCGTGGAAGGCCGGGAATATCTGGAGCGTTCGGGGCCGCAGGTGCTGGTGTCAAACCACACCAGCTACTTCGATGCGCTGGCGCTCATGGCCGGACTGGGAGTAAACTACCGCTTCGTGGCGAAAGTCGAGGTCGGCGGGATGCCGTTTATTGCGACGTTCCTGAAAAAGATGGGCCACTACTCGTTTGACCGGAGCGATCCGCAGGCGCGGCTGCGGCAGGCAGAGGAGATCGAGCAAACTCTGCAGCGCGGCGAATCGGTGATGGTTTTTCCCGAAGGGACATTCACGCCGTACGAAGGCGTGCGGCCGTTTCAACTGGGGGCTTTCAAAGCAGCCGTGGCCGCCGGATGCCCGATTTGTCCGGTGTCGCTGCAAGGGACGCGGCAATTCTTGCGTGACCGCACGACGCTCCCGCGGATAACCCGCGTGACGATTACGATTTCCGCGCCGATCGCGCCGCCCGCCTCCTCCGGCAACGCTGCATCCTCCCAGGAGGATTCTTCCTCAGACTGGCACGCCATCGTGCGACTGCGTGACGCCGCCCGCGAAGCCATTGCGCGGCATTGCGGCGAGCCGCTGCTGTAGATTCGTTATGATTGCCAGCCTTCCGTAATGCCTCAGTGCTGAAGCATGAAAACTACCGTGATGTAGGTTTCCACCTCC
Source organism: Candidatus Acidiferrales bacterium (assembly GCA_036390175.1). Lineage (GTDB taxonomy): Bacteria > Acidobacteriota > Terriglobia > Acidiferrales > UBA7541 > DASQHY01. The sequence continues at coordinate 1,740 of DASWCG010000108.1, read as the reverse complement.
ACAGCCTGGCCGTTGAGAATCAACGGGCGGTAACGCCACTGCTGCACGGCGTCGTAGCTGGCGCGGATGAAGAGCGGGTCGCCCCTCAGCACCTCCAGAGAACTGATGGAGCCATCCGTGGAAATGGTGGCGCGAAGCTCGACGCGGCCTTCGCGATGCGCCATTCTCGCAAGGACGGGGTAGAGCGGTTCGACGCGATGAATGAGCATCGCGGGGTCCATCTGCGAAACCACGACTTTCCGCGGGGGCGCTACAGCAGTAGCCAGCGGTGCGGGCGGTGCGGGGCGAGTAGTGTCTGGCCCTCCAATCCCAGAAGGTATCCCCACCGGTGAACTGTCGGCGGGTGCGTCGTTTCCGAGATTGCTGGGCGGGTTCGGACCTTGCGTACTGATGCTGGAGGGGATCGGCCGTCTGGTGGCGTCGTAGATCATACGGTTGGTTGCATGGTGCGCGCCGGCAGGACGAGAAGTTGGGCGCTGCGCGGGTTGCGGTACGCCGTAGAACGGCGGGACAGGCGTGACGCCGACAAGAGAAAGTTTTTCACCTGTGGCGAGGAACGGCACAAGCACCAGCGCCGCGAGAACTGCGGCTTGAATCACGAGCGAAAGAGCGAGAGCCTTGCTGCGCGAACGCCGGGCGCGCCCCAGTTGTTCCGCGTCGCCATCCACCAGGCAAGCCCCGAGCGGACTTTTCGATACTGGACGGACTTCAGGGGTCTTCGTGGACATCACACACCTCCGTTGAGATTCCGCTGCGGGAGAGCCGCCCTGTGCGGGCTACAAGTGCCTTTTGGCAGCGCTGGCTCCGCGCTAAGACAAGAAGCGAAGCCAGCGCCGCTCCGCAGGGATGCGAGGTGCGCGCGTCCTCAGTGTGGTTGGACACCGGCAAGATAGCGAAGTTCCCGGAGGCGCGGTCCCAAGCGATGAGTGGATGAGTTCCGGGAATAGAAGCCGGATTTCGGCAGTTTATCCCGAGGGGCGGTGCTGACGATCGCGGGACAATCTAATGTAACTTAATGAAAGAAAAGGGGTTAGCGGAAACGCCGCATCCTTCTGCGTTTTTACAGCATCTAATTTTGCGGATTTACCCCGCTGATTGAGGGGGGCGAAAGATGAACCGACAGTACCGGGAAACAGTTGGCGTACGAAACACCGGGTGGGCCGCTTTGGACCGCGATCCACAAGAGGATTTGGTGGAGTACGTCTGCCCGCATTGCGGGCAGCGCGGAACGAAAAAGGCGCGGCGCGAGCGGACTCTTTACCGCTTCACCGATGGGTTTGTGCAGGACTTGCAGGGTGAAGTGACGACATGCCGGACGTGCCGGCAGTCGTTGCGGGTCGTGCCGGTGGTGATGTTGCACGACCAGGACGAGCGCCGCCGGTTTGAAGCGGTTTTCGCCGCGGAGTTTTCGGAAGCGCATCGGTAAGACACGAGAGCCGGTCCCGCAGGATGCGGGACCGGCGCAACATCTTTCCTGCGTAACTCCCCGCTTAATAGCGATCCCAATCGCGGTCGCGACGCCAACTGTGTTCACGCTCCCAGCGCTCGCGTTCGCGCCAACACCTTTCGCGAGCTTCGCGAAGTTCGTGGCGCTGATGATCGGCCTGACGGCTGTAAAAGCCGTGGCGATTGATTTCGCGCTGGAGCTTCCATTCGTGCTTCTCGATGTCGCGCTGGCACCTGCCAAAGTCGTGCGCTGCAGCGCTGCCTGCGGCACCGAACAGGAGAAACCCACCAAAC
>DASWCG010000107.1:0-6296 GCA_036390175.1 Candidatus Acidiferrales bacterium | reverse complement strand
TCTGTTTTTGCGTTTGTTGCTCTTGTGAAACCTTTAGATTCGTTGAAGGGGCTGCAAGGTCACACTTGCGGCCCTTTTTGCTGTAACGGCTGAGGCGTTCGACAAGCATCAAATAGCTCAAAAAGAAAAGAGAAAAGAAGTGAAAGAACAAGGAACAGTGAAGTGGTTCAATGCCAGCAAGGGCTTTGGGTTCATCCAGCGCCAGTCCGGCGAGGACGTTTTCGTCCACTTTTCCGCCATCCAGGCGGACGGGTACAAGTCGCTGAACGAAGGCCAGGCGGTTGAATTCGAGGTCACCAAGGGCCCCAAGGGCCTGCAGGCGTCGAACGTTCAGCCTCTGTAAACTCTATGGGGGCGTCCCGATTCCATCGGGACGCCCCTTTTTTTCTCTCTGTCCGGTGCACGCTGCCCAAGGAGGCATCTTGAAAGGTCTCTCGGAAGGTCAGTACATCAAGCACTTTCAGTACGGGCTCGGCGTAATCACACAAACTGACGCCGACCGCACCTCGATTGATTTTGATATCCACGGAATGAAGAAATTTGTCACCAGCCTGATGGTGGTTGAGCCTGCGGAAGGCACGCCGCCAAAGCGCAAGCGCGCCAGCCGCCGCAAAAAAGCGGTGGCGACAACTCTGGCAAAACCAGCCGCCGTAGCAGTTGCTGCGTCCGGCACAAAATGAGCAGTGAATTGATCCTGCAGTACCTCGGGTTCGTGTCTCAGCCGCTCGACCGTGAGTACACCTTCAGCGTGCGCGAGCCAGCTTGTGAACCGCGCGTATATACCCTGACCATCACCAACGCGGCATTTGATGCTCACCGCGCACGCTTTCAGGACGCGCCAGACATCTGCTCCTTGCGCCTGCGGCGCGAACTCGCCGCCAGCGGCAATCACGTCGCGCTAACTCATTTTTCCATCACCGACACCGAACTTGAAGATTACCGCGGCGCCCACGCGCCCAGAAAGCCGGGAAAGTTTGGCTACGCGGCGCGTTGATTTGCTGTGGAATCGCAAACGCTTGTGCAGTAATTCCTGAACATAATAAAAAGAGGGCAGATGACTCCGCCTTCTTCCCCATTCGTGCCGCCAGTCCCGTTCCAACTTTTCAAGGGTAAGGCGGCTTCAATCTTCGTTCCCATTGCCATTCAGGTTGTAGAAGCGGATTGAGAAGATTTATTGAGGGCAGAAGACTGGATTACTCCCCCTATCCATCGTTAATTGCGCCGGTTCGCCCTTGGAGTCGCGCACTGAGATAAGAAAGACGTTGTAGCCGTTGCTTGAAAAAGGGATCCCCGCGACGGGTCGGTTTGGTTTGCATTGGGCCGCAATTTGTTCACTGTCAGGTGACCAAGATGGGTGCGAGCAGGTCATTTTCTTGTCTCGGGTCAGTTGACGAATGCCGGAACCATCCATGCTCATGAGAAAGATCTGGTCCATTTCCTTCCAGTTCGAAACGAAGGCGATGGTCTTCCCGTCTGGTGACCAGGCGGGCGACTGGGCGATAGATTTCTTCTCCGTGAGGCGTATTTCGCCTGTGCCGTCTGCCTTGGCGATAAAAATGGATGATTTGCCAAGATCCTTGCCCCGGTTTGCCGAGTAAGCGATGTTGGTTCCATAAGGGGACCAAGACAGATCCGAGCCTCCTTCGATGACTAACCTGAAAGTGCCATCTCCCGTGGCTGGCAAGAGGAAAATACCGCCTCGACTCTGGCCCGGTTCTTTCGCAGGAGCCGTGCTGCTTCTTTCTATCGGGGCGCTTTTCGCGCTTACGGCAAGGGTTTTCCCGTCGGGCGACCAACCTATGCTAAGAACCGGCAAGTGCAGAGAACGAATCTTACGAACATTCTTCCCATCAGCGTCCATCACAAAGAGCGCAGGCCAGGAATCATCGTTTGCACTGGCCAGTGGGTCGAGAGGGTTGTCGCGAATCTGGTGCCGCGAGAAAAGAAAGGCGATTTGCCGTCCGTCAGGGGAGCACGCCGGTGAAAATGAAAGGCCCCCGCTTGTCAATTGCCAAGCATTGCGTCCGTCAGCATCGATCACGAAAATTTCCGCAAACGACGGCATGTGCGGGCTAAGGATGTTCGCAGCAAGTCTTCGGTCGTAGGCGATCCGCCCGATTGGTTTCTTGTTGGGTGACGGAGGAACCGAGCGCTCCTGCGCATTTGTAACGACAAAAGGAGAACACAGGACAAAAATAAACAAAGTATCTAGTGTATAGAGCTTCCGCCGGAGAAACGGACCTCGTGCCATGTCAACCTTTTATATATTGGACGTAATAAGACTCGCCGTGGTTAGCTACGTCCCAGTTAGCGAATCGGTAATGCCAGACCCAACCCAAATCTAAATGTGAAACAAGCGCAGCACGAAACCCGCGAGCCCACCGCCGATGAGAGGTCCGATGACCGGAATAGGCGCGTAGCTCCAATCGGAGGCGCGCTTGCCGGCAATCGGAAGCAGGGCATGTGCGAGGCGCGGGCCAAGGTCGCGCGCCGGATTGATGGCATAGCCGGTAGTCCCGCCAAGCGACAGGCCGATGCCCCACACCAGGCTGCCCACCAGGTACGGCGCGAGGCCTGCTGCGGGACCGAAAGCGGCAACCGCTTTCGAGAAGATCGCTCCGGCAACGAGCACAAGGACGAAGGTGGCACTGATCTCGCTCGCCAGGTTCGCAAATGTATTTCGAATCGCGGGCGCGGTGCAGAAACAGCCGAGCTTCGCGGCCGCGTCCGGCGTTTCTCTCCAGTGCGGCAAATAATGCAACCACACGAGAACAGCGCCCGAGAATGCGCCCAACATCTGAGCAAGGAGATACGGGGCGAATTTCGAGAAGTTCCTTGAAGAAACGGCGAACCCCAGCGTCACCGCGGGATTCAGATGCGCATCGCTGCTGCCAAAGGCGATCGCCACAAAGACCCCGGCCATAACCGCGAAGGCCCAGCCGCTGGTGATGACCATCCAGCCCGAGCCTTCGCCTTTGCTGCGCTTGAGCAGCACGTTCGCGACGACGCCGTCTCCCAAGAGAACCAGCATCAAGGTTCCGGCGAATTCCCCGAGAAATGGTGTAGTCATCTGAGCTCCTCTAATCCACCCAATCGAACGAGCGCGTTACCGCCTTCTTCCACAAGCGAAATAATCCGTTTCGCGCGGCTTCTTCCATACGGGGTTTCCAGGTCTGCTCCACCGACCAATTGGCGCGCAACTCCTCAGCGTCTTTGAAAAAGCCGGCCGCCAAACCAGCGGCATAGGACACGCCAAGGGCGGTGGTCTCCTTGATCACCGGGCGGACCACCGGGCGATTGAGAATATCGGCTTGAAACTGCATGAGGAGATCGTTTTCAATCATCCCGCCGTCGGCGCGGAGCACGTCGAGCGCGATTCCGGAATCTTTTTCCATGGCTTCGACGACTTCGCGGGTCTGAAACGCAGTGGCCTCGAGGACCGCGCGGGCGAGATGCCCCTTGTTGGCGTAGCGCGTGAGGCCGGCGATGATGCCGCGGGCGTTGTCTTTCCAGTAGGGCGCGTACAGACCGGAGAACGCCGGGACGAAATACACGCCGCCGTTGTCTTTCACCGTTCGGGCGAGCGCTTCGATCTCGGAGCTTTTGCGGATGAGTCCGAGGTTGTCGCGCAGCCATTGCACCAGCGCTCCGGTGATGGCGATGCTTCCTTCGAGAGCGTAATGAGCGGGCTGCGAACCGAGTTTGTAGGCGAGCGTGGTCAGCAGGCCGTACTTGGAATGCATGGCCCGGCCGCCGGTGTTCATCAGGAGGAAGCATCCGGTGCCGTAGGTGTTTTTCGCCTCGCCGGGCTTGAAGCAGGTCTGCCCGACGAGCGCGGCTTGCTGATCGCCCAGAATTCCGGCGATGGAAACGCCCTGGATGGAGCCGAGTTGGGCCGCGCCGTAGACTTCGCTGCTCGAACAGATTCGCGGAAGCAACTGCGGGGGAATTCCAAACGCGTTGAGAATCTCGTTGTCCCACGAAAGCGTTTCCAGGTTCATCAATTGCGTGCGGCTGGCGTTGGTCACATCGGTGACGTGAGCGCCCCCCTGCGGGCCGCCGGTCAAGTTCCAAACCAGAAAGGTGTCAATGTTTCCGAAGAGCAGTTCGCCAGCTTCGGCTTGGGCGCGGGCTTGCGGCACGTTTTCCAGAATCCAGCGGAGCTTTAGCCCGCTGAAGTAGGTGGCGAGGGGAAGGCCGGTTTTAGCGCGGAAGCGGTCCTGTCCGCCGTCGCGGGCAAATTCAGAAACGGCATCGCTGACGCGGGTGTCTTGCCAAACGATGGCGTTGGCGACGGGCTTGCCGGTTCTGCGGTTCCAGACGACGGTCGTTTCGCGCTGGTTGGTGATGCCGATGGCAGCAAGGTCCTGGGGACGCAGCCCTCCTTGCTGCATGGCTTCGGCGATGACTTCTCCGGTGCGGCGCCAGATTTCTTCGGGATCGTGTTCCACCCATCCGGGCTTGGGATAAATCTGCTGATGCTCCTTCTGGGAAACCGCGACAATTTTCCCTGCGCGGTCGAAGACCATGAACCGCGTGCTGGTGGTGCCTTGATCTATCGCTGCAACGTAGCTGGGCATTGTTTGCGGTCCTTACCGGGCTGCTCTAAAAACCTCCGGGAGAAACCGCGCCCCCGTCCTTGGCGATTCCCGAATGGAGCAGGAGTCTTCTATCACACCCGCGGGTGGCGGAGAAAGTTGAGAGTTGATGGCTTCTCAGCTCCGCTAATTCATCCGGTTGACCCTTCAGCTCGTTGGCAGTACGATTCCGCGAGTTTGTTTCATTCTCCAAAGTCCCTGAGGAGGCGCCGTGTATTGCACGAAATGCGGAGCGGGGCTGGCGCAAGGCGCAGCGTTCTGTTCGGTGTGCGGGTAAACAACCGGCGGCACCACGCCCACAGTTGCGGGCGTGCCGGTGGTCAGCACGGGCGGGCCGCAGGCGTGGCCTGGACTGCCTTATGCCGGGTTCTGGCTGCGTTTTGTGGCCTACATCATAGACGGCTTCGTTCTGGGCGCCGGGTTTTTCGCGATTATCCTTGTCCTCTTGATGGTGACGGGGCTCGGCTCGGCGGTCAGCGGCATCCACTCGGGGGAGGATATTGGAGAGGCGTTCGCGCTCGTGGGAGTCGCGTCCATATTCCTGGGTATTGGAATCGCCATCGTCGGAGGATGGTTGTACTTCGCCATGATGGAAAGCTCATCGTGGCAAGGGACGCTCGGCAAAAGAGCGCTCAGCATCGAAGTGACCGATATGGCGGGGCAGCGGATTTCTTTTGGGCGGGCGTCGGGGCGTCACTTCAGCAAAATCATCACAAACCTAATTCCATTCGCTATCGGATGGATCCTCGCAGGATTCACGGAGAGGAAGCAGGCCCTCCACGACATGATCGCCAGTTGCCTGGTGGTGAGGAAGGCGTCCTAGCAACTAGTGCCGTTCCAACTTATTGCTGCAAGTCTCGCCAAAACGGCTGGCCTGCACCTTCGGATGCAGGCTTCCAGCCGATATTCGGCTCAAATAGTTGGAACGGCACTAGCTGCGCGGGTCTACTGTCAGAGGCTCGGCGAGTTTGAAGTTGAGGCGGGTTTCGACGGGAAGTTTGACGTCGCGCTTACCGGCAAAATAGGCAGCCGCCGTTCCCGCACCCGCGCCGATGGGCCCGCCGATCAGAGCGCCTCTTGCTCCGCCGGCAATCGCGCCGATGATAAGTCCGCCGCTGGAGCCTCCGCCAATCGTGGTGAGGTTCCAACGCCTATGGGTACCCCCGACTTCGAAGAATGAGTCGGTGCGGATTTCGTAGGACTTGCCATTCACTTCGACGGACTCGAGCGCCAATTGCAAACGCGCGCGGCCCACTAATCTTCCCGATGCGTGTGCGTCAAGCACGCGCCCTTGAACGCGGGCTCCCTGGGGGATGACCACCTTACCGTCCACGACGACAGCCTCGGAGATGGTTGCTGCAAAGCAATCTCCCGGCGAGCTGTGGTTACTCGCCAGGGCCTGATCGAGAGTTACGCGAACGGGCGTCTTGGCCGGAATAACCAAAGGCTCTGATGCGGTCGCCCGAGCGGCGGCTGGCAGCGCTGTGCTGAACAGGAATAGAACGCCGAGAATGTAGTGTCGCTTGCTCAGGGGCATGAACACCTCCGGCGCATGTTGACGCAGGCGCAATTCCAAAGAAAAGGCTGATAAATCGTTCAAAAACTAGAATGATTTCCCGGCCAGGTCAAGCAAATCCGGAAAAATTTGCAGCGTACGAGCATGAGGGAAGTACTGGAACCATGCCGAGTACTGGTACC
>DASWCG010000106.1:0-4198 GCA_036390175.1 Candidatus Acidiferrales bacterium | reverse complement strand
GTTGATCAACAGCGTGAAACAGATGACCGCGAGGCCGTCGGTGATGAGGATCAACTCGACGTCGGCATCGGCGCTGATATAGCCGTGGATGTAACCTGGGAGGGAAATGTACTGCTGCCAGAAAACGATCCAGTAGCCGGTGAAAATCAGCAGAAACAGCATGAATTTGGGGTTGGACAAAACAGTCAGGAAATTGCGCAGCGTTTCGACAATGCTGGGCGTGGGGCCGTCGCTGGCGCGCTTGGGCTCGCGGAAGAAGAGGAGAACCGCGAAGAACATGGCGAAGACGCTGACGGCGGCAACGCGAAATACGTTTTCGACGCCGAGATGATGGTGAGCCCAAGACGCGACGTAGGGGCCGGAAGCGCCGCCGATGTTCACCATGGTGTAGTAGATAGAGTAGCCGATGGAGCGCACGTTTTCCTTTGACGCGCGAGCGGTTGTCCCGACGACACAGGGCTTTACGAGCGAAACTCCCAGAGCGGGCAAGACCAGAATGAAGCCCACAAAAATCGCCGGCGGAATCGCGGCCCTCGCCGGAGCCAGCCACGGAGCGCCAAGCGAACCGAGCAGAAAATAAGCCGCAGCGAGAATCAGATAGGCCAATGAGAGAGCGCGGCGGAAACCGAGGCGATCGGCCGCGGCGCCACCGAAGATCGCGAGGAACCAGACCATGCCGCCGAAAATTCCGGTAAGCGTTCCGGTCTGTTCGGTGGGAAAACTCAGCTTTTCGTGGAGATAGTTGGCGAGAGAGGCGAACGCGCCGTAATAGGAGAGGCGCTCGAAGATTTCGCTGATGTTGGCGACCCAGAAGGGCCGCTCGAAGCCCGTTCTTATTTCGTCGAAACGCTGGCTTAGGCTCATTCCTCCCCCTGACGAAAGCGCAGCGATTGTAATGGAGCCGGGCAAGGAAGCAAGGATGTAAGGAGGCAAGGAAAGGCAAGCCGCAGGCCGTGACGCCGCAGCACGCGGACGATTATGCCCAGATGATCGTGCCGTTATCCCCCGGGAAGCAACGAATCACATTAAGGTTTGTACGCACGCAAGATAGGACGTTGGGCATGACCCTCTCCCTCGTGGCGACGCTAGTCCTTTTCGGCCTCTTGCGCGTGAGCGGCGCTAGCGCTTCGCCGAGAAGCCCCTGATCGGGCCGACTGCTGGCCGGAGCACCCCCTCTGATTCTCTGCTATTGTACCCTGCCCCCCACACCCCCGGCAGTTTGTATGAATGTCAAAACAAAGGGCTTACAAAATTTGCAATTCGTAAGTGGGTGATTCTAAAGGACACGGTTCGATTTGACAGGGCAATAGCTATATCTTAATCTCAGTGGAAATTACTTGATTTGGGACCTTTGTAGATGGTGATTCTAAATCACTTAGCGCAGGATGGTTCTGCCACCACCGAAGAAGAGAGAAAGAGCTTGTGGGTAAGTCCAGCCGAAGGGCTTGCTCGAAATTTCCTGCGCCGCTAGTAAGAAAGCGGTGGATAACCTGCGGGACAAGCAGAGATTCTGCACTTTTACCTGAGAACTACGTTAGCAAGAAGCGTAAGGCTTGTCAAGAAATACTTTCACGAAGTGCCTGATGTATTGGGCATCGTTGACACCTCGAATGGTATTTAGTGGCGGCTCTCGTATTGATACAGTGTTCGCATCCTCTACGGAACTCGTGTGAGGAGTCGGCGGAGCATTGTATGCAGGTGGGTTCGGGTGTATATTACCGCCCGGTTGACAACCAAAACGGAAATCTCGGCTAAGAATACAGGCAGGTAGGCTTTTTGCAGATCGCGCCTCCTTCAGCTTCGCATCCTGCTGCTGGTTCAAAATCTGCGTGAGAGGAAGGTTTGCTATGACACTGAAATCGGTTTCTCTGAGTAGTGCGATGTTCCTGCTTTACTTCAGCTTCATCGCTGTCGCACAAGGCGCACAAAGCGCAGCCCAGGCAGCACAGCCCGCAGCCCAGGGTTCTCAGGCGGTTCAACCACAGGCCCAGGCTGCGGAGCCGCCCGCGAAGCTGATTCTGAAGGAAGGCACTGACGTGAAGCTGAAGTTTGCGCAGGACTTGAGCTCAAAGACAGCGACGGATGATGACCCCGTAAATCTGGTACTGGACGAAGACCTGAAGGTTGGCGATGCGACGGTGTGCAAAGCCGGTGCGAAGGCGGTAGGCACGGTTACGCACGCAAAGAAGGCCGGCATGATGGGCAAGGGCGGCGAATTGAACTTGCGATTGGAATATCTGCTCGTCGGAGATACGCGGATGAGACTGCGCGGAACTAAAGGTAAGGAAGGAGAAGGCAAAGTGGGAACCGCGGTCGCCCTGACGGTACTCTTTGGACCCATCGGGCTGATCAAGCATGGCAAGAATGTGGAGGTCAAGCAAGGCACGCCGCTGCTGGCCTACGTGGACCAGGACTTCACCATTCCACCGGCCAAGTAATCATATGATGCCGACCTCGGCCCGGGACCGAGGCATCTAACTGGCAATCTACTCCTAGATTCAGGGGTCAAAACGACAATCGGCGACATGCGGGTCGAGGGAGACGTATGTCGTGGGATGTCGCTTGGCAAGAAGCAGCCCGCGGAGCAGTTTTCCTGATTACTGGACCGCGAGATTTGGAGACAGCAAACCGCTGCGGTGACGAGGTAGCCGACAGAGTTTCCACCCTCAAACGCGTCGAAGCCAAGGAAGCCAGGATAATGCCTGGAGGGTGCTTGGTCTGGACCGTGGAGGGGGGATGGTGAATGGAATAGAGGAGACGCAATGAGAAAAATATCATCGCACTGCTTGGGCTAGCAGCCTTCGCGCTGCTGGCTGCTGGCGTGGAGGCCAAGCCGGTCTCCCGCACTTACCCACAACCATGCGCTAAGGTTTACTGAGGCTAAGGTTATGGTCTCGGAAAAGCCTTACAAGATTTACACCGCGGAGGAGCACACTCTCATTTTCGAGACTGGCTCGTTTTGGAAAGCCGGGGCGCATCAAATTACCGCCAGCTTTGAGGCGGACGGTCAAGGCTGCAAAGTCACTACTAACGCGCCATATTCAGGCGTCATGCGTGATGGAACGGTGTTCCTTGACCGCTTGGGCAAGAGGTTGACAGGTGAGTGAAGCACGCAGTGGATGGAAAAAGCTGCGGGGAAGTTTTCTGACGGTTCAACTCATGCGGCAGTATCCAGAGAGCCAATTTGGGCAGGCGAAAAGAGACTCGTCGGCTTTTCGTGCCATGCGCGAGGCAATGGGTCCGGTGAAGATTGAATAGGGCTAGCGGCGGTCGACGGTGGGGTGGCGGATGTCCTGGCCCTGCACGAGGTAGATCACGTCCTCGGCGATGTTGGTGGCGTGGTCGCCGATGCGTTCGAGGTTCTTGGCCACGAGGATGAGCTCAAACGCGGGAAAGACCACGCTCGAATCCCCCATCATGTAGGTCAGCAATTCGCGGAAAATCTGATCGCGGTAATTGTCCACCTGATCGTCGGTGGCGAGGACTTTTTGCGCGAGCTCCACATCGCGGCGAACCACCGCGTTGAGCGCGTTGCGCACCATCTCTTCGACCAGATCGCTCATGTGCGGAAGATCCACGTACGGTTTCACGCGCGGGTGCCGCAGGATGCGCTGGGCTCCCTGGGCGATATTCACGGCCTGGTCACCGATGCGCTCAAGGTCGTTGTTGATGCGCGAAACCGCCAGAACGAAGCGAAGATCGATGGCCATGAGCTGATGCAGAGCAAGAAGTTGCACGACGCGGTCGTCGATTTCCATCTGCAGCTCGTTGATGGTGTCTTCTTCCTCGAGGACGCGCTTGGCAAGCTGCTCATCGGTCTCCAGCACCGCGTGAACGGCCTGGTGGACCGAGCGCTCCGCGAGGCTGCCCATCCAGAGCAGGCGCTCTTTCAGCTCATTCAGGTCTTTCTCAAAATGGCGTTCCATGAACCCTTCCCGTAATTTCTCAAGCCCAAAAACAGATTCCTCGCTTCGCTCGGAATGACAATCAAAACAACGCTTCCAAAACAATGGCTCAGCCAAACCGGCCGGTGATGTAGGCCTCCGTGCGCGGGTCGCCGGGCGTGGTAAAGAGCTGCGGCGTCGGGCTGAATTCAATCAGCTGGCCAACGAGCAGAAACGCGGTGAAGTCGCTGATGCGCGCGGCCTGCTGCATGTTGTGGGTAACGGTCACGATGGTGCAGAGATCCTTCAACTGC
>DASWCG010000105.1:0-5286 GCA_036390175.1 Candidatus Acidiferrales bacterium | reverse complement strand
GGCGGAGAGTCGGCCTTGTAATCGGGGACGTCATTGCCGACCCACTTCCGCTTATCGTCATCCCACCAGATCTGGGCGCGGCTGGGGTCCCACGGCTTGCCCGAAATATCGCAGGAAGCGCGGTTGTACATCACCCGGCGGTTCATGGGCCACGACCAGGCCCAGTTCGGATAAACGCCCAGGCCTGACGGATCGTCCGTTCCGCGGCGTTGCATCAGGGCTCCTATAGCGCTCAGCTAAATTGATGGATTCTGCTCAGGTAAATTGATCCAACACCACCGGCACGAGAGCGGTTTCCGTGCGGATCGAGATGTCTTTTCCCGAAAGGGCTGGCCTGGATGGCGGGAGCCCACATCAACGAGAGCAGACAGCGGTGAGTCTCCTTGTCACTACCCCCTCGACACCGGAGTGTCGATTGGGTAGGACAAGGATGTGACAAACACCCGTATTATAAGCGAGACTCTGGGTTTGTTGTAATCCAAATCCAGCGCTATTTCCAGTTCCGTCCGGATTGGTATCGCCAGGGCGAAGTGCGCGCCTTGGTGCTGCAGTATTACTTCGTGTTGCGGTCTCTGCTGCGAAGCCAGACCCACCTGCGGCGCTGTCTGCGGCGTTGCCGGCATTGCCGGATCTTCTTCTTGACCCACCCCCGGAACGCCGGGCGGAGCGACTTGGGCTGTCCCTTTGGCTGCCGCCAGGCGCATCGCAAGCGACGCTCGACCGAACGCAGCGTCGCCTACTACACGACCCTGGAAGGCAAAGCGAAAAAGAAGATGCAAAACGGCAGGCGAGTTCGGAGTGGTGGAGGACTCGCCCCGGCTCCGCCGGAAGCCGGAGCCCTGGAATTCCATGCCGGCATGGTGCGCTATGTGGCGATGGTGGCGAGTCTGATCGAGAACCGGCGTGTGAGCGCAGCGGAGATGCACCGGAGGTTGGCGCGAGCGATGAGACAACACAGCATGGCGCGCCGCCGCCGGATGGACTATCTTGTGGCCCAGTTGCAGAAACACGGTCCGTAGGGCGGAAATGACGCGCAGCGTGGAACTGGCGGGATTGGATCTGCGGTACGAAGGCTATCGGATGAGGAATCCGGCGGTGGAGGCGCGCCTGCTGGCGGCGATCGCCGAGCGCGGCATCGAGGAAGCTTTGGAGGGCGTGGATACGGCTGGCGGCAGCATTTTGCTGAACGGGTTCAAGCGCTATCGATGCGCCGCGAAGTTGCGCATTCGGATGGCCCCCTACGCGTCGCTGGGAGAAGACGAAGCGGCCGCGATCGTCACGCTGCTGCGCGTCTCCAACGACCGCTCGCTGACGATTCTGGAACAGGCGCGCTTCATCGAGGAATTGCGCAAGCGCAATGCCATGACCGTCGCCGACATCGCCGGCCGGTTGTCGCGCAGCAAATCCTGGGTGAGCATGCGGCTGGGTCTGATGGGGGAGATGAGCGAGGTGGTGAGGGAGAAGCTCTTCAGCGGCGGGTTTCCAGTTTACCCCTACATGTACACCTTGCGACAGTTCATGCGCATGAATGGTGTCAGCAAACAGGACATCGAAGACTTCGTGGTGGCGCTGGCCGGCAAGAAGCTCAGCGTGCGGGAAATCGAACAACTGGCGCATGGATATTTTCGAGGACCGGCTTCGTTTCGCGAGGCGATCCGGCAAGGACACGTGGCCCTGGCTTTGGACTGGTTCCGGCAAGTGCCCGAGGACCCGGATGGCTCCAACGAGTTCGAACGCGTGCTGCTCAAGGATCTGGAGATCACGCAGAAGTACCACCAGCGGGTGATGGGGAAAAGCCAAGATCGGCGCTTGAAGACGCCGGCGTTCTTCGCGCAGGCGCATCTGCTGACGGCCGGGATCTTGAGTCAGGCGCGAGGTTTTTTCGAGGTAATGAGGAAACTGCATGATCGAAGCGGACAAACGCCAAGCGGTATTTCTCCTCCATCAGGAGGGGATGGGCCGCAACCAGATCGCGCGTCAACTCCGGCTCAGCCCCAACACGGTGCAAACGATCATCGAACAAAAGGGCGAGATGCTCCTGCACACGCGCAAGGACAAGATCCAGGTGGATCCGGATCTGCTGAAGCGACTCTACCAGGAATGTGACGGCTACGCGCAGCGGGTGCACGAAAAGCTGGTGGAAGACGAAGGCCTCCAGATTCAGTACTCCACCTTGACGCGCCTGCTGCGCGAACTGGGCCTGAGTCGCAGCCCGGAGCCGCGCTGCGACCGTGTGCCGGACGAACCAGGCGGAGAGATGCAACACGACACGACGCGCTATCCGATTCTGCTGGGCGATACCCGCGCCATGCTGGTCGCCAGCCTGCTGTACCTGCGTTACTCCAAAAGACGGTACTTGCGCTTCTATCGGACGTTCCAACGCTTCCGGATGAAGTGTTTCTTGCATGAGGCTCTGATGTTCTGGCAACATGCGGCGCCGGTTTGCATTATCGACAACACGAATCTGGCGCGGTTGCGCGGAACGGGCCGGGATGCGGTGATGGTGCCGGAGATGGAGGCCTTCGCCCGACAGTATGGATTTCGCTTCGTGTGTCATGAGAAAAATCATCCCAATCGCAAAGCCGGCGAGGAACGCAGCTTTTGGACGGTGGAGACGAACTTTCTTCCGGGACGGCGCTTCCAGAGTCTGGAAGATCTGAACCAGCAGGCTTTCCAATGGGCCACCGTGCGCATGGAACAGCGGCCGGTCGCCAAAAGCCGGTTAATTCCGGCGCAAGCGTTCGACCACGAGCGTCAATTCCTGGTGAAGCTGCCGGCGCAGCTTCCCGCCCCTTACCTGGTGCATGAACGGGACACCGATCAGTATGGCTACGCCGCCTTCGATGGCAACTATTACTGGGTGCCCGGCACCAGCCGCGAGGACGTGAACGTGTTCGAATATGGGGACCGTCTGAAACTCTATCAACGCGGCCAATGCGTGGCCGAGTACATGCAGCCTGCCGACGGAGTCCGCAATCGTGTGTTCAGCCCGGAGGGCATGCCCCGGCCCGCACGTCAGCCGCAGAATCGCAAGCAGCCGGCCCAGGAGGAAGAGAAACGCCTGCGGGCGATGTCGGCAACCGTGGACAGCTACCTGAACTTCGCTCTCCACAGCGGCGTGCAAGCGCCGCGGCTGTTGCGGGATCTATATGCCTTATCGTGCCGGGTGACGACCGCGGTGTTTATGGAGACCATCGAACGGGCGCAGCGCTACCGGATCACCGATATCGAAACGCTGCGGCGCATCGCGCGATTGTCGGTCACGCAGCAGGAATTTCAACTCTCGGAAGTAGAGGTCGATGAAAGTTTCCGCCAGCGCGAGGCCTACCAACAAGGTCATCTGACCGACACGCCCGATTTTGGCCTCTACGATCGGTTGCTAGACGACAAGGAAGACGCCGATGGATGACGAACTGAGGAACACCTTACGCTATCTCCGGTTGTCGGGCTTGTTGGCGCATTGGGACGAGTATTTGACCCTGGCGCGGAAGCAGCATTATTCTCCGGTTCGGCTATTGCGTCACGTGGTGGAGGAAGAGTCCAAGATCCGCCAGGAGCATGCCCGCCACCTGCGGTTGGCCCGCGCCCGCATTCCCGAGCTGCTGCGGATGGAAACCTTCCCCTTTGAGCGCCAGCCGAAGCTGGACAGGAAACGCATCCTGTCGCTGTACGACGCCTTCGACTACATGAAGCAGAATCGCAACTTGATCTGGGTCGGCCCGACCGGATGCGGCAAGACGGGATTGGCGACCGGGTTCCTCATCCAGGCCATTCAGCGCGGGTATACGGGCCGCTACGTCATGTTCGCCGAGTTGGTTGCGGAACTGTTCCGCTCGGTGGCCGATCATTCCGAATCGCAAATCCTCAAGCGGTATCTGGCCTACGACTGCCTGCTGGTCGATGAGGTTGGCTACGTGGACGTGGAACCCGTTCAAGTCGGCTTGTTCTTCACCCTCATGCACAAACGTCACCGCAAAAAACCCACGCTGATTACGTCGAACTTGGGCTTCAGCGAATGGCGGTCGTTTCTGAAAAACGACCACTTGACGGCAGCTCTCATCGACCGCCTCACCGAGAACAGTCACGTCATCAACATGAAGAACTGCGTCAGCCTCCGGCCCAAGCTCAGTGCCGAATCATGATGTTTGGGGATCGCCTCGACCAACTCCGCCGCATACCGTTACCCGCCGTGTTGCGGGAAACCGGCGCGCAACGCGATCGCTATGACAAGGCCAAGTGGAACACTCCCAAGGGCACGATTTCCATCACTGGCCTGAAGTTCATGAACTGGCATCGCAGTGCCGGCGGAGGAGGCGCCATCGATTTGGCCATGCACTTGAACGGCTTCAACTTCCTCGCGGCCGTCGCCTGGCTCCAGCGTCACTTTCCCCTGCCGCCGCTCGCGGAAGCCCCACCGGCCACGCGCCGTTTGGCGTTACCGTCGCCGGACTGCGGCAGGCTTTCCGCGGTGAAGCATTACCTGGCCCATGACCGCGCGATCCCGCCCTCGATGACGGACTCCCTTATGGCATCCGGAAAACTCTATGCCGATCGTCGTGGCAATGCGGTCTTCCTGCTACTCGGCAAAGAAAACACACCCGTGGGCGCGGAACTGCGCGGCACCGGGCCGCAACGTTGGCGCGGCATGGCGCCCGGCTCCCAAAGAGATCTCGGTTACTTCTCCGTCCAAGCTCAGCAGGCGACCATGGCGATCCTATGCGAGTCCGCCATCGACGCCATCAGTTGCTTGCTGCTTCATCCTTCGTCTCTCTGCCTCTCCACATCCGGGGCCCGGTCCAACCCGCGTTGGCTGCCTGCGCTGCTATCCCAGGCCCTCTCCGTCTATTGTGGTTTTGATTCCGATGCCACCGGCGACGCCATGGGCGAACAGATGATTGCGTTGCACCCCTCGCTTCGCCGCCTCCGTCCCTCCCAACACGATTGGAACGACATCCTCAAGTCCCGCCACGTCTAACGCCACAGATCTGCCGCGCCTCCACCGAACCAAACTCCGGCCCGCCGCGAAACCACTACTTGGAAAGAGAAAACCCTCTCTACCTGCTGTGAATGCCCGGATCAGTTTAGCTGAGCGGAATGAGTCAAAATAGCTGAGCGCTGTCGCCGGGGCACGATTCGATATTTCTTGACCAAACCGACGAGCAACGGCACGCCCGAAATCGGTGAGGAAATGGCGGACGAACACCAGGCGCTTCTGGCCGCTCACAAAGCCGATCAGAGTTTCGTAACGATCGAGGAATGGACGGCCAAAGCGGACAGGCGGAAAGG
>DASWCG010000104.1:0-19521 GCA_036390175.1 Candidatus Acidiferrales bacterium | reverse complement strand
GGGCGACGGGCTGGGCCGCTGGCTCGATGTCCCGCGGATGCGGGACGGCGGGAAATAAGGAGGGAGTTAAGATCTTCGCGCGGCGCCGTCGGGGCGTCCCGATTGGCTCCGAACGAAGTGTGGCAGAAGCAGGCATGACCGCCTCGCAAAGCAGTGCGCATGATATTCGCTTTTTGTTCGCTGTGTCAAGAACTATTTTCGCTTTTAATTCGCCTCGCACAATCAGACGAGTCGCAGGAGCGAAGGTGTATCGAAAATGTGAAGAGGGACAGAATTGCTCAGCGTAATATTTCTATCGTAGGGTGAAATTTGCATATGGCCATCGGGTGTTTACCCTATGCACCTGCGAGAAGTCTTGACCTTGCAGCCATTTACAGGCTTCCCGTTTGGCATGGAGAACGCTCATAAGGGAAACCGCCCACCTTCAAGACACCCCTGTGTTGGCCACGGGAGCCCGAGGGCTCCTGGAAGAAAGTCCCTATGGCGCAAGCGTACATCGCATTTGAATCGATGCTCGCGATCCGGCCGCAGCCAACTTTCTTTTGGTCTATCGGTCAGCGGATGGCGAAGAAGAGGAACCAATGGCCGCAACCATCTTGCTTGTGGACGCTGATTCATCGAATCGCACCGACTGGGAAGCGCTCTTAGACAACCAGGGGTACAGAGTTTTCGCAGCAGAGAATGGCAAGGCGGCGCTGGAAGAATGTCCACGCCTTCAGCCCGATCTCGTCTTGCTGCATACCTCCTTGCCGGATATCAGCGGCTTTGAAGTTTGCCGGCGGCTCAAGGCCGACCCACTCAATCGCCTGACACCCGTTGTCCTGATGTCCCCGTTATCGAATGCCACCGATACTTGGCGCGGGCAGGAAGTCGGCGCCGATGATTTCTGGGGACGTCCCGCATCGCGATGGGAAGCGCTCAGCCGGGTGCAATCCATTCTGCAAATGAAATCCTACATTGACGACCAGGCCGCGGCGGTCACCTATTCGCTGGCGCGCAGCATTGAAGCGAGAGACCCGACGACGGAAGGTCATTCCCAGCGGGTTGTGGAATTTGCCGTCGGACTCGGGGAGAGTCTTGGGCTGTCCCAGGATGATCTCGATGCGCTTCGCGTGGCGGGTCTGGTCCACGACGTTGGCAAAGTAGCAGTGCCTGACGATATACTCTTGAAGCCGGGACGCCTGACTCCCGAGGAAACCGCGATCATGCAGCAGCATCCTGTCGTGGGAGAAAACATCTGCGAGCCCCTCAAATCTTTTCGCCGGATCCTTCCCATCATCCGCCACCACCACGAACGGATGGACGGAAGCGGCTACCCCGATGGACTTCGGGGAGAGCGCATCCCGCTCAATGCGCACATCGTTCAAATCGCCGATATCTACGATGCCTTGACGTCCAATCGGCCGTACCGCGAAGCTCTCTCTCCGTGTCGCGCACTAGAAATCTTATCCGAAGAGGCTGGGCGGGGCTGGCTGGACCAGGATTTGGTCAATCATTTCTCCTGGTCGCTTCAGGCATCTCAGGCCACAATGCGGAGGCGGAGGTCCATTCTCGCGGATTCGACGGCGGTATGAATTCGCTATTGGGAAGGGGAAGAGCGTTCCAATGCCTGACCCGGCGGGCCGATCTGAAAACCGCAATCCCCTGACGGTGGCGGTGGAGCTCTACAGCCTGGACACCCACACGCCGGCGCAGAGAGGCTTCACGCAAAACGTCAGCCCCCGCGGCGCCCGCGTCGTAACCAGCAGATCCTGGCAGCCGAATGACCGGCTGCACGTCAAGTCCCTCCGCGGCGATCTCCGATCAAACGCCCGCGTGGTTTACTGTCAACCCTTGGCTGACGACTCATTCGCAATCGGTTTGGAACTGGTCACTCCTGCGGGGAATTGGGGAGCGCGCCGTTAGCCCGATGTCCCTGTGCTAAAATGAGGGCACTGAATAGGCCCGTAGCTCAGTTGGTTAGAGCGCCACCTTGACACGGTGGAGGTCTGCGGTTCGAGCCCGCACGGGCCTACCATTCATTTGCCGGCATTCGTGGCCAGTCTCTACATTCTGCAAAGCGAGGCGACCGCGCGGTACTACGTAGGGTCGACAAACGAACTGGACCGCAGACTCGCAGAGCACGAAAGAGGGCATAGCCTGGCCACCCGCGGGCGGGGCCCCTGGAGGCTGGTGTATCGCCAGGAATTCGAAACTCTGGCGGAAGCCCGCCGCCGTGAATTTGAAATCAAGCAGTGGAAATCGGCAAAGATGATTCGGGCGCTCATTGGAGATTCAGTTGGTTAGAGCGGGCCGACCGGGTCGGCCAGGTCTGCGGTTCGAGCCCGCACGGGCCTACCATTTATTTCAATCACTTGCGGATGAGGAGTTGCGCCAGGCACCGCGTTTGTGCCGTTGTTTGTGACGTAACCACCCTCCGAACTCCCACTACAAAGAGCATCCAGGGCAACGAAGACCCCAACCTCATTGACACACGATGTCAATGTGCGCGACATCCCACGTGTCGTTAATCTTTCTCCATAGGGTGAAGATCACGAAGACGTCGCCGTCGGGCATAAGTTCGGGGAAGACAACCCAGTACAAGTGGCCATGTTTTTCCAGTTCCTGTTCCAGGAATTTTTTGTAGGCCGACTCGGTGAACTGGTCACGAAACATACGGCCCAGTGAATCATGGTCCAACACCGCGATAAGGAAATGATCTTTGCCGATGTCGTTCGCCGATTCGCTGGTCCATTCGGGCGGCAAGCGGTTCCAGGCTGTGAAGATATCTTGCGCGGGCGTGTTATTCGGAAACTGCGATGGCACCCCCATCAGGTTCGCGGAGATGATGCTCTTGGTTTGATCTACCGGCGTCCCTCTCCTATACCAGCCACTGCAGTACGTTCCGATAATTGGCGCGGCTTCGTAGGCAGCTTTGTCCACAAACGAGAGTGTTTTTCCTGGGTTTCTTTCAGTGAGCCATGCCGTCATGAATTTCGTCAAACGGCCTGAAAAATCGGGCGCAGTTTCGTGCTTTGCTTCGCCCTGACGAGAGGGCTGCGTCACAGTCGCGGAGGAAGCGGCAACGGGAGTTTCAACTTTTACGGAGTTCATCACCACTGTAAAATTCTTCATGTCCTTCTGCTTGTAGGCGACAAAGTTCCAAAGCAGGGCATACGAGTTAGCTTCTGTCGCATAAGTCGAAAGCCAAGCTTCTTTTTGCATTCCAGGTGCTCCACGTATCACGCCATGAGACTCGGCGTGCCTGAATACGCGCCCAGCGAACGTTTCCGCGCTAGATTTTCCATGCGGTGCGCCGATGGCCTGGCCAGGTGCTTCGACGAGCCTTTCAAGACCACCTGACCCATAGGAAAGAAGGACGGGCAGCGGAATTGCTGTCACCATCACCTGTCCCCGCTCATTAGCGCCACCACACAATATGACTATCGAATGCCGCTCGCCCGATCCCCAGAGTATGTATTCGGCTTCAGGACCGATTCCGGTCCTACCGCTTTCGCCGCGCGCTTTTACGATGCGCGTGGCCCGCGCATCCTCGACCTCCATGCCTTCTGGCAATTCGTAGGTCACCCCGATGAGAGAATTTGAGCAGGTCCTTGCGGAGATAGTCGTGGCGCGCTCGACGGCGCGGGCGTCAAAATCCGACGCGGCGCTCTGGGTTTGGCCGCCGGCTCCCCCCGTAAGGAGAAAAAGGTACGCAGTCGCACAACTCAAAACTGTCGGAGCCAAGCCAGGTTTCATTCCGCGTTGCCCTTGCCGCTGTGGATTCTACCTGAATTTGTCATGGTAGTCCTCCTCGGACAGATCATTGGTTAGATATCCTTGTGGCTCTTGTGCTCACTACTTATCATCGCTTGTAACTTTTGCGGTGGAGGTCTACGGTTCGAGCCCGCACGGGCCTACCATTCATTTGCTGGGATTGGTGGCCAGTCTCTTGGAAGACCTCTCGCGGTTGTGGCGGAGGTTTCTGCCGTCGCGTTCCTCGGGATAGGGAACGCCTTCGCCCTTCAATCCCTCCCACAACACGTGGTTGAAGCGCGGCGTGTCGAGCTTGTCCTCGACGCTGAAATCGAGGCCGGCGGTTTTTTCTTCCCAGTAGGCGGCGTCGTGCCGCGGCACGGCATAGTCGCGCGTGCGTGCCGAATGAGCGGCCCGTCTTTTGCCGACTGCGGCGGGAGGCAAAGGCAGTTGCGTCGTCCGCAAGATCTCGGGGACGACCGCAGTGTAAGACCAGTCGGCGGGCGCGGCTTGAAACACGCCGGACATAGGCTCGATGGAGGCGTCGTACAGGCCCAGCGGCTCGATTCCCAGCAGGTCTTCGATGGTGCGCAGCATGCTGACGGTGTTGTACCGCTGCGAAACCACCGCGCCGCGCTTCACGTATGCGCCCAGGACATAGGCAATCGTCCGGTGCGCATCCACGTGGTCGGGGCCGTTCTGCGCGTCATCTTCGACTACGAAAATCAGCGTGTCGTTCCGATACCGGCTGCGGGAAACCTTCTCGACCAGCATGCCCAGGGCATAGTCGTTGTCGGCCATTTGCGTCTCGACCGTATTGACGCCGCGAATCGCCGCCTTGAAGGTGCCGAAGTGGTCTCCGGGGAAGCGCAATAGAATCAGGCCGGGAAGGACGCCGGTTTTCTCGTACTTGCTGAACTCGCGGTCGAATTCCTTGAACCGGAAGAAGTCCGGCACCTTGGTGTTGAAGCCGCGAAAATAGGGATCGGTGATATCAAACAGAGCCGCCTTTGTGGGATAGGCAACCACCGTGTTTGTTTCGTAAGGCATCTCGGCCATCGGCGTCGTTCCGGAGGCCTCGAGCGTCGTTTCGTTGGGTATGGGAGCGGCAAAAAACCCGTAGTTGCGCATGCTGATTCCGGCGCGCCTGGCGCCGTCCCACAGGTAGCCGGTTCCTGCTTCGCCCTCGGCGCTATCCGGCGCGGCGACGTCGGCGGTCCCCGGCAAGAGGTCGGGATCTTCCGGCGTATCGGGATTCTCCTTCTTGCGTCCGGCGAGGGAGGGCTCGCCGACATCGATATCGCGGTTGGTGCCCTCAAAATCGTAACCGACGTCGCGGTGCGCGTAGTTGATGGGCACATTGATCACGGTGGTTTCGCTGGCGCGCGCCGCGGTGGACCAGTTCCAGCCATCGCCGCTGACATTTCCGCTGGCGTAGAAATTGTCGAGGGTGACGAATTTCTGCGCGAGCCGGTGATGGTTCGGCGTAATGGGCTTCGGCAGGACCGCCAGATGAGGGTCGCTGTTGCCTCTTCCCAGGTCGCCAAGCACCTGGTCGTAGGTGCGGTTTTCTTTGACGATGTAGATCACGTGCTTGATGTGTTTGCGGAGTTGCGCCATCTGGAGCTCGGCGGGAGTTTTCTGCCCGACCGCGCCCCAATGATTATTCTTGGCCACCTGGCGGGTCAGCTCTTCAAGGTCGTTGCGCGAAGGCATGGGAAGCGTCAGCAGGCCCGCCTTCATCTTTTGGAGAATGTATTGATTCGCGGCGTGGCACTCCGCGTCAGAATGTGACCGAAGCGAAGCCGCTGTCCGGCAGGACTGCGGATCCGGCCCGGGCATGCTGAATGCGTTTACCACGTAGAGCGTCCGGCCGTCAGGGCCGGCACTCACCGACGTCGGATACCAGCCCGTGGGAATCAGTCCAATCACCCGGCTTTCCGCGCTGCAATCTTTTTCGTCGTCGTGGTCCGCGGCGCCCTCTTTCTTTGGCTCCGCGCACGGACTGCCCAGCGAAATCACGGCGACATTATTTCCTCCGCCGTTGGTGACCAGGAGCATCCGCTCGTGATCGAAAAACTCCAAGCTGTTCGGGCTGCTTCCTTTCCATCCTTTGCGGTTGGTGAGCGCCGTCAGCGGAGCCGTCGTCAGGATCGCTTCCACCACGCGGTCGCTGGCCGTATCAATCACCGACACGCGGTCGGCGCTGTGCAAGGCCACATAAAGCAGCGTTGACTTGCCATTGAGAATCATCTTGTTGGGCTGGCCACGAACGGGGATGCGGCCGGCCACGCGCATTCCGCCGGTAAGGTCGAGGACGACTATTTCGCGGTCGCGCTGGCTCGAAACGTAGGCCTTGTCGCTGCCCTTCCACACCACCCAGAAGGGATACTCACCCCCCGGCGTGCCCATCTTGGTCCAATCCGTTTTCCCGGGACGCAAATCCAGTTCGCCAATGGACTTGCGCGCGGCCAAATCCACGAGGCTCACCGAATCATTCTCATAATTGGCCACCAGCATCCTCGTGCCATCCGGATTGACGCCGATTCCGGCGGCCACGGCCTTTACTTTGATGCCCAGACCCGCCGCGTGTCCCAGGGCGATTGCCGGGGCGGATTCCGCCCATTTCCCGTTCTCTTCGCGGAATACGTGAACGCTGTCGCTTGAGCCGCCCGAAACGTAGAACTCGTCCCCTTTCGGGTTCCAGGCCAGGCCCATGAAGGTGTCGGGGATTGGCAGGGCCTGTATCTTTTGCGGCTTTCCAGCGGAAATGTCGTACACGAAGACGTATTCGTTTGAAGACGCCTTGTCGGAATCGCCCTTCGCGTCGTTCATCAAGTTATAGCCGCTGGTCAGGATGAGCAGCGTCTTGCCGCCGGGGCTCTTCGCCGTGCTCACGGCCTGGCCCGCGACGAAGTCGGGGAAATTTGCGAGGCCGGGATTGAGGCTTTCGAAGACGGCTCCCGGCGCCGCTCCCGGCGTAATGGCCACGCCCGTTGGCAGGACTTCAGCCTTGGGCATCGCGCGCCTTTGCTGCGCTTGGGCAACCTGGGCGCACAGCAGCAGAACCAGAACGAACCAGCGTCCCATCGAATTCATTGTTTTCCTCACCGAGAGAATGTGTCCGGAAGCGTTACAGACACAGGAAACGGATAAGCGACAACGGAGCGCACCAGAAATGTCTCTCCCCGTCAGCGCTTCGCGGCGCCGCGCAGGTAAGCGTCGGTCTTGTTCATCCAATCTTCGCGCGGCGGATGGAAGACGTCCAAATCCACCGTATCTTCGACGGCCCAGGCCTCGTGCGGTAGGTTTGGCGGAATACAAAGCACTTCGCCGCCGTGGACCACAATTTCTCTGCCGCCGATACTGAATTTCAGCGCGCCTTCGAGGATGTAGGTGATTTGTTCGTTGACGTGATGGTGCATCGGCACGTGGGCGCCCTTCTTCAGCAGCACGCGCGCGACCATCACCTCCTCGCCCACCACCATTTGCCGGTCGAGCAGAGGGTTCAGGTGCTCGAGCTCGACGTCTTTCCATCGAATGTATTTCATGGGGGCCTCTTTCTTCGGGACTTCTCCGGCGTGGCTCATTTTCCGGCTCCGCAATTCCGTTTCATTTTTCGAGTGTCCTGCAAGCTTACCGCGCCACCGCGGCGCGCCAGTGCGCGGAAAGCGTCAGCATGCGTTCGACGGCCGCTTCGAGCAGCGGCGTCGCGCTGGCAAACGAGAACCGCAGGAAATCTTTCCCTGCCGCGCCAAACGCCGTCCCCGCAATCCCCGCCACGCCCGCTTCTTCGAGCAAGCGCCGGCCCAGTTCTTCTGCTGTGAGTCCTGTCTCCTCGACGTTCACCCACGCGTAAAAGGCGCCTTTGGGCGGCAGGCAGCGGAAGCCGGGAACGCGATTGAGCCCCGCCGCAAATGCGTCGCGGCGCTTGCGGTACTCCGCCACCATGGCCTCCACCGCGTTTGTCGAATCGCGCAGCGCCTCGATGGCCGCCACCTGCGCAAACTCGTTCACGCTGGTCCACACATTCATCACCAGCAAATCGAGCGCGTCAATAATTTTTACCGGCGCGGCGGCATAGCCCAGCCGCCAGCCGGTCATGGCAAAGCTCTTCGAGAAACCGTCCACGATTACGCTGCGCTCGGCCATCCCCGGAAGCAGCGAAATGGAATGGTATTCGCCGCCATACACGATGCGCGCATAAATCTCGTCCGTCACCACCCACAGGTCGTGCCGCGCGGCGAGTTCCGCCAGGCGCTCTTGCGCCGCGTCGCTGTACACCGCGCCGGTAGGGTTGTTTGGCGAGTTCATCAGCAGGACGCTTGAGTGCGGCGTGATTTTCGCTTCGATCTCGTCCAAGTCCGGCTGGAATTGGTTCTTTTCCAGGAGTTGGTAGGGAACTGCTTTGGCGCCGAGTCCGCGCGCCAGCGAGGGATAAATCGGAAAGCCGGGGTCCGGGTAGAGCACCTCATCGCCGGGCTCGACCAGCGCCATCATCGTCAGCGCCAGACATGGCTTGCACCCCGGCCCCACCAGCACATTCTCGGCCGTGACCTTCAGCTTGCGCGTGCGGTGCAGATACTCCGCGACGGCCTCGCGGAGCTGCGGCAGCCCGCGCGACGCCGTGTAGCGGTCGCGCCCTGCGGCCACCGCCGCGCGCACCGCGTCCACCACCGGAGCAGTAGGGTGGTAGTCCGGCTCGCCCAGCTCCAGATGAATGACGGACCGGCCCTGCCGCTCGAGTTCCTTCGCGCGCGTGAAAACCTCGAGCGCTCCCTCGCCGGTCATCTCCTTGAGCCGTGCCGCAAGCTTCCTCATCGCCTTTCCTTGCCAAGTCTCCCGGTTGGCCACCGGGCCGCGATTATACCAGCAGGACAGGCGAGAATCTTCCAGTAGCACAGGCTTCAGTTCACCCTGAGCTTCGAAGGGCCCGTGTGGTTTTGCCGGCCTGATGTCGTTCCGAGCGGAGGGACGCGATAGCGCAGCATCCCGAATCCTTCGGGACGCTCTTGTATTCCGCGCGCTTTGCGCGCGTCGCGTCTCGAAGTCGAGGAATCCCTCCGAGAATGCTCGCCCCGATCCAACCGGGAAAGCCCCGCTAGGATGGCTATGCGGAGGTTTCACTCCAGATTGCGCGTCGAATACTTGAACGCCAGTTGCTCCGAGCCCTTGGCGGAGTCGCGGGCGCCCTCGATTGCCAGCATCCTTGCCTTTGTCGCGCGTCCTCCGTGAGCGGAAAACCCTCCGGGTTTGCCGCCGGCGGCCACCACGCGGTGGCAAGGGATAATGAGCGCGATTGGATTCCTGGCCAAAGCCTGCCCAACGTCGCGCGCTGCCGCGGGTTGGCCCAGGGCTTTGGCAAGCTCGCCGTAGGTTCTGGTCTCTCCCGCCGGGATTTCTCGAGCCGCTTCGTACACCTGCCGCGCAAACCGATCCGCTCCGTCCAAGTCAATGGCGATGTCCTGAAAATCCTGAATTTCGCCCTGAAGATGCTTGCGGATTTTTTCGATGACCTCGGCGATTCGCGGCGGAGGAGCGCTCGCTTTACGCGCGCCGGAGTTCCGCGCCATTCTCGATTCCGTCATCTTCGCCGTCGCTTCGGGAAGTTGCAGGCAAGTCACGGCAGGCGGCACGCTGGAATCCCCGCGTTCGCTCCAGGCAATCCCGCACCAACCCAGCGCCGTCTCAAACACGCAGTAGGCTGCTTGCTTCATCGGGATAGTTCGAACGCGTTTAATTCTACTTGGCTTTCGCGGGGCTTAGGCGTAAATTTTTGCTGACCAGCCCCCGAGGTGCGCGTGAAACTACTTATCGGTTTGTCCTTGCTGGCCATTGCTGTTTTTTCTCTGGCTCCGCCGCTTCCTGAAGCGCCTACCGGTTTTGACAACAAGAGCAACGGCATGGTGGACGACGCCACGCACGCGGCGGACCAGGCAAAGTTCGATGAAGTCGAGCAAGTCTCCGACGGTCTCGGCCCGCTTTACAACGCGCAATCCTGCCGCGAGTGCCACCAGAACCCCACTTCCGGCGGCCCCAGCCAGGTGACCGAATTGCGCGTCGGCCATAACGGCCCCGATGGCAAGTTTCAGAATCCGGAAATCCCCATTGCTCGTGGCGCGGAAATCATCAAAGGCCGCTCTTTGGTGAACGACCGTGCCATCTGCCCGAATGCTGCTTTCCCCAGCACGGAAATTCAGGAGCGCGTCCCGGACTCGGAGAAGATTCGCACGTTCCGCGTTTCTCTAAATGTTCTCGGCGATGGATTCGTGGAAGCCGTTGGCGATCAGACGTTCGTCGATCTCGCCAGGGAGCAATGCAGGAAGAACCACAACAAAATTTGCGGCCAGGTCCTCTACGTGCCCATCGTGGAAGCACCCGGCCAGACCGCCGTCGGGCGCTTCGGCTGGAAAGACCAGCACGCCAGCCTTTTGTCGTTTTCCGGCGACGCCTACCTCAACGAAATGGGCATCACCAATCGGCTCCAGCCCGACGAAGTCACCAACCTCTGCAACACCGCCTCTGAGCCCAACGACACGCCCGGAGCGGACGGCCTCGCCGACATTGACCGTTTCGCGCGCTTCATGCGTGCCACCGAAGCTCCTGCGCGCGACTCCAAAGTCGCGCAAACTCCTATGGCAAAAGCAGGCGCCGAGTTATTCGACAAGGTCGGCTGCGATATTTGCCACGTCCAGACGCTGACCACTGCCCCATCCGGCACGAAGATCAACGGCGGCACCTTCACCATTCCGCCCGCGCTCGGCGAAAAGCAGTTTCACCCCTATGGAGACTTCCTGCTCCACAATGTCGGAACGGGCGACGGCATCGTCATGGCCATGACCGAGCATTACGGCAAGAACATGTACCGGATCACGTGGAAAAATCTTTCCATCCCCGAATTTCACAATACCGCGAACAAAATCCGCACCGCCCCGCTCTGGGGCGTCCGCCTGCACTCGCGCTTGATGCACGACGGCGCGTCCGTGACTCTTCTCGACGCCATCCGGCGCCACCGTGGCGAAGCCGCTCACGTCACCGAAAAATTTGAAAAGCTCCAACCCGGCGAAAAGGAAGCTCTTCTCGAATTTTTGCGCTCCCTCTGAGTAGGGCAGACGGGAATTTTATCCCCCCGTCGGGACGCCTGTTCCCCTAATCTCGCCCCTCGGCGCAACGTAGCTCAGCCGCCCGCCCGTCCCGCGACCAACACGGAAAAGCATTGAACAACCAGCATCGCAGCTTGTTGGCAATGGGCTCAGGCAGGCGAATGATGCGCAAAGAAAGCCCTATCATCACACGCGAGCTTGCAATTCCTGCAACGGCACTTCGGACATGGGCACAAGCTTGTAGCGACGCATCTCGACGACCTTTATCTCGTCAGGATGCGATCCCGATGTGAACTCAATCAGCACTAGCGATCCGTCGTCCGTCTCTTGAATGCTAACCGGTTTCAGAATAAGGTCGGGATATCGGTCACGGGCAAAATCAATGCCCTGCATGATTTGCGTTTTTGAGAGATGGTCCTTCGCGCTCTTGGCTTCGATAGGCACGACAAACTGCTTGCCACCTGAATTCAGACCGACATACAAGTCGTCAATCTCCACCTGGCCCTTGCCCTTGATCGACGTGCGCAGATGGTTCTGCAAATGGTAACAGGTAATCCCCAAGAAAATGTCGAGCATCCGGTTGTAACGAATCTTGGCAAGAGTTCCTTGTTCATCCCCGCCCGCGTACTCCAGGACAATCTCGGGTGTCGCGTCAGGCAGTGAGATCGCGTACAGGTCGGTCTGAATCTTGACGATCGGAGACTCGGTCAGTTTAGTGAAAGCGTACCTAGCTTTGCCTCTTCCGACGATCATCCAAGGCCCGAGTCTGTCGATCGGCTTTGGTAAAGAACTCCGGCCCGAACTGTATTGATATCGAATGTCGGCAATGTTGTTTTCCTTGTAGCCAGAATGCTTTTTTGAAACTTGCGCAACTGCCAGACGAATGTCATCCATCGTAAATGGGACCTGGCGTGCGCCCTTCCGGTACCTCTTCCGAAAAACGATTTTGATTACTTCATCGCGATTGCGGGCAAATTCTTCTCGCGTAGGTTTCATTGTCATACTTTCTGCAAGATGAGGATTTCTTCACGGACTCTTACGGTTCGTTGGTTGGTTTCGGAATTCCGCACTTTCGTTCCGACGCGTTCTCGCCAGAGTTCTCGGCCAAGGAGCTTGAAGCCTTCCGCTTTGGCAACCTCGCCTAGCAGCTCAGCTGTGGCGATCGGCACCATGAGGAAGGATAGTTGATCCCCGACCACATATACCAAATTGGCCTTTGACTTCAGCTTTGGTCGTAGCGCACGAAAATGGCGGCGCATTCCACCAAAATAATGCGCAACGACCTTGTGATACAGTTTCTCGAACCCGCTTGTCTTTCTCAAGTCGATCCGGCGTTGTTCGATCTTCTGACAGACAGCCTGAATCGCCCTAAACTCCCCGACCTCATCGCCGTCATTGTCCAGAACGAAAACGTTGCGCGTGTTGGAGCGCAGCATCGACTCTTTGATAGACCGAAGTTCTTCCCGATTCTTCAAAATGCCAAGCAAAAGTGATTCCACGCGAGTGGTGCGAGTGTAGTCCTTTTCGTTTGGATAAGGCGGAGAAGTGATGACGCCCGCTAGGCCGGAGGGTATGTGATCGAGACGGCGAGCATCATCAAGAAACACCCGGGCCTGCACCTTATCATAGGCGCCCATCTTAGCGCGCTCCGTTTCCAGAATCATTGTGTTGACACGCGACGCAAAGTGCTCCAGAACGTCAAAATCAGGTTTTGCCTTGGTGCGATAAATTTCCGGCCCAAACGCGAAATTTCCTGCGCCGTTAGCGATCACATGAGCCATCGCGAGAAGGAAAAAGTCACGAATCTCCTGCGGATGGTTCTCCGTCGCTCCTTCAATCTCATCGCGAAGGATCAGCAATCGCCGGAGCGGCCGTTCACTGAGAAATCCGGTTGGCAAAACCCTTTCTTCGTCGTCACTCAGTCGATAGTCGTTTTTTTGATAAGGCCCTTTTTCTCTCCCTAGGAAAGCGTACAGAGAGAGCGGAGGCAAATTGTCCCGAAGCATTTGCCCCTCGGCTTCGGTAAGGATTCGCCGTAGGAGGGATGACAGAAGATCGGTATTCAAGGTCCAGTTCGTTTTCACGCGGGAAATCAAGACAGCAAACGGATGGGCATCGCACCCCACGCTGGGAACACCTTGCTTCTTTGCTTCGACCAAGGTCGTGCCTGTTCCGCAAAACGGGTCACATATCAAATCCCGCCCGCGAAACTCGAACCGATCAATGTACCGGCGCACTAAGTGCGGCGGGTACGACAGGACAAACCGGTACCAACCATGTACCGGCGTGTCTTCCTTCTGAATTGTGTTTATCCCCGCTTCGTGTTGCACACCGCATGTTTAGCACAACTCCTGTCGCGGTGCTAAGTCTTTCCCGGAACCTCCCACCTGCGCAAGCCAGTCGCTAGTCGATCATTTCGGTGGTCGGGACACTGCTTAAATTCAAATTGAGACCCCAGTCGCCCCAAATCAGGGGCAGTGGGTCAGTTTGAATTCTTCATGCCTTTAATTTCTTGGAGCGTTTTTAAACTGGCCCACTACCAAATTAGGCCTTGACAATCGTTGCCGATTGTGCTACTATTGCAACATCGTAATCGCCAGGAGCTGCTAGGGAACCGCAAGAGAGCCGCCAGAGAGACCGCAGCAGGTCGGGAAAGGCAAAGGGAAACTAAGATGTGCGCAGGTTGCCTTAGAAATTCTACTTTCGACTCTCAACTCCTTTATATTCACATACTTCCCCGTTCTGCGTCTGTAACCCGTTTAGATTCACATACTTCTCAGAAAATAGGCATCTATATCAAAACACATGGTTTCAAACCCTTTAGGGACACATACTTGCAAGCTGCTATTTCACAAAGCCTTTTGAATCACATACTTACAAAAAACAGGGGGTGGGGGGTGAGGGCGTCAGAACACGAGCACACGGGTCACGAGCGTTGTTTGCGAGTCCCGACTCCTGTCGGGACCAATCACGAGCCACCAGCCACAACAGCGGTGGGTGAAACCCGTTTTCCCCGGCGTACATCCAACCCAATAGGCAAGCGCGTCCCCGGAAAAAGGGGGTGGCTATGACCATCCGACTCGTAAGGCTTCTTAGCATTCTTTCCATCATCGCTTTGATTGTTGCGTTCTCTCCTGCGGCTCCGGCGGCGGATTACAGTCACGCGCGGATTGTGCGCCTCAGCCAGGTGCAGGGCGAAGTCAAAGTCGCGCGCACGGATTCCTCCGAGGGCTCGTCCGGCCAGAATCTCAACTGGGAAGAAGCTGTCGTGAACCTTCCCATCCGCGAAGGATATGTCCTGGCGACGGGCAATGGCCGCGCGGTCGTCGAATTCGAGCATGTCGCGATGGCCTATCTTGCAGACAACTCCGTCCTGCAATTCACCGGGCTGGCGCTTTCCGACGGCGCTCGCCTAACTGAGCTGACCCTGACGCAGGGTACCGCCACGTTCTACGCAAACCCGGCGAGCGAAGATTCGTTCGTGGTCAAGTCGCCCAGCGTCGAAGTGAAACTGGCGCGCAAAGGCCGCTTCCGTCTGGACACCTACGACGACGGCAGCGCGGTTGACGTCCAGCAGGGTGAAGTGGACGTCACTTCAGGCGCCGAAGGCGCCGAGACCAACCACGTGACCAAGGGACAATCGCTTTCTTTCCGTGCCGGCGGCCAGAACGACGTCACCATCGGCCGCCTGCCCGATGAGGACGACTGGGACCATTGGGTTTCCGATCACGAAGATTCCATTCTTTCGGCCACGAATTACGCCAATACCTACGTGAATTCGCCCGACTATTCCGCGGGCCTTTCCGATTTGTACACCTACGGCAATTGGTTCTCCGATCCGGGTTATGGCTATTGCTGGCGCCCCGCTGGTGTTGGTTATGGGTGGTCCCCATTCTTCAATGGCCAGTGGGTTTTCTTACGAGGCTTCGGCTGGACCTGGGTCAGCTTCGAGCCGTGGGGCTGGATGCCGTACCACTTTGGCGGATGGGTGTTCTCGCCGGTTTATGGCTGGCTGTGGGTGCCCGGCGGATTTGGATTCGGAGGATTCCGCAATTGGCGGCCGGCCACAGCGGTTTTTGTGCGAGGCAGTAACGGTCTGGTGGGTTGGGTGCCGGTCCATCCGCACGATGCGCGCGGGAGCGCTCCCGCGAATTTGGCTCAGGGAGTGATTACGCGTGCCGCCGGTGGCGGCACTGTCGTTCGCCTGCCCGTCGAAGGTATTGGCAAAATCAAATCGGTGAGCGCCCCGCCGCGCGGCTTTACTGGCGCGCCGCCGGTTTCCGTTGCGCCGCCGTTGCTGGTGTCGCGCTCGCTGGCGGGCGATGCCGGCGTACCGGGGGCTGCCCGCGGCTCCTCCGGGATCGTCTTTGATCCCCGCGAGCGCAAATTCGTCAATTCGAACCCGGCGGCAAGTTCCGGATCTTCAACCGCACCAGCGCTGCAAAAGAACTCAGCCGACGCAGTGAGGAAGCAATCGGAAGTGATTTCAAGCGGCAATTCCGCACCGGGCGCGCCATTAGTGCGGTCTGCGCCGTCTGCTAATGGCCCGGCGGCTCCTTCGAATCGAACTTCCAACGCTGCGATAGAGACGCATCCGTCTTCCTCAGGCGCTTCCGCGGCGCCGCGAACAACTTCGGCGCCTCCGCGCTCACCGTCTCATCCGTCTTCAACGCCGCCTGCGGCGCCGTCGCATCCTTCCTCGACGTCCCATCCTTCGTCTTCCGGCGGGAGCTCGCATCCTTCTTCTTCGGCTCCGCGCAGTTCCGGCGGCAGCAGCAGCAGTAGTAGCGGCAGCGGCAGGAGCAGCAGTAGTGGGAGCGGAGGTAGCAGCCGCCCGCACAGATAGCGGGACACTGGAGTACTTATAAAGCTTTCACTCGAAAATCATGCCCGCATATCCCACGACTTCCGAGCGATCCCCGGTCACATCGGCCGAGGTCGCATATTTCACCAACTCCGCCCGAGCTATGCCGAGGCGCTCCGCGGCGGTCAGCGTTGCCACCGCAGGACCGACGCCGCACATCGAAATTTTTTCCTGCCGCACCGTGTCGTAAAGTCCGCGCGGGTCGAGCTTCAGAATCTGTTCGATGGCCTTGTGATCCTTGCGCCGCGTGGTTGCGTCGTCTTCGTAATGGTTCATGTCCGAAGTCGCCAGGATGAACACCTGCTCTTCGTGCGCCGCCACAACTTGCGCCACCGCCTCGCCCACATCGCGCAACTCTTCGTAGCGTACCGTGCCCAGCGCGACGGGGACAAACCGGAATTCCGGCACGAGCACCTGGAGAAACGGCAGTTGCACTTCGAGGGAATGTTCCGCGCTATGCGCCACAGCATCCTCGCGCAATAAAGGGCAGGCGCGTTTCAGTTCCGCCGCAAGTTCGGCGTCAACCGGCGCGAGGCCCAGAGGAGTTTGCCAGGCCCCTTCGGAGAGAATGGCCAGCGGCTGGCCACGCGGAAAATGGCGCACGCCAAGCACAATGATCCGCTTCGGCAACTCGAGCGCCGCAAATACCGAGCCGGCCACCGCGCCCGAATACAAATACCCCGCGTGCGGCACGAGGCATGCGCGGACAGTCTTCTTAGGAGAGCTGGCGGCAGCGGAAACATACTGCTGAATCTGTTTGGTCAACTCGCCGGCATCGGCGGGATAGAAGCGGCCGGCAACTGCGGGAGGGCGAAGCATCGAGGCGCTCCGCAATCTAGATGGGCTTGGAAGGTTTTCCTTTGATCTTCAGCGCGGTGTTGCTCACCGGATCGTAGGTGACGATGACTTTGTCGCCGTACTGATAGCCGCCCCTGTCCACGATCTTCTGCATCTGCTCGGATACTTCCTTGGACAGCGGGAAGGTGCGCACCACCATTTCGTTGTCTTTTCCGCGCACAGTGATTTGCGCGATGTTGGCGTGCAAAACCGTGCCCGCAAATTTCGCCGCATTGGTCTTCGGTGTTTTCGTTTTTATGGTGATGGGTTTGGCTGTGTTTACCTGCGCATCCGCGGGCACGCTCGACAGACGGCACAAGATGATTGCAGCGGCCAGCAGCCAACCCCCGCGCCAAAAACCTCTGCGTAAAAATCTCCGCGTTCCCATCGAGCCCGCCCGCGTCAAGACAGGTCGTCCACAGCAATGCGCAGCGATTTCAGAAAGCGAATGTCCTGCGGCGTCATTTCCAGCTTCGTCGCGGTCTGCTGCGATTCCTCGAGTTCCTGATCGACCTGGATCCGCAAGGATTCCAGGAAGCGCCGGTCCTGCGGGGTTATGCGTTCCGGATCGGAATCGGCATCGCGCCGCGCCAGCCCGATCGTGGCATCGAGCTTCAACACGATATCGTAGCCGTGAGCGCGCACGCCGGCGATGGCGCCGGTGATGCGCTCCGATTCCGAAACCGTGTCGTTGATGGCGTGACCCAGCTCGCGCAGAAGATTCTTCAGTTCGTCGTCGAGTTGCACGGCCGACCTCCTCCGAGTTCCCTGCTTGATTCTAGGCGCTGCCGATGCGAGTTACAAGGCCTCTCCGCATGTCCCTTGTCTAACCTGACTACTCCCCCTGTGGGCTTTCCTCCTCCTCGTGCGCCGCCCGGCTTTATATTAGAATTCCCTTATGCCGGATGCCATCGCCGCAGCCGCACGCACCGGGACAGGATTCTTCCGCAGACTGGTGCGCGCTTCGAAGCAGGTGTTCCATGAAGTGACCGGAGCCGCGTTTGCGCTCCTGGCGCTCGGCTGGTGCAGCGCATCGCTGCGCTCCTGGCAGCACGGCGTACCGCTCTGGCAGGTGGGCCTGGGCTTGAGCGTCGCGGCCCTGATGGTGGCGTTCTCCGTGGTGTCGTTTCTCGCGGCGCGGCGCGTGCCGTAGGACAAATGTCCAGTTCAAAACAAAGGCCGGCCTCCGTCGGGGAACGCAAAGAACGCTTTGCCACTCTCTCCGGCATCCCCTTGCAAGCCGTCTACTCCGCGGAAGATTTGGGCGGTTGGGATTCCGATGACGCGCTGGGCTACCCCGGTGAATTTCCCTACACGCGCGGCATCTATCCCACGATGTACCGCGGCCGCTTCTGGACCATGCGCCAGTACGCCGGATTCGGCACGGCCACGGAATCGAACCGCCGCTACCGGTACCTGCTGAGCAAAGGACAGATGGGCCTCTCGGTGGCATTTGATCTGCCCACGCAAATCGGCATGGATTCCGACCATCCGCTCGCCGCGGGCGAAGTGGGCAAGGTCGGCGTGGCCATTGATTCGCTCGAGGACATGGAAACGCTCTTCGGCGGCATCCCGCTCGAACGCGTCTCTACCTCGATGACCATCAACTCGACCGCGGCGATCCTGCTGTGTCTCTATGTGGCCGTCGCAAAAAAGCAGGGCGCGAGCCTCCAGAAACTTTCCGGGACGGTGCAGAACGATATTCTGAAGGAATACGTCGCCCGCGGCACTTACATCTATCCGGTGCGCCCGGCGATGCGCATCGTGACGGACATCTTCGCGTGGTGCCGCTCCGAGTTGCCCAAGTGGAACACGATTTCCATCTCGGGCTACCACATCCGCGAGGCCGGGTCGACCGCGGATCAGGAAGTGGCGTTTACCCTGGCCGACGCCATCGCCTACGTTCAGGCGGCACTCGATGCGGGGCTCACCGTGGACGAGTTCGCGCCGCAGCTTTCGTTTTTTTTCAATGCGCACAACGACCTGCTCGAAGAGATTGCCAAGTACCGGGCGGCGCGGCGCCTCTGGGCGCGCATCATGCGCGACCGCTTTGGCGCGCGAGACCCCCGCTCGCTGCTGCTGCGCTTTCACGCGCAGACCGCCGGCTCTTCGCTCACCGCGCAGCAGCCGGAGAACAACATCATCCGCGTCGCGGTGCAGGCACTGGCTGCCGTGCTCGGCGGCTGCCAGTCTCTGCACACCAATTCGCTCGACGAGGCGCTGGCTCTTCCCACCGAAGACGCCGCGCTCATCGCCCTCCGCACGCAGCAGATCATCGCCCAGGAGACCGGCGTCACCAACACGGTGGACCCCGCCGGCGGCGCGTATGCCATCGAGCATCTCACCAATGAAATCGAAGCGCGCGCCTCCGATTACCTCCAGAAAATTGATGCCTTGGGAGGCCCGTTTGGAGGAATGTTGCGGGCCATTGAGAGCGGCTACATCCAAGGAGAAATCCAGAAAGCCGCCTTCGAATACCAGCGGGCGATCGAACGCGGTGAGAAAATTGTCGTGGGGATGAACCAGTTCCTCTCGGAGGAGGAAAAGACGATTCCGATTCTGCGCGTTGACCCGGACCTCGAGCGCTCGCAGATCGCGCGCCTTCACGCGCTGCGCGCGCGCCGCGACGCCACGCGCGTCAGGCAGGCGCTTGGGGAAATTGCCCGCCGGGCCGGCACAACAGAAAATCTGCTTCCCGCAATCCTCGCGGCCGTCGAAGACTATTGCACCCTCGGCGAAATCTCCGATACGCTTCGCCGCTCCTTCGGCGAATATCAGGAATCGGTGGTGATCTAGGGAACTTGCGGCTTCGAAGCGTGTCCCGGCCAACTGCCTATGCCCGGCCCCAGCGATCTCTCACGCGAAATCCGTTGGCCGAAGCGGGTGAGCACACCCGGCGATGCGGTCCGCTTCATTGACGCCGTTGGTTTCTGCTTGCTCTTTCCCGTCAAGAATGTTGCGCTGCCTTCGCTCTATTACGCC
>DASWCG010000103.1:0-2003 GCA_036390175.1 Candidatus Acidiferrales bacterium | reverse complement strand
GGCTTGCTCATTCTCCCAAGCAGAGAGCGTCCAAAAATTGCGGCTCATCAACTTCGCGCGGAGCGAGTAA
Source organism: Candidatus Acidiferrales bacterium (assembly GCA_036390175.1). Lineage (GTDB taxonomy): Bacteria > Acidobacteriota > Terriglobia > Acidiferrales > UBA7541 > DASQHY01. The sequence continues at coordinate 1,933 of DASWCG010000103.1, read as the reverse complement.
CCGATGATTCCGGGCGTGGTTCGCAATTGCCTCTGGATCTGAAACGCGAAGCGGAGAAATCCGGGGATGGCCCGGTACTTGCTGACCGGCAAGAAGGAGAGGAGAGCGAAGTACTCGCGGTTTGCGTCTGCCGTTGCGAACGTTGTCCAAGGAGAATCCATAGGCATCATTCTTTCCATGATTCACTCGGATGGATCGAGAGACGGTTCATGCTTTGTCCTCGGCAAGAATCTGTTTCAAATCCTGGGGCATTTCCGGGACGGGGGATTCGCGGCGTTTCATCTCGCCGCCCTCGCGGACGATGATGTTGTTCTTTTTCTCCCACACCGGGTCGGCATTCGGATAATCAATTCGGCTGTGGGCGCCGCGACTTTCCGTGCGCGCCAGCGCGCTGAGCGTAACTGCTTCGGAAACAATCAGCATGGACTTTAGGTCATAAGAAAGATGCCAGCCCGGATTGAAGAGCCGCGAGCCCTCGACGCTGGCCTTGGCCGCGCGGGCCTTTAGTTTTTCGAGTTCCAGCAGAGCCTTCTTCAAGTCCTCCTGGGTGCGATAAATCCCGACGAGATTTTGCATCACTTCCTGCAAATCGCGATGCACCGCGTAAGGACTTTCGGCGCCTGTGTTGGAAAACGGCGCGAGTAATTCCTTTTCGGCCTGTTCGATTTGTGCGTTGTCGAGGGATGGAGCGGAGACGTGCTTGGCATGGTCAGCGGCGGCGTGTCCGGCGCGGCGGCCGAAGACCACCAGATCGGAGAGCGAGTTGCCGCCAAGCCGATTCGAACCGTGCAAACCTGCGGCGGCTTCGCCGGCGGCAAAAAGACCCGGAACGGTGGACTGGGCGGTTTCGGCATCCACGCGAATGCCACCCATCATGTAATGGCAGGTGGGGCCGACTTCCATCGGGCCTTTGGTGATGTCCACGTCAGCCAGTTCCTTGAACTGGTGATACATACTGGGGAGCTTCTTCTTCACGTATTCAGCGGGCTTGTGAGAGATATCGAGATAAGCGCCGCCGTGTTCGGTGCCGCGGCCTTCCTTGACTTCTGTGTAGATGGAGCGCGCGACGACATCGCGCGTGGAGAGTTCCATGCGCTTAGGGTCGTATCTTTCCATGAAGCGTTCGCCCACTTTATTGCGCAGGATGCCGCCTTCGCCGCGGACGGCTTCGGTGACAAGAATGCCCTGGACGCCGGGCGGCCAGACCATTCCGGTGGGATGGAACTGGACGAACTCCATGTCCATAAGCTCGGCGCCGGCTTCGTAAGCGAGGGCCATGCCGTCGCCGGTGTACTCCCAGGAGTTGGAAGTGACGCGCCAGGCTTTGCCGATGCCGCCGGTGGCAATGACAATAGACTTCGCTTTGAAAACAATGAGGCGGCCGGTTTCACGCCAGTAGGCAAAGGCCCCGGCCACGCGGCCACCATCGCTCAGAAGGCGAGTGACGGTGCACTCCATGTAGACGTCGATGCCCTGGTGGACGCCGCGGTCTTGAAGGGTACGGATCATTTCAAGGCCGGTGCGGTCGCCGACGTGGCAGAGGCGTTTGAAAGTGTGGCCACCAAAAGCGCGTTGCAAAATCGCGCCGTCCTCCGTGCGGTCGAAGAGGGCACCCCATTGCTCGAGTTCGCGCACGCGATCGGGTGCTTCCTGCGCGTGGAGCTGCGCCATGCGCCAGTTGTTGAGAAATTTTCCGCCCCCCATCGTGTCACGAAAATGCGTTTTCCAATTGTCAGCGGGGTCCACGTTAGCCATGGCCGCGGCGATGCCGCCCTCCGCCATGACGGTGTGGGCCTTGCCAAGAAGCGATTTGCAAACCACGCCGACCGAGGCGCCCTGCGCCAGAGCTTCGAGGGCCGCGCGCAATCCCGCGCCACCGGCGCCGATGATCAAAACGTCGTGCTCGCGGGTTTCGTAGTTCGCGGTCACAAGA
>DASWCG010000102.1:0-7879 GCA_036390175.1 Candidatus Acidiferrales bacterium | reverse complement strand
CCCGCTTTGACCAACCGGCTTAACGCCTGTCTGATGGCGGCTGGACTGCCAACGCCGTCAAAGTGCCGGAGTGCGAATACAGAAGCACCCCCGCTCGAACGCATGGACCGGAGTATCGAAACATCAATCGGTTGGGCTGCTATTTTCATTCGCAACTGTCACAAAAACTGCCTAGTTTTTGTGACAAGAACAAGCCCATTCTTAGCCTCCTGTCAGATGAAGTCAGCAGCGGTCGAACCGTCGAGCGCCGGACAAAGGGAAACCCGTTATCGATACCGTAGCGCCTCCTGGTATCTGTGCCGCCGCATGATTTTTAAGCCGCGCAAGCCTGCCAGCGGACTTGGCGAGGGCATGGAACCCTCAACAGGCCGATGGCCCGATTCAAGGGGCGACGAAGACCTCGTTGTGCCGGGGAAACAGTGCTCCGCCGCCTTTTCATGCAAGTGGTGATTGGAACCATTGGACTGCTCGAACAAAGCGGGGCGCGGGGACTGCTGCCCCAAACATTAGCAATGTGCGGAAGGAATCCACCAAACGGTGAATAATGTAACGGTCGGATTCCGTCGGCGAGACGCCGACGGAAGCTGCCGCGCTGGGGAAAGGCGCAATCGAAATCGTCAACCTGTGGCGCGATTCACGCCTCGCGCGTGATTCGTTCAGCCCGCTCTGACGCGGGCGGGGACATCGCAGCGCGATGTCCCCACCAGGGTCCAGCAGCGCGTGAATCTCCCGCACGATCTCGACACTGAGATGGAAGCAATCCTCCGGCGTGGCGCTCAAGCTGCGAGTTGCCGATCTTCTCGGCTGTTAAACTCAGGCGAGATAGGGCGAAAATTCCTGTGGACGGCTCAACTGGGCGTGGTATTATGATTACCACAAGCTAAAAGAACGCTATGTTTGGAACCTTCGTCAAAGAACTGCGGGCGCGGCAACGGCTCGGCCTCCGAGAATTCTGTCTGGAGCACGGGCACGACCCAAGCAACTGGAGCAAAATCGAACGCGAAGTGCTGGCGCCCCCGCGCGACGAGGACACCCTTCGCGGTTGGGCCAAACAACTCGGTCTCAAGCAAGGCTCAGAGGATTGGCTCAAATTTTTCGACCTCGCCGCCGTCGATGCCGGACGCATCCCGGAATACGTCCTGAAGGACGAGCAGCTTGTGGCCCAGCTCCCCCTCTTTTTCCGCACCCTTTCGGGCCAGAAACCCTCGCGCGAAGATTTAGAGAAACTGCTCGAAATCATCAAACGCTCCCGGCATCCGTGACCGATCCGCGCAAATTCAAAGCGCCCTTCATTCCCAAGGAGCGGATCTGGCAGGAGGCCGACCGATTGCGTGCCGCGCATCCCGGCGGACGTTCGCTGCCAGTGCGAATCCTCGACCTTGCCGAGTTCGATCTCGGCCTCGACCTCGTTCCGGTGGACGGACTGCGCGAGCAACTCGACATCGACTCCCTGCTCATGGGCGACCTGCGCTCGGTCCTTTTGGACAAACGCGCTTTCATGAGTCCGCGCCTCGAATACCGCCTGCGCTTCTCCGTCGCACACGAAATCGGCCATCTCATCCTGCACCGCGACATCTACGCCGGCCTGCAACACACCACCACCAGGGAATGGTTCGACTACATCTCCGCCATTCCCGACGTCGAATACGGCTGGGTTGAATGGCAAGCCTACGAATTCGCCGGACGTCTGCTGGTGCCGCACGATGCATTGCGCGAATCTTTTCAAAGCGCGGTCCAAACCGCTGAAGCCGCCGGTTACGCCGACTGGCTGGCGGCTGACGAAGCGGCGCTTGACTACATCGCCTCGCGTCTCGGGCCGAAGTTCGGCGTCTCGGCGGAAGTAATTGCCAGGCGGCTACGCGTTGAGAAACTTTGGCCGCCGAAATAGCCATGCCAAGATGCTGACAACCGAACCCAAGCCCGGTCATGTGCCAGTCCGCGCCTACTACGCTTCTCTAGCAGGGCTCCACATTCTCGCACTGAAGCACGAGCCGGTGGTGCGCTCCACCTTCCACGCGCCTATGTTCGCCCCAGCCAAGCGCGCCGACCACCTGAAGAAGCAGCAAGCGGCTTTCTTGGGCCACGTCGCTCTTGAGGCACGCGAAATCGTGACCGACCTGAAGGAGAAATACACCAGGGACGGCGAAATCCATCTCACACTGCCGGACGGGCTCAAAGTCCCACCGACTTGACCCCACGGCAACGTGAACGAAATCGTAGGCCAATTCGGCGGCACAGATCAACCCCGGAGCGCCGTGAGCGAACTGCAATCGCGGCTGTATGCGGCTTGAAAAGAACGGAGACCAATCATGGAGCACACACAAATTGTCACGGCCGCAGAGTTGGAGAACTACGCGAACACCAAAGAAAGCGAGGGCGTTGTTCCTGAGTTGATTTGGATGCTTGTCAAACAATCCTGCACTGACCTGACGACCTGTCGAATCCCGTATGGCGATGCAGTCAACCAACCTGGATGGGATGGCTTGGTGGAAACCCGGAATGGTTTTCGTCAGTTCGTTCCACGAGGAAAAAGCTTTTGGGAAATCGGTACCGGTGGCAGCCCGCAGGGAAAAGCTACGGACGATTTTAAGAAGCGGACTGAGACCACGAAGCCGGAGAATCGGAAGGAAGCCGCTTATGTGTTTGTGACGCCTCGCGGCGCGGGTGCTGGTGGTTGGAACGAGCCGGCGCAAGCCAAGTGGCTCGACGATCGAAAGGATTCAGGCTGGGGGCGAATCAAAATCCTAGATGGCGTTCAAATCGCTGACTGGCTGCGGGAGTATCCGGCGATTGGAAGGTGGCTGTTCAAGAGAATGGGGCTCGTCAAGAGCACTTCCGGTTTCTCGACACCAACCGAGCACTGGGAAAATCTCCAACAACTCTCGCAGCCGAACAACGATCCACCAATTCCGCCGAAATTATTCATGGTCGGCAGAGATCAAGCGCGCACGGAATTGCTCCGTCTTTTTCGCGGCGAAACGAAGCTGTTGGCCCTCCTAACTGAAAGTGAGAATGACGCAGAAGATTTTGTCGCAGCCTGCCTGGCGGAACTGGATGCAGAAACACGAAGATCGTTCAGCAACAAGTGCCTCTTTGTCAGCGATGCTGAAGCCTGGCATTCGATGGCTAGTCTGAGAAGCGCCCATATTCTTGTTGCTCACCCAAAGTTGGATTTAGAGCAGTCTGGCGAGCAACTTCACATGCTCGCAAACAAAGAGCGCCATGGAGTCGTGATCCCTGTCTCGGGTGCTTGGGCTGGCGGGAGTGAAACGCTTATCCCGTTGCGGAGTCCGTCGGCTTCGATGATTGAAGCAACGCTAAACAAGTGCGGATACAAGGATGACAGAGCACGCGCTCTTGCCGCCGCAGGCGCTCTAAACCTAGGTGCGTTGAAGCGCCACCTCCGTGGCTTGGGCGGATTACCCCCATATGCGAGTTGGGAGAGTGCCCGTTTGTTGGCACAAGCTTGCTTGGCTGGCAGATGGTTTGGGGAGAACGCCTCAGACAAGAGCGCAATGGAGACCTTGCTGGGAAAATCATACGGGGAGTGGATCGAGACCGTTCGTCCTGAGACGCTGCGTTCGGACACTCCCCTGACTCAGCGCAACGAAAACTGGAAAGTAATCTCTCGGAGTGAGGCATGGTTAGCACTAAGCCCACGAATAGTGAATGACGATTTGGACCGCTTTCAGAAAGCGGCCATCCTCGTCCTTGGGGAACGTGACCCAAAACTCGATCTGCCGCCAGAGGACCGCTTCGCTGCGAGCTTTCACGGAAAGATTCTCAGGCACTCTGGGTCTATCCGTCGGGGTTTCGCTGAAACGTTGGCTCTTCTCGGAAGCCGGCCTCAGGCGTTGTCTTCATGTTCGCAGGGCAAAGCAGAATTTGTTGCGCTGCTGACGGTCCGGGCGTTGCTGAAGGACGCAGATTGGATCATGTGGGCTAGCTTGGCGGGTTACCTGCCAATGCTCGCGGAGTCAGCCCCTGACGAGTTCTTGGATGCTGTCGAAGTGGCGTTGCTCGATCCTGCAGATAGTCCATTCAACGCAGTTTTTGGTCAGGAGCGTCCCGGCGTCATGGGTTGGAACTACACGAGCGGCCTTTTATGGGCGCTGGAGACTTTGGCTTGGCACGCGGATTATCTTCAACGTGTAGCCTTTTTGCTGGGCGAACTGGCCGCCATAGATCCAGGCGGCAACTGGACCAATCGGCCTGCCAATTCGTTGACTGACATTTTCCTTCCTTGGCACCCACAGACATGCGCCCCTATCGCCAAACGCAAATCATCGGTGGAATTGCTCCTGAAAGAGCAGCCTGCGGTTGGGTGGAAACTGCTTATGTCTCTTTTGCCGCAGAGGCATGCTGTCACGTCGGGCTGTCGCAAACCAGCCTGGCGGCAGTTCATTCCCGCAGGTTGGTCGGACGAAGTTACGGACGACGATTATTGGGAACAAGTGATGGTCTATGCAGGTTTGGCGGTCGGGGTCGCTAAGGTGGACTTGCTAAAGCTGGCGGAACTGATCGACCGATTACCGGATTTGCCGAACCAAGCGCGCTCACGCGTTCTCGACCACTTCGGCTCGGAAGCAATCTCGGCTCTACCAGAATCGTCACGCTTGCCTATTTGGGAGGCGCTTGTGGACCTCGCGGGAAAGCATCGCAAGTTTCCAGATGCACAGTGGGCAATGCCGCCCGAAGTAATCACCCGAGTTGAAGAAGTGGCCGCAATGCTTGCGCCGAGGTCAGCCGGGCTGCTCCACCGCCGCCTCTTCAGCGACAGGGACATTGATCTGTTTGAGGAGAGAGGGAACTATGAAGAACAGCGAAAAAATCTGAATCTTCGTCGCCAGTCGGCTGTACAGGAAATCCTGGATGCAAGTCATCTGGAGGGACTATTGGATTTCGCGCGACAGGTTACAAACCCCGGAACGGTGGGACTTGCGTTCGGTCAAATTGACTGGGGATCTGCAGACGCTGCTTTGCTACCCGATTATCTGGATAAAGAAGACAAGGTCTTGCGGGACTTCGTGGCCAATTTTGTTTGGGGAAGGTTCTGGACGAAGAGTTGGCAGTGGGTGGACGGTGCTTTCACAGAAAAATGGGCAACTGAGCAAAAAGCTACTTTCTTCACGTTTCTTCCATTCGGTCATGAAACTTGGCGGCGGGCCGAGGCGATGCTCGGGCGTGACGCGGCTGCGTACTGGAAGAAGGTCAATGTCCAACCATACGGACCACAGCCGCATCTGCTCGAGGCTGTTGAAAAACTTCTCCAGCACGAAAGACCGCGAGCGGCACTCGCCTGCCTGAATAACCTTGTTCATGAGAAAGCCGACTTCCCGCCCACGCTGGCCGTGCAAGCCTTGATGGATAGTCTAAAAACACCCGAACCGCCGAGAGGTCTCGACCAGCACAATCTGGGTGAAATCATTAAATGGCTACAAGCCAACCCAGCCACGAATCCAGATGCGCTTTTCAAAATTGAGTGGGGGTACCTACCGCTTCTGGATGACAATTACGGCGGAACGCCGAAGACGCTTGAAGGACGTTTGGCGGCTGATCCCGGCTTTTTTTGTGAAGCACTCGCAATCGTGTTCAGGTCAGACAAAGACGAGAAAAATGATCGCCAGTCCAGTGACGCGGAAAAAAGGATCGCTCAGAACGCATATCGCCTGCTGCGTGGCTGGCGAACCGTCCCGGGAATGAATCCGGACGGGGCGTTTGACGGCGTGGCATTTGGCAGATGGCTGGAAGAAGTTAGCCGCCGGACGAAGGAGTCCGGCCATTACCGTATCGCCATGAACCAGATCGGACAAGTGCTTCCGTATTCCCCGCCCGACCCTGATGGTTTGTGGGTTCATCGCTCTGTTGCTGAAGCCCTGAACGCCAAAGATGCTGCCAAGATGCGTTCGGGCTTCACTTGCGAGCTTTTCAATTTGCGTGGCACCCACGGTTTTAGCGCGGGAAAGGAAGAATTAGAAATTGCCACGCACTACCACAAACAAGCCGAGGCTCTGGAGGAGAAGGGCTATCACCGACTAGCCACGGCAATTCGTGAGCTCGCGAAAGGCTACGAAAGAGACGCTGAACGTGAGTCTAAGGCCGATCCTTTCGAAGATTGATCATGTCGCAACCCGTCGCTCAACCCACCCCCGGCCAGTCCCTCGGTGCGCTCCCGATACACGGTGGCGGCCAGCCGAAACTCATAAACTCAGAAAGGGGAATGGAAAGGGCCACTGGGCGGGAATTCGGATTGCGGATTGCCCGCCAAACACGCGAACGAACGCGAATTTCGGAAGGCGTTTTCATTAGCCTTTTTCGCGTGGTTCGCGGGAAAGTACCATGATCGTCGCTGCGGTCGCCGCAGTTCCGGGGGGGGTGAATCGGGAAATGCAGAATGCAGAATGCGGAATGAAGAAGCCGCAGTCGGCGCGGTTCCGGGTGGCGTGAGACGGTTGGAGGGGTTGTGCAAGTCATCTGCCGCCTGAAGGCGGCGTTCCTGGCTCGCCGCCTTCAGGCGGCAGTCGCCGCGGGAGCCGCTGTGGCCGCAGTTCCGGGGGGCGTGGGTTGGGAAATGCAGAAGGCAGAAGGCAGAATGTAGAAGGAAAAGGGCGTTTTGCGGGATGGTGGCGCTCCGCAGGAGCGTTGAGCGAGAGGGGGTTATCAAATTTCTCACTGAGAGGTGCTGCGCACGGCCACTGGGGGGGGAATGCAGAAGGCAGAAGGCAGAAGGCAGAAGGAGGGCGCGTGAGGCGGCGATTAGCGTTTATGAGCGCAGATTAGCGGTTCAGCCGCAGTCGGCGCGGTTCCGGGGGGCGTGAAGCGGCGCAGGATGCCGGGTGGGGGCACCCGGCCTACAGACCGCAGTCGCCGCGGTTCCGGCGGACCTGGAGGCGGTCCGGCCGCATTGTAAAGAGTTAGCTGAGACAAAGTCGTAACTCCTTCTGGGCGTGGGAGTTATCAAATTTCTCACTGTGAGAAATTTGGCGGCCGGCGGGCGGTTCCGAAGCGGAGAGGATGACTGGCCCGGCAGGTAGGGCGGGCTTCCAGCCTGCCGGTTCCTGGGGCATCCTGCCCCAAGTTTCTGGAAGGACGAGGAGATCGAACACCAACGCGCGGCTGGAAGCCGCTCGAACCGGCAGGCGGGGACGCCTGCCCTACGGTGCCGGGCATTGAGGGCGAGACCATTGGGAGTAGCTTCGCGGCAGAAACGGATGAGTAGCCCGGGAGACCGCAGGAGATGCGACCGTTCGGGGGCGGATTGCCGCTCTCTCACTTCCGGCGGCGGCGGCGAGGGCCGGGGAGAGGAGTCGCGTTTTTATTGGCTTTCCCCTCTCCCCAACCCTCCCCGCTCGTTCCTCGCAGGGAGAGGGCGATCGACGCCAGGCGTTTCAATGTTTAATTCGATGGCAGGTCCTACGGACAGGTCCTACGGACAGGTCCTACGAACGGGTCCTACGAACGGGTCCTACGAACGGTCACAATTCGGAGGGGCACGGCTGGCGCCGAGCCGTGGACGGCCTGGAGGCATTGTAAAGAGTTAGCTGAGACACAGTCGTAACTCCTTCTGGCCGTGGGGGTTAGTAAATTTCTCACTGTGAGAAATTTGGTTTTGCGGCAGCTCCGTAGGAGCGGCCTATTTGTAGCAAATGGATACCGCCCACCCAAGAAGCCCCAGCGGGGCGGCATCTTCGGCTTCGATGCCGCTCCTACGGAGCTTTGGCTTTTGGCGGTTCTTTATCTACAAAGATGCCGCCCCGATGGGGCTCGATGGGGCTGAGACAGGCGTCCCTGCTGGCCCGCACGGGGTTCCGCGAACGCCACCCGGGCGAGACTGTCACGGCGCCGAGACGGGGCCTGGCCGCATTGTAAAGAGTTAACT
>DASWCG010000101.1:0-1840 GCA_036390175.1 Candidatus Acidiferrales bacterium | reverse complement strand
CCCCGAGGTCGAGGATGCGGCCAATCCAGAAAAACTGGCTGGCGATACAGATCAGGAACAGGGCGAAGACTAACAAATCGAAGAAATCGGCTTGCGCGATCAGGAATGTGGCAAGAGAAAGGACCAACAGCAAAATGATCGCGCGCCAATGAACCACGACGCGCCGGCAAACTAGGAGAAAACTGGAGGTCACTTTCGAGACAACTCCAATACCGTAATCTCCGGTCTTGCGCCGAGGCGGATGGGGGGGCCGGTGGTTCCGATGCCGCGGTTGACGTAGAGCTGGCCGCCGGGTTTTTCGTACCATCCGCTGACGTAGGGAGTCTCCGGGTATACGAGGGCGAGGCCCCGGTTGATGAACGAGAGCGCCAACTGGCCGCCGTGGCTGTGCCCGGCCAGCGTCAAGTCGATGCCCGACTCGGCAGCGCGATCAAAGCTGTTGGGATTGTGGCTCAGAAGGATGTTGACCATGTCCGGCATCACCAGTTTTTCACTTCCCTCGAGATACCGGTCAACGAGGTGCCCGTCATGATCTCTGGAGAATCGCCTTTGCTGGTAGTCAACGCCGATCAGGTTCAGCACTTCGCCGTGTGATTGAATGGATGCCCGCTCTTGACGCAGGATGCGAATCCCCGCCGCGGCAAAAAGTCGTGTGATGGAATCCTCGGTTTCAGTATAGAACTCATGGTTGCCAAGGCAGCCGAAAACACCGTAGGACGCACGAAGGCCTGCGAGCGCATGCACCACCTCTCCTTCTGCCGCGGGATCGTCGGCGAGGTAGTCGCCGGTCAGCGCCACCAAGTCGGCTTTCAATCCGTTGGCGATTGTGACGCAACGGCGAATCTGGTCCGCGGTGATGAAGGGGCTGATGTGAAAGTCGGAAAGCTGGACGATGCGAAACCCCTCAAAGGCTTTGGGCAGACGTGCGAGCGCAATGCGCGGGCGAGTGACTTCCACGTCGAGCCGGCCGTATAGAAGCCCGTATGCCGCGGCCACAAATGGCACGGCGCTTACTGCGACGGCGGCCTGCTCGAGCAGGCGGCGGCGGGCGGGCGAGGCCGGGTCAAGAGGTATGCCGCCAGGCATGGAAGCGGCGGCGGGGCCTGCCGCAGCCTCGCGCGCTTTGCGGTAAACCCACGCTGCGGCGCGCCCTGCTCGGTCTACCGTCCAGAAAACCATCACTAGGGCGAAGCCCACCCACGACCCGACCAGCCACACCGACCAAGCTCCGTCAAGCAGAACGCTGCGCAGCGTCAAATGGGTCGAATCTCCCCGCGGAATGTACCAGGGGCCGAAATTGCTAGCGAAGAAGAACAGATAGGGAACGCCCACGATGACCTTAAGCCAGATGCGCTGCGGCTTCCCGAGAATGAATCGTTCCCCAAGGCCAATGACACGAGGAATCCAGAAAAGCTGGCTGGCAATCATCGTTACGAAGAGGGTTGAGAAGAACACGAAAGCAAAGGGCCCTTCGCGCCAACTGGGGATGAGCACGAAGGCGCAAAAAACAACCCACGAGAAAATGATCACGCTCACGCCCTTGTGAGCCCTGAGGAAGCTGATCATCGTCGTTGCCGTCTTCGTTTTCCTGAAGAACACGGCGAGCGATTATAGGCTTGGAGCCAGCTGAAACACGCATGCATTTGCTCACGCAGTTCCCGAATAAGAGTAAGGAGCTCTCTTTAGGAGTTTTTCGTCTTAGCAGGGTTTTGTTAGAGACTGTAAGGCCGATCAGGTCGGCTGACACCGTATGAATCCAAAACAGGGAATGCCCTCCCAAAGAGCATATCTCACTGGATTTGCCGTTGAGTGACAGCAGCTGCTCCGCTGCGCAAGGAGT
>DASWCG010000100.1:0-4584 GCA_036390175.1 Candidatus Acidiferrales bacterium | reverse complement strand
GCGCTCTTTCCTGACGTCGTCGGAGTCGAACTTAGGGCGGAGAACAAGGTCGGCGATGACGTCGAAGGCGATGGGCAAGTGCTCGTCCAGAACCTTGGCGTTGAAACAGATCTGCTCTTTGGATGTGAAGGCGTCCAGCATACCCCCGACCGAGTCCATCTCGCGGGCAATGTCCTCGGCAGAACGGCGCTCGGTGCCTTTGAAAACCATGTGCTCCATAAAGTGGGCGAGGCCATTTTCCTCGGGGACCTCGCGGCGGGAGCCATTGCGGACCCAGACGCCGATGGAAACGGAGCGGACATGGGACATGGTCTCTGTGATGACCACGAGGCCATTGCACAACGCGTGGCGTTCAATGTCCCGGGCGTCCGTGGCAAGAGCCGACATGTATACATTGTGGCATATAGGGGCCGCGATTTCCAAGCGGGTTCGAAGGGACCCGCAAAATGATTCTGACTGCCTTGACGGACATACGGAGATGAGATAAAGTCCCGCGCAATCAATCAGTTAGGAGGTGGCAACTGCCATGGCACAGGCCGATCTGCCCATTTATGCCAATGTGGTTCCCCGCCCGCTATCGGTCGGCGGACTTTCCATTCGCGAGGATGTCCTCTTTACCGACGCCAAGGGCCAGGAGAGCGACCGGAGCCGGAAGAAGGCGGAAAAGCTGCTTGAAGACTGGAGGGGCATCCTGTCTGGCGTGTTGGAACCGAATGAGATGGTCTTCCATATCGTGAAGAATTGCCAGGCGCCGGTCAGCGCGCTGGAGCAGTTCATGCTGGGGTGGCACACCTATGGGGTCACGGCAACGATGCTGGTTCTCACGAATCTCAGAATCCTTCATCTGGGACTAACCGGGCGCGGAAAGTGGAAAAGAGTCCTGAAGAGTGTGCGCTGGGGCGACGTGACGGAAGCAAAAGTAAAGGGGTGGATCGGCCGCGTCCTGGACCTAAAGTACGCCAGCGGGAAAAAAGACAGGTACTGGAAAGTGCCGGGACGGGATGGCCGAAAAATCAAGGACATCGTGGCGGCGGTTCTCCCCGCGAGCCGTGGTGAAGCCACACCCGCGCAGGAAATGACTTCGCTGTGCCCGGATTGCCGGAACGCGCTGACCCCGCGGAACTATCGCTGCAAGCAGTGCGGACTCGGATTCAAGGACGAAAAGACTCTGCTGAAATGGACTCTGCTGATTCCGGGGGGCGGATACTTGTACTCCGGGTTTATCGCGCTTGGCATCATCAGCGTGCTGGTTGAAGGAGTGTTCACTCTGGAGGCGATACTTTACGTTCTGATGGCGGCAGGATTCGTGCAGCCTTCAAGAATGCAAGATGGCAGCGTGCCGGGGCGAGCGGATTTGTGGATTACCGCGGCGGTGTTCGCGGTCATCGCGGGCCTGAACAAGACGCTCGAATACCTTCACGGCCGGCGCGTCATAAGAACTTTTCTTCCCTTGAAAAAACCAGGGCAAGCATGAAACCCCGTCCAAGTTAGAGGAGTTTCTCGTCGGGATTCAGGCGGCCGTACTCGCTCGTGTAGTGGAGCGGAACATCGGAATACGTGCCCCTCTCGCACAGATAAACCTCGCAAGAATCGAAAGGTCTGGAATAGATGTGAATGCTAACGGCGCGCTGGTTAAATTCGGCCAAGTTTTTGACCTCGTGGACGGGCTCGACGGGATTCACGTAAGCGGGGTGAGTGGCGTCTAGATCATAGGTATCGGTGGGGATGATCTTGCAGGTGCCGTGAGCGGCGTCGCGCTGGTCCACGCGGTAATTCTGGACGCGGAGGCGGCCGATGGGAGCGGACATCCAACAATTCTGGCCGCGATGATTGTGGATGCGGCTGTGCTGGCCGATGTCCCAGCAAATGGTCATGCACTCGAAGACGTTGTTCCTGAAGATGAGATTGCGCGTGTAATTCCCTTTGGAAAAGAAAAGATACTTGTCGAGGGACTCCGGGCGGACGGCGTGGCGGATGACGTAGTCCTGCACGTTCTGGAGCGTGAAGTCGAACTCGGAGATAGCGGCCAGGTCCTTGACCCAATCGGCGATATTGAGTTGTTCGATCGCGACGTTCTGAGCCATCGGAGCCTCCAGGGGAATCCGGGAAAATTCAGGGATTTCTTGAGAATTATACCGCTAAACGAAGCGGAAGTAGGAAAGTTAAGGAGCCAGAGAAAGAGGTACTCTGTAGTTTGAAATGCGGACGGCCTTGCCGGGCCGTTCAAAAGAGCACAAGGGAGCGATGGAACTTCTAGGCAAATCAAGAGAAGAGTTGCGAACATTCTGCGCGGCGCTGGGCGAGCCGGCGTATCGCGGCGGGCAAATTTATCACGCACTGTATGCGGAACGGAAATTCGATGTCGCGCGAATGACGAATTTGCCGGCGGCACTGCGGGAACGCCTTTCGAATGAAGCGCGGATCACGCTTCCGGAGGTGAAGCAGCGGTTTGCTTCGGCGGATGGATCGGTAAGGTATCTGTTTGCGCTTGCCAGCACCGATGGAAAACAAAGCGACTTTAACACAGAGGGCGCAGACGACGCGGAGCGGAAAGAGAAGGAAAGACCGAATCGGCCAGCTTCAGTCGAAGCTGTGTTCATGCCGAGCGAGGGGCGACAAACGATTTGCATTTCGACGCAAGCTGGTTGCGCGGTGGACTGCCATTTCTGCCTAACGGCACAGCTTGGATTGATTCGAAACCTGACGGCGGGAGAGATCCTGGCGCAGGCGTTGCTGCCGCTGGAAGAGCACAAGGCGGAGCTTGCGCCGCAGACGAACATCGTGTTGATGGGTCAAGGCGAGCCACTCCTAAATTTCGAGCCGGTGATGGCGGCGGTGCGAATCATGCTGGATGGGGAAGGCATGGGAATCTCGCCGAAGCATGTGACGCTTTCAACGAGCGGGATTGTGCCGGGAATCGAGCGGCTGGCGCGGGAAAAAATCCGGCCGAAGCTGGCCATTTCACTGAATGCTTCGACCGATGAGCAGCGCGACGCCTTGATGCCCATCAACCGGAAATACCCGCTGGCAGTCCTGCTGGAAGCGTGCGCGCGATATCCGCTGCGGCCGTGGGAACGGCTGACGTTTGAATACGTACTGCTCGGCGGCGTGAATGATTTTGCGGAGGACGCGCGGCGCGTGGTAAAGCTCGTGGCAAACTTGCGGGCCAAGGTGAACCTGATTCCGTGGAATCCCGGCGAGCTTCCCTACCGCCCTCCCGACCGGGAACGGGTGGAAGAGTTCCGGCGCATTCTGACGGAAAAGGGAGTGCCGGCGTTTGTGCGTTATTCGCGCGGGCAAGACATCATGGCGGCGTGCGGGCAACTGGCGCTGCTGGAGAGCAACCCTGGCGCATCTCTTACACAGATTTCCGCCTCGTAGCGTCTATGATTCTTCCCGGCGAAGTCCGATGACGGCCATCAAACGGCCGCTGATTTTTCCTTCACGGCGAAAACTGAAGAGCAGGTCGGTGCGGCAGGAAGTGCAGAGGCCGCTGGAAAAAATGTTTTGCGGAAGAACACCCGCTTTCAGCAATTGCCAGCGGTTGGCGGCGCGCAGATCGAGATGGACGCGCGGCAGGGGCGGCTGGTGGCCCGGCGGCATCCGGTTGAGCCACTGCAGCGGGTTGGGAGAATCGCCGCCGATGAGCCGGTCAAACGGGCCTTCGAACCAATCGCGCGCGGCTGCGAATTGTGCGGCGAAGGCTTGCGCTACCTCGGGGCCGACTTCATAACAGCAGCCGCCGATGGCCGGCCCCGTGGCCGCAACAATGTCTTTGGGGCGAGTTCCGAGGACCATTTGCATCCGGCCAATCGTTTTCAGGACGATGCGCTGGAGCGTGCCGCGCCACCCCGCGTGGACTGCGGCGACTACGCGGCGTTTGGCATCGGCAAGGAGAATCGGAACGCAGTCGGCGGTCTGCACGGCGAGGAGGAGTCCGGGAGCGCTGGTGATCGAAGCGTCGCCGCGCGGCGGCTCCTGCGGCGGACGGTCGAGGACATAGATGACGTCAGAGTGGAATTGCCGGAGCGGAGCGAGCTGCAAATTCTCCGCGCCGAGCGCGGAAAGAAGCGCGCGGCGATTCGCGAGAACCGTTTCGCGTTTGTCCCAGCCGGTAAAACCGAGATTCAGCGTCTTCTTCCCCGCCAGAGTGCTTGACCCGCCCATGCGCGTGCTGAAACCATGGGTCAGCCACGGGATATTCGCGAGAGCCGGGGCCTGAAGGATTTCGAGCTCTCCGGAATGAACAGATTTCCAAGCTGCGCCGGAATGGCCGGGCGCCGAGCGGCCCGAGGGGCGAGTTCGGCGCTTACGGGCGGTTGCACTCGTGGTGTTCACGACTAGAACAGTATAATCGGGATTGCCGGAATTCCGCCGGGCGCAGAAGAGCAAAGCCGCGCTTTGAAACGTATTCGATACGCATGAGGAAACCTTGATCGTCGGCATGGGAATGGACATCGCGGAAGTGGAGCGCGTTCGGGCGGCGATCGAACGGCACGGGGAGAGTTTTCTGCGGCGCGTGTTTACGGCGAACGAAATCGCCTACTGCGAGAAGCACAGGAACAAATTCGAGCGTTACGCCGG
>DASWCG010000099.1:0-1758 GCA_036390175.1 Candidatus Acidiferrales bacterium | reverse complement strand
TCTTCCGAAACGATCGAGACGGGCACGAGGGCGGCGGCGCGCGGCGGGTTCACCGCGGTTTGCTGCATGCCGAACACGAAGCCGGTGAACGACAATGCTTCGGTGACGCGATTCATCCTGGATCGCGCGAAAGCGGGCGGGAGCGTGCGGGTCTGGCCGATTGGCGCGGCGTCGGTGGGAAGTAAAGGCAAAGCGATCGCGGAAATCGCGGGGATGAGAGAAGCGGGGATCGTAGCGGTTTCGGATGACGGAAAGCCGATCGCGACGGCGAAGCTAGCGCGGCAGGTGATGGATTATTGCCGATCGCTGGACCTTCCGGTGATTGAACATTCGGAAGATGTTTCGCTGGCGGCGGGGGCGGTGATGCGCGAGGGCGTCACTTCGACGCGGCTGGGATTGCGTGGTATGCCGGCGGCGGCAGAGTCGGTTTGCGTAGCGCGCGATGTGCAGCTTGCGGAACTGACAGGGGCGCGATTGCATGTGGCGCATCTTTCGGCGAAAGCTTCGCTGGAACAGGTGCGGTGGGCGAAGTCGCGCGGGCTGCGGGTGAGCTGCGAAGTAACGCCGCATCATTTCACGCTAATCGACGAGGACGTGCAGTACGATTCGAAATTCAAGATGAATCCGCCGCTGGCGGCGCGGGAAGACCGGGAAGCGCTGCTGGCTGGGTTGGCAGACGGAACGGTGGATGCGATCGCGACGGATCATGCGCCGCACGAGCCGGCGCTGAAGGACGTGGAGTTCGACCGCGCGCCGTTTGGGATTCTGGGATTCGAAACGGCGCTGGCGCTGGCGCTGGAACAATTGGTGCAGAGCGGCCGGCTTTCGCTGATGCGGGTGGTAGAGCTGTTCACCACGGGTCCGGCGCGCGTACTCGGCATCGAACGAAAAATCGCCGCGGGCCAGCCCGCCGACTTGACCATTTTTTCTACCGAAAAGACCTGGACCTATAAGGTGAAAGAATCGCCGAGCAAGTCGCGCAACTCGCCCTTCGATGGACGGAACTTTAAAGGCGGACCGGTGGCCACCATTGTTGCCGGCCGGGTCGTTCATCAACGCTAAAAAACGCAGAGACATAGTGATGGCAGAGTACTGCATTGCGGAGTGCAGAATATCGCGGACCATTCTTAGTGAGCCGCGGGTTCGGCGGCGGGATGCATACCGTGTTGTGGGACTTCGTGGATGCCGCGAGCGGGCGGCTCGATGCGCTGGCGATAGAAGTGATCGAGCGGGACGCGGCCCTTGCCAATGGGATAGCCCTTTTCGATGGCTTTCGTGACGTAAGCTTTGGCGAGGGTGGCAGCCTCGAACAACAAACGTCCGGCAGCGAGCTGCGCGGTAAACGCGGACGCAAAGGTGCATCCCGTGCCGTGCAAGGTTTCTTCCTTGACGCGGTCGCCGGCCAGCTGAAAGGTTTCTGCGCCATCAAAGAGCACGTCGTTGGCGCGCTCCATGTGTCCGCCCTTGACGATCACTGCGTGCGCGCCCATTTCCACGATTTTGCGCGCGGCAGCTTCCATCTCGGGAACATCCTTGATCGTCAGCCCGGTGAGAACTTCGGCTTCGGGAACGTTGGGAGTGATGACGCTGGCGCGCTTGAGGAGCTCGGTGGTGAGATACTTGATTCCGGCGGCGTCGAGGAGTTCGGCGCCGCTGGATGATTTCATCACGGGATCGAGCACGACATGCGCAAATTTGTGCGCATCGAGGAATTCCGCCACCACGAGCGCGTTCCCGCGGTTGCCGAGCATTCCGATT
>DASWCG010000098.1:0-12033 GCA_036390175.1 Candidatus Acidiferrales bacterium | reverse complement strand
TTGGGGCGGGCCTGATCAATGTGATTGTCAAAACCATCCCCATTTTTTGGGGAAGCGCGCCTTCCGTCACTCCCACCATCGGCGCCTCCGGCGCAATTTTCGGAATTCTGATTGCGAACGCCATCCTTTTCCCGGACCGTCAGATCTGGTTGATTCCGTTTCCCATAACGATTGCCATGCGGCCGTACGTCGCGGTGATGGGTGCGATCGAGTTTTTCAGCACGCTGGGCTCCGGCGGCGACAACGTTGCGCACATCTGCCATCTCGGCGGCATGCTGGTCGGCTACGTTTATCTCCGGCGCGGGTCGTTCCTCTATCGGGCGCGCAACCGCTACACAGACTGGAAATTGAAACGCACTCGCCGGAAGTTCGAAGTGTACATGCGCGACCACAAGAACGAACCGCCGCCGCGGCCCGATCGCTGGGTCAATTAGCACCGCGAATTCGCCGGTGAGTTACCGCGTCGGCCCGCCGATGACGTGAAACTTCATGAAGTTGGTGGTGCCGCGGATTCCCATGGGCGTGCCGGCGACGATTCCGATGACGTCGCCGCGCCGCACCAGTTTTTCTTCGAGAAGGCGTTTTTCGGCGATGGCCGCCAGGCTGTCAATGTCCCGGATCGCCGCGATGCTCCGCGGGAGCACGCCCCAGATGAGACTCAAGCGCCGCCGCGTTTCGCTTTGCGGGGAGAATGCCACGATGGGCGCGCCCGGACGGTATCTGGAAATGAGCCGCGCCGTCGAGCCGCTGTTGGTGAACACCGCGATGACCTTCATGTGCAGTTCATCCGAAGCATGAGTGATTAGCTCGCAGGTGGTTTCGGCGATATTCAACTGGCTGGAGTGCTTCGGGCGCGGGAACTCTTCGATACTCTCTTCGGCCTCGCCAATAATCCGCGCCATCATTTGTACCGATTCCACCGGATACCGGCCGGTGGCCGTTTCCGCCGAAAGCATCACCGCATCCGAGCCGTCGAAGATGGCGTTGGCCACGTCGGAAGCTTCGGCGCGAGTCGGCCGCGGGTTGTGCGTCATGGATTCGAGCATTTGTGTCGCGGTGATCACCGGCCGGCGGAACTCGAGCGCGCGCGCGATAATATGCTTCTGCACCACGGGCACGCGCTCGGGGCTCATCTCCACTCCCAGGTCGCCTCGCGCCACCATCACGGCATCGGCGACGCGCAGGATTTCATCGAGATTTTCGATGGCCTCCGGCTTTTCCAGTTTGGCGATGACGGGTGTATCTTTGCCGGCGTGCAGAATGGCGGCCTTGGCGGCAAGAACATCTTCGGCGTGGCGGACAAAACTCACGGCCACATAATTCACCCCCCGGGAAAGCGCGAACGCCAGGTCTTTGCGGTCCTTCGGCGTGATCCCGGGGACGCGCAGATTCACGCCCGGCAGGTTGATCCCTTTGTGTTCCCCGAGCTCTCCTCCGTTGACGACTTCGCAGACCACGCGGCCGGGATGCGTCTGGAGCGCGCGCAGCTCGATGAGCCCGTCGGAAAGAAGGATGCGGTTGCCTTTGCGAACATCATGAGGCAGCCCGCGGTACGTCGTGCTGACGCCGGAAGCGTCTCCGAGTATCCGCTGCGTTGTGAGCGTAAACTTCTGGCCCGCGCGCAGAACCACCGGTCCGCCGCCGGCAAGCGGTCCGGTGCGGATTTTCGGACCTTGCAAGTCCGCCAAGATAGCAATGGGTTTTTCCAAACGGCCCGAAGCTTCGCGGACCCGGGCGATTGTCTGCGCGTGTTCGGCGTGCGTGCCATGCGAAAAATTCAGCCGCGCCACGTCCATGCCCGCCCGCATCAGGCGGTCCAGCATGTCTGCCGAACGGCTCGCCGGACCCAGGGTGCACACGATCTTGGAGCGCCGGAAGGTCATGGGTTCGGGGATTGCCAACTCGCTACCTTGACTGCGCGAATTCCGCCACTACGCGGTAGAGAAACTCGATCCCTTTCTGGAACGAAGCGAGCGGGATGCGCTCGTCGTCCGCGTGCATCCGCCGTTCGTCCTCTTCGACTAGAGGAAAGGGAAGCAGGCCGTAAGCCTGCACGTTGTGAAAACGAAGCTGCGCGGAGTCCGTGGCGCCGGTGGATTGGTAGGGGACCACAACGGCGTCGGGAAATATGCGCGCGCTGCTGCGTTCGATGGACTTGTAGAGGTCCGATTCGATGGAAGACGGCGGCGCGTTCAGCCCCGGGTCTCGCTGGACTTCGAAGCGGATCTGCGGATCGTTCACGGCTTTTTTCAGTTCGGCGACGAGCGGGTCAATCAGGTCCCCCGGCAAGAGCCGGATGTTGAGATTGGCGCGCGCTTCCGACGGCACCACGTTGGCGCGTATTCCGCCCTCGAGCATGGTGGGCGCAATCGAATCGTGCAACATCGAACTCCACGTGGGATTCATGTCCGAAAGAACTCTGGCGGCGTGCTCGGCGCGATCCGGCGTTTCGAGCGCGCGCATCCATTTATTCGTTTCCGGGTCCTGGATCCTGGCAATCTGCTCGAAATAACGCCGCACAATCACGCTCGGATGCGCCGGTGGCTGATACGCGGCGATCTTCGCAATCGCTTCGGCCAGGTGCACCACGGCGTTGTCTTTCCGCGGGATCGATGCGTGGCCCGACGTTCCCGTGGCGATGACGGTGACGTTGTAGGGGACCTTCTCGCTGGCCTGAATGCCCACGTACTGCACCTTGCCGTCCTTGGCCAGCACGCGGCCGCCTTCATTGATGGCAAATCCCGACGCAAACTTGTCCCAGTACCTGGCGATGAGCGTTTTGATGCTTGCGTCGCCGCCCTGCTCCTCGTCGGCGCTCGCCAGGAAGATGACGTCGCGCTCCAGCCGCACTCCCGAGCGCTTCAGCGCCACAAACACGGCAAGATTGGCCGCGACCATTCCCTTGTCATCAATGGCTCCGCGGCCGTAGATGTACCCATCCTTGAGGACCGCGCCGAAAGGGTCCACCGACCATTTCGATTTGTCCACACCCACCACGTCGAGATGTCCGAGCAGCAGCAGCGCGCGCGCGGGATCCGGCAGCGCCGAAGAACGGAGTCTGGCCACCACGGCGCTGCGGCCCGGCGTCACTTCCAGAGTTTCCGACGGGATGCCTTCCGCCGCGAGAATTTCCTTGATGTACTCCGCGGCCTTGGCCTCATTTCCCGGGGGATTGGTCGTGTTGATAGTCAGCAGTTGCCTCAGCCATCTGACGGCATCATCAGAGACTTTCGCCAGTGCGCTCGGCGACGGTTGCGCCGCGGCCGGCGCCTGCGCGCGGAGCGGCACGCCAGCCGCCCACATCACGGCAAACAAGAACAGGACACCGCACACCGGGCGGCCCTTGCGAAGACTCATGGAACGTTACCCCCAGAAAGTTTGAGGAAACTTCTCGACCGCAAAACGCTTCATACTAACATGAGGGTGCGCGGGAAGCGTGCCAAGTGAGCGTTTGCCGTTTCCTTCCCGCAACGATGGGAGCCAAGGCCTCCCGCGGCCTCGCCCCCTGCGAGATTGCGTCCAGGAAAATTTCGTGGCAGCATCCCGGAGAGAGAGGATTCCATCATGCTGAAGCATATTCTTCGCAATTTCTTTTTGGTTGCCGCTTTGATTTCTCTGCTGATTCCCGCGAACAACCTCGGCGCGCAGCCTCCTTCGCGGCAGGCCGCCGGACAAGAGCAAAAGAAGGAGCCGAAGAAGCAGGAGCCGCAGAAGCAGGAACCGCAAAAGGAAGAGAAGCCGGGGGAATTCGCCATTTCTGTGGAAGTCCCCGTCGTCACCGTGGACGTTGTAGCCACCACGCAGCACGGGGACATTATCACCGGCTTGAAAAAGGAAAACTTCCGCGTCCTCGAGGACGGCGTGCCGCAGACCATCACCAATTTCGCTCCCACGGATGCGCCTATCACCATGGTCATCCTGATGGAATTCAGCAAGGTCGGCTACGGCTTTTTTGCGGGTAAGGCGCTGTATACGGCGTACGATTTTGTCAACCACTTGAACCAAAAAGACTGGGTTGCGTTGGTAACGTTCGATCTTAAGCCCCGCGTCGAAGTGGACTTCACGCAGAACAAGGAAGAAATCAAGGACGCAGTCGCGCATTTGTACTTTCCCGGGTTTAGTGAGTCGAACGTTTTCGACGCTTTGCTGGACACGCTGGACCGGCTGAAGGGCATCAAGGGAAAGAAATCCATCTTGCTGCTGGCCTCCGGCCTGGATACCTTCAGCAAACACACGCTGGACCAAACCATCAAGGAGATTCGTCAGACCGACGTCACCATCTATTGCATCGGCATGTCCCACGATTATATTGAGTACCTTGACAGCCACGGGATGATCGGCAGCATCGGACGCATGTCCTATTACCAGGCCGAGAACCAGCTAAACACCTTCGCCAGCATGACGGGCGGGCATGCCTGGCATCCTCAGTTTCAGGGGGAGATGCCCGGCATCTTCCAGGATGTGGTCAACAGCCTTCGCAACCAGTACAGCCTGGCCTACACGCCAACCAACAAGGCGCACGACGGCAAACTGCGCAAGATCAAGGTGCAGTTGGTCAATCCCGACGGCACGCCCCTCGAAGTGAAAGACCATAAAGGGAAGGTACAGAAATTGGTGGTCTACGCGCGCGAGGGTTACATCGTGCCAAAAGGGAACGTGGGCGACTGAGCGGAGAGTTTTTCTCCGGAAGCGCAACGCTCAGTATCCCCGCTGAAAATCCACAATGTTGAAGAGTTCCCGCCCGCTGAACCAGCGTTCCAGGAGTTCGAGCAGCAGCGCGGTCTGACGGGGCCACAGCCGGTCGCTCACGGCACTGGTATGCGGCGTGATCAGAACGTTCTGTGCCGTCCACAAGGGACTCTCCGGCGGCAGCGGTTCGGCGGCGGCGACATCCAGCGCCGCCCCTGCTATTTCGCCGCGTTCGAGCGCGGCGACGAGCGCGCCCTCTTCGAGCAGCGAGCCGCGCGCGATGTTGATGAGGAATGCCGAGCGCTTCATGCGCGCGAGCTGCTGCGCGCCGATCAGATGTTTTGTCTCCGGTGTTTCCGGCGCAGCAATCACCACGAAGTCGGTTTCGGCCAGCGCGTCATCGAGCTGCGAAACAGGAATTATCTTCTCGGCGAACGTCGTGTCGCCGCGTCCGGAACGGCTCACTCCCCAAACGCGCATGCGCAACGCCCTGGCTGCTCGCGCCAACTCCTGCCCAATCGAGCCGAAGCCGACGATCAAAAGCGTTTTGCTCCCGAGTTCCGTCAAATGCTGCGGCTTGTCCCAGAGCTCCTGTTGCGCCCAGCGGCGCTGATCTTGATGCCTCACGGCGCCGGGGAAATTGCGCGCCAGAGCAATCATCAGACCGATGGTGTGCTCGGCCATGGGCTCGGAGAATATCCCACTGGGATTGGTGACGAGGATGCCGGAGTCGCGCAGCTCGGGATACATCAATTGCGCAACGCCCGCCGCTGTCGAGTGAATCCACTTTAGCTTACGAGCCTGCGGAAGCTGCTTCGCCCGCAGCGAATAACCGACAAAAATATCCGCGTCCGGCAATTCTTCCGGAAGGCGGTCGTAATTCGGCAGGTGGACCACCTTCATTTCCGGCCAGCGCTGCCGGATGGCCTCGGCCATCATGGGCTTGGGGCGCCATTCCGTGAATGGATGCCAGACGCAGATCAGCAATTTCGTTTGGGAAGGGGCCGGGCGGTTCATCGGTTTGAGGCGTTCGCGGAGGTTGCGCGGCGCAAGTCGCGCCCGGTCATTTCCGGCGGCTCGGGGACGCCGAGAACACCGAGCAGGGTTGGCGCGATGTCTTGCAGCGCCCCACCCGGCCGCAATTGCAGGCGGTCATCTTCGCTGACCAGAATCAACGGCACGGGATTTGTGGTGTGATAAGTGTGCGGGCCGCCGGTGGCGGGATCAATCATCGTCTCGGCATTGCCGTGGTCGGCGGTGATCACCCAAGCGCCTCCGCGCGGCTTGAGCGCCTGATAAATGCGGCCGAGGCCCGCGTCCACAGCTTCGACGGCCTTGATGGCTGCTTCCAGCTTGCCGGAATGACCCACCATGTCGGCGTTGGCAAAATTCATGATGATGGCGTCGAACCCGCCTTTCTCGATTGCTTTCACCACCGCGTCGGTGATTCCCGCCGCGGACATTTCCGGCATCAGGTCATAGGTGGGAACTTTAGGGGAGGGGACCAGGATACGCTCTTCGCCGGCGAAGGGTTTTTCGACGCCGCCGTTGAAAAAATAGGTCACGTGCGCATATTTCTCCGTCTCCGCGCAGCGCAGATTCTTGTAGCCGCGCTCGGCAAACACCTGCGCGAGAATGTGCTCGAGCTTTTCGGAGCCGATGAGGTAATGCAGCCACGGCCAAGTTTTTTCGTACTGCGTCATGGCTACAAAGAAAAGATTCTTGGGCCGCTTGGCGTCGCTGAATTGGCGGAAGCCGGGCTCGGCGAGGGCGCGCGTGGTCTGCCGCGCGCGGTCGGCGCGGAAATTGTAGAAAATCACCGCATCATCATCCCGGATCAAACCGACGGGCAACTCTGTTTTGCCCGGCGCACCGGCCGAGCCGGTAATCACGATGGGTTTGACGAACTCGTCGGTGACGCCCTGTTCGTAGCTGCGTGTGACCGCCTCGAGCGGGTCGGCGGCCTTGACCTCCGCTTCGCCGTGAACCATCGCGCGATAGGCCTTTTCGATGCGCTCCCAGCGGTTGTCGCGGTCCATGGCATAGTAGCGCCCGATGACCGTCGCGATCTGCCCGCGGCCGAATTCGCGAAGCTTTTGCTGCAGGTGACGCAGAAAATCCGCGCTGCTCGTGGGCGGAGTGTCGCGCCCGTCCAGGAAGCAATGCACAAGGACGCGCTCGACCTGGTTCTCGCGCGCCATCCGGAGCAGCGCGAACAGATGCTGGATGTGCGAGTGCACGCCGCCATCACTCAGCAGGCCCAACAGGTGCAGTTGCCGCTGGCGCCCTCGCTCCATAGCCTGGAGAAGCAGCGGCTGCCGGAAGAAGGCGCCGCTGGCGATGAGCTGATCCACGCGCGTGATGTCCATGTGGACGATACGGCCCGCGCCGATATTGAGGTGGCCCACTTCGCTGTTGCCCATCTGTCCTTCGGGCAGGCCAACGAAGGGGCCTGAGGTGTGAATCAGCGTATTCGGAAATTTCTGGATCAATTCGTCGTAGGCCGGCTTGCGCGCCAGCGCGATGGCATTGCCGCACGTCTCGGCGCGATAGCCCCAGCCATCGAGCACAGTGAGAACAATGGGTTGCGGTCGTTTGGCCATGGGCGCTCTAGTGGGATGCGGAGAATTCCTGCAGCGCGTTCAGAAGGCGGTCCACTTCTTCGGCGGTGTTGTAATGCACCAGTCCGATGCGCAGCAAGCCGCCATCTTTTTCGACGCCCAGCCGCTCGGTGAGGTTCAACGCGTAGTAGTTGCCGTCCCAGGTGAAGATGCCGCGGTCGCCGAGGAACTTTGCCACCTCGAGCGGCGTGTGTCCTGCCAATCGCACGGCCACAGTCGGCACGCGCTCGGCGAAGCGCGCCGGGTCCGAGATCCCGAAGAAACGCAGCCCGGGGATCGCCAGCAAGCCGCGGATCATTCGCGCCGCCAATGCTATTTCGTGCTCGCGGATCGCGCGATAGGCGCTGAGGAGCGCCTCGCGGCGGCTCGTCACAGCGGGGCCGCACCGCCGCCCCAATTCGGCAAGATAATCGACCGCCGCGCCCACTCCGGCGAGCCCTTCGTGAACCTGCGTGCCCGTCTCCCAGGAATCGGGCGGGGCATCCGTGGCCGGGCGCACTTTGTAAGGGTGAAAGCGGCGCAGATGCTCGCGCTTTCCGAAGATGCAGCCCATATGCGGGCCGAAGAATTTGTACGGCGAGCAGGCCAGGAAATCGCAATCCAGGGCGCGGACGTCAATGGGCCCGTGCGGCGCGTAATGCACGGCATCGAGGAACACCAGCGCCCCGGCGGCATGCGCCAGCTTCACAATTTTCTCCACGGGATTAATTGTTCCGACGGCGTTCGACGCGTAGCCAACGGCGACCAATTTGGTGCGCGAAGTTATCTTTCGCTGCAGGTCGTCCAAATCAAGCGTGCAATCCTCCTCGCGGATGTCCACCTGGCGCACGACTACGCCGCGCTCTTCGAGGGCGCGCCAGGGCGCGACATTGGCGTCATGGTCGAGCGTGGTGACTACGATTTCATCTCCCGGCGCAAGCTCGCGCCCGATGGCGCGCGCCAGCGCAAAGGTAATCGTAGTCATGTTCGGGCCGAAGAAGACTTCGTCTGCGCCGCAATTCAGGAGGTCTGCCATGGCTGCGCGCGTGGCGGCAATCATGGCATCGCTGCGCCGGCTGGTGACAAACGCGCCGCACGTGTTGGCGTTCGATTGCTCGAAATAGTTCCGCACCGCGTCCAACACGCGCTGGGGCACCTGGGTGCCGCCGGGGCCATCCAGGAATATCGCGGGATGCCCGTTGACGGTCATTCGTAACGAGGGAAACTGCGCCCGCGCCCAATGCACATCGAGTCTTGCCGCTGCTGTTTCCTGCGAAATTCCTGTGGCCATTTCTCCGTTTCCTCTTCTACATCGCGACGGCGCGAATGAAATCCGCGAACAAGCCGTACGCCGTCGCTAGGATGCCCGGCTTGTGTTCGATGATGGAAAGCCCGAATACGTCAGTCTCGAACCGCAGCGCCGAGGTCGTGCCTTCGAGCAGCGCCAGCGGGTCGCTCATCGGCAATCGCTCCGGCCCGACGGCCGCGCGCACGCCCTCGGCGGTCCGCTCGGCGCGGCACACCAGCTTATACCGCATTCCCTCGGCGCGCGCCGCCCGAACTTCGCTGGGCAATATGGCGCGAATTCCAACGCGCTCGACTTGATCCAGCTTTATCGGAACGCCCATCAAGACAATCACCAGAGCCGCCACTTTTACAGCCGGGTCCCAGCCGTCGAGGTCGTCTGCGGGATCGGTTTCCGCAACGCCAATCTCCTGCGCCTTTTTCACGGCTTCGTCAAGGCTTAGCCCTTTTTCCATCTCGGTGAGAACGACGTTCGTGGTCGAATTCAAAATCCCGCGGAAGCCGCGCAGCTCGACCGCGGGCAAACCGTGCGGGAACATTGAAAATATCGGCGCGCCGTCCATGACCGTGGACTCAAAAAGGAATCTCCGGCCTTTGGCGCGCGCCAACTCGCGCAATTCGCCGTACGCATGCACGATCGGACCCTTGTTCGCGCTGATGGCGTGCGCGCCGTATTCCAGTGCGGCCTTCAGGTGGTCGGTGGCCGGATAACCGGTTCGGCGGTCGAGCGAGGTCGCTTCGAAGAGAACGTCAGCCTTCGATTCAGCGAGCCATTCGCGAACATTGGTGGGCGGGCGCCCCGCTGGCGGCTCGGGCCAATTCTGATTTAGCAGCGCCGCCGCGTCGAGCCCGTTGGCATTGGCCACCCAGCCGACACGCCTGGACGCCGCGCCCGTGAGCCGCCAACCAATGTTGTAATCGCGGCGAAGCTCCGTCTCTTTGGCCAAGAGCAGGCGGACCAATTCTTTGCCGACATTGCCGAAGCCAACGAGCGCGAGGTTATAGACCCGAATCGCCATAGTCGTTGGGGGAAAATACCCCTTTGCCGGCACATCCCTATCAGCTCCGCCGGGCGCATAGCATTAAATCATTACTTTCTTCGGAAGGGCAGCTATGATGTTCGCCCGGCGAACTCGGGGGACTCCAGAACCGAGCCATGGCATTGCTCGGCCTGACACTCGCCGTTGTAGCCGTCTATAGCGTCGTCCCCTACGCTGCGGCGCAGCGCACGCAGAATTTCGACAAAATTTGGTACAGTTCTTCCGGCGGTTCCTGAGGGTTCAGAGGCGAACCGTCAGTAATATTGCTGCAATATTTCACAGGGTCGGTGCGTATTACATGGTGGATGCGCGAAGGCCGGATCGGGCAGGCGCTTTGGAAAAGCCTGAGCCCGCGGAAACAATTGCCCGGGCCAAGGCGGGGAACGCCGACGCCTGGGGCGAGCTATATCGCTCCTACGCGCCGGCCATTTTCCGGTTTTGCCGGAGGGCCATGCCCACGCGCGAGGACGCGGAAGACGCAACGATGGAAGTTTTCATGAAAGTGCGCGAAAAACTCGGACAGTTCGATGCGAGCCGTTCCTTTTCCGCGTGGCTCTATCGAGTGGCCGCCAACCATTGCTGGGACTTGTTGCGGCGCCGGCGGGTTCGTCAGGACAAGGAGACCGGCGACCTGGAAACGCTCCCGCTGGAGCATCCCGATCCCGGCCAGCTCGATCAACTGATTGTGAGAAGCACCGGCCTCGAAGTGCGCCGCGCGCTCGACAAGCTGGCGCCACGTGCGCGCATGGCTCTGGTGTTGCGCTACTACGCCGACATGAGCTATGACGAAATCGCCGAAGCCTTGGGGGTCCGCCGCGCGTTTGTTGGGGTCGTGCTGCTGCGGGCGCGCCATGAATTGCGCGAAGCCATGGGCCACGCCGGGGCCGCGGCTGCAGGGGGTGCGCGATGATGAGTCATGTGGACGAAATCGCCTGCCTGCTGTACCTGGAGGGGCAGCTCGAGCAGTCGCGGGCGCGGGAGCTTTCGGCGCACGTCGGGGAGTGTCCGAGTTGCCGGGCATTGTTGCAGGCTCTGGAGCGCGAGTCGCGTCTGCTGACTCGCGCCATGCTGGAAGAAGACGAGGCCGTTCCCGCGCGCTTGCTGGCCTCTGTGGAACAAGGGCGCGACCCGGTGCGCTGGGCCTGGATCGTGACGCTTGGCTTTGCCGCCGCCGCGGTGTACGTGCTGTGGACGGGAATTGTCGAGCCGTGGCAGCAGCAACTCGCCCAGGCGGGTTTCGGAACCTCCAACCTTATCAGCTTGTTGTTTTTCCAGGGAGCCTTTTGGAAAGGATGGCAATCCATGATCAGTATTTTCGAAACCATGGCGTTGATCACTATGGGCGGTCTCAGTCTGTTCTTTTTGAGGCGCAGGAAGCGCCGCTGGACGGCCATGGCCCTGATGGTGCCGGTGATTCTGGCGGCGCTGGCGCTGCCTTCGCCGGCGGCAGCGGCAGAAATCCGCCATGCCAATTCGCTGGTCATTGCCCAGGATGAGACGATCAAGAACGACCTCATCTTTGGCGGCGGACAGCTTCGCGTGGACGGGACGGTCGAAGGCGACGTCATCGCATTTGCCGAGAGTGTGGAGGTCAACGGCCACGTCGGTGGAGACCTCATAGCTTTCAGCCAATCGGTGCGCGTCAACGGGCACGTGGATGGCAACGTCCGGTCGTTCTCCAACAATGTGACCATCATGGGGACGGTCAAGAAAAACATGACGGCCTTTGTGGAGTTGGTCAAGCTGGATTCGTCCGGAGGGATTGGCGGGAGCCTGATTGTTTTTTCGGCGCGGAATTCGCTCGATGGCCGGATCGGCCGGGATTTCCTTGCGTTCTCCGCCCGGACCTTCCTGAATGGCGTCATCGGCGGAAGCATGAAGATTAGAGGACATGATCTGGTAATCGGGTCTACCGCAGAAATTGGCGGCACGGCGCTGATGGAGCAGCGGGGAAGGCACACCGTGGATGTCTCCCCCAAGGCAAAACTGGCCAGCCCGCTCCAGGTCAACCACGTTGAAGAGCATCCGGCATATAGCCATCCGCGGTATTACTTCTGGAAAGTCGTCTGGCTGGCCGCGGCATTTCTTCTTGGAATGGTTCTTATCTTTCTCCTGCCGAAGCTCTCGCGAGAGGCTGTGCAGGAGGCCGGCCGGTATCTGTGGGCGGCTCCGGTCGGTTTGGTTGCGGCAATCGCGGTGCTGATCCTGGTGGTAATCGCCTGTGCGACCGTTGTGGGGATCCCCTTGGCAATAACCGCGCTGGCCTCCTGGTTTTTCGTGTTCCACGTGGCCGATGTGATCGTGGGCGCGTGGCTCGGCGAGTTGATCCTCGGGCGTTCCGACAATCCCGGCGCGCTGCTGGGCAGGATGGCGCTCGGCTTGTTCATTCTGAGGGCCCT